>CADDYT010000159.1 GCA_902810755.1 Chloroflexota bacterium
GCCAGTTTGGCGGTGGACAGCACTTTGGTGATGGCCGCCGTCAGCGTCGTCTTGCCATGGTCGATGTGACCAATCGTTCCCACGTTCACATGGGGTTTCGTTCTCTCAAATTTCTTCTTTGCCATTTCTGTTTCCTCACGTTGTGCTCAGTGCAAACATTGTGCGTCAGGGGCTGCACCTTTGCGATGGCACAGATAATGTCTTATTCGTCCTGTACTCGCCCTACGGATAGGGCTGGATGTAAAAAAAGCACAATCGATGCGCCCGGTCGGCCTATGCCCTGATTTCGGCTCCGGGCTTGCAGAGGATATCCCTCTTAATCGAAGAGTAGCCCTCAGTCTATGCCGCCTGCGCAACAGAGACCGAGAGGTACACATTAACGACTTGCTTTCGCCATGATTTCATCGGCGATTGCTTTTGGCACGGGTTCGTAGTGCGCGAACTCCATGGAGTAGCTGGCGCGTCCGCTGGTCATGGAACGAAGGTCGTTCACGTAGCCGAACATTTCAGCGAGGGGAACATGCGCCCGCACCACATACATCGCCCCCCGGCTCTCCATACCAAGAATGACTCCACGGCGTCGGTTGAGGTCACCGATCACGTCTCCATAGAAATCTTCGGAGGTTGTCACTTCTACCAGCATCACCGGCTCAAGCAGGATCGGGGCAGCTTTGCGCGCGGCCTCGCGAATCGCCAGCGAACCGGCGGTTTTGAAGGCCATTTCGCTTGAGTCAACCTCATGGTATGACCCGTCATAGAGGGTAGCTTTGACATCGATCATCGGGAAACCGGCGATGATGCCGTTTTCCAGCGCCTCTCGAATGCCGTTTTCAACGGGTTTGATAAATTCTTTCGGAATCACGCCGCCAACAATGGCATTGATGAACTCAAAGCCCTTGCCGCGTTCGTTGGGCGCGACCCGGATCCACACATCACCGTACTGCCCATGGCCGCCCGTCTGCCGAACAAACTTGCCCTGGGCCTGGGCTTCGCGTGTGATCGTTTCGCGGTAGGCGACCTGTGGGCGCCCCACGTTGGCCTCTACCCTGTATTCGCGGAACATGCGATCCACGATCACATCCAGATGCAGTTCGCCCATACCACTGATGATGGTCTGGCCGCTTTCTGGATCGGTGTGTACCTGGAAGGTGGGGTCTTCTTCCGCCAGTTTGGTCAGCGCAATCGCCATCTTATCCTGGTCCGCGCGCGTCTTCGGCTCGATGGCGATCTCAATGACCGGCTGCGGGAAGACGATGGACTCCAGCACGATGGGATGCTGCGCGTCACATAGTGTATCACCGGTGAAGGTATTACGCAAGCCCACAGCGGCGCAGATATCACCGGCGCGGATCTCGTCGATATCCTCACGATGGTTGGCGTGCATACGCAACAGGCGGCCGATACGCTCGGACTTGTCCTTGGTACTGTTCAAAACGCCCGCGCCCTTGTTCAGCGTGCCGGAATAGACACGCAGGTAGGCCAGGCGACCGACAAAGGGGTCGGCGACGATTTTGAATACCAGCGCGCTGAAGGGGGCGTCATCACTGACTGCGCGGGTCTCAGGAGCGCCGGTATCGGGATTGACGCCGACGGGGGCGGGGATATCGAGGGGAGAAGGGAGATAGTCGATGACGGCATCGAGCATGGCCTGCACGCCCTTGTTTTTCAGCGCGGAACCACAAAGTACCGGCACCAGTGTGCCGGCAATGGTTGCGCGACGGAGGGCCGCCTTCAGCTCCTCTTTCGTAATCTCCTCGCCCTCAAGGTATTTGAGGGTCAGCTCCTCGTCCGTTTCGGCGACACGCTCCACCAGGAATTCGCGGTGCTGTGCTACCTCGGCCACCATGTCGGTGGGAATGGCAGTCTGCTGCGATTTGGTGCCCAGATCATCGATAAACGTCACCGCCTTCTCATCGAGCAGGTCGACAAAACCCTTAAACGAGCTTTCCTGACCGATCGGGATCTGAATCGGCACGGGGACCGCGCCCAGGCGCTCGCGAATCATATCGATGGTGCGCCAGAAATCAGCCCCGACACGGTCCATTTTATTGACAAAACAGATACGAGGGACATTATACTTATTTGCCTGACGCCAGACGGTTTCCGATTGTGGTTCCACACCGGCGACCGCGTCAAAAACCACGACGCCGCCGTCCAGGACACGCAGCGACCGCTCGACTTCGGCGGTAAAGTCGACGTGTCCGGGAGTATCGATGATGTTGATGCGGTTGTCCTGCCAGAAACAGGTGGTCGCGGCAGAGGTAATCGTAATGCCTCGCTCCTGCTCCTGGGGCATCCAGTCCATCGTCGCAGCCCCTTCATGCACCTCACCCATGCGGTGAATCTTCTTCGTGTAGAAGAGGATGCGCTCCGTCGTCGTAGTTTTCCCGGCGTCTATGTGAGCAATAATACCGATATTGCGAGTTTTTTCTAAGGGAAATTCTCTTGCCATGATGTAATGTTACCAGCGATAATGAGCGAAAGCCTTGTTCGACTCCGCCATTTTATGGGTCTCCTCACGTTTCTTGATCGTGGCCCCCTGTCCCGCTGCGGCATCCATCAACTCATTAGCAAGTTTCTCCGACATCGAGTGGCCGCTACGAGCGCGCGCCGATTTGATTAACCAGCGCATCGCGAGCGCGCTGCGGCGATCACCGCGAATATCGACCGGCACCTGATAGGTGGAACCGCCAACACGACGGGGCTTGACTTCGATAGTAGGCATAGCGTTCTTCAGCGCCTGCTCAAATACTTCGAGCGGGGGCCGTTTCTGTTTGGCCTCAATGATATCAAACGCATCATAAAGAATGCGTTCGGCCAGGCTGCGCTTTCCGTCCAGCATCAACTTGCTGGTGAAGCGGGCCACATTCTTGCTCCTGTACTTTGCATCCGGGATTTCCGGGCGTTTCACAACTCTCTTGCGTCTTGGCAAGGTTTGCCTCCTCATTCGTAATAAACACCAGAAAAGGCGTCGAGTTTGATTGGTCGCCGGTGGCCTGCCTGAATACTCAGGGGACCGCCGCGACAATCTCCACAGACGCCTACACGCGGGTGCCTTTCCTTTCTTTCAATCCCAGATGGGATGACTGGCGCCTTAACGCGCCGGAGAACACCCGACTCTCACCGTAAATCTCTTTTCCAAAATGAGTCCGTAGGCTCGTCTCAACTGATTACGGTGCGTGCGATATGTCTAATGTTTCTTTATTTCTTCGCGCCCTTCGCCGGAGCTGCTGCCTGTCCAGGCTTGGGTCGCTTGGCTCCGTACTTGGAGCGGCCTCTGCGCCGTTTCGCCACGCCATCACTGTCGAGCGTGCCGCGCACGATATGGTAGCGCACGCTGGGCAGGTCTTTAACGCGACCGCCACGGATCAGCACGACAGAGTGTTCCTGTAAGTTATGCCCTTCCCCAGGAATGTAAGCGGTCACTTCCATCTGGTTACTAAGACGAACGCGGGCAATCTTGCGCATTGCCGAGTTCGGCTTCTTGGGCGTCATAGTACGCACCTGGGTGCAGACCCCACGTTTCTGGGGTGAGCCACGCAGGCGCGAGGTCTCATTTTTGAGCGCGTTATATGAATAAAGCAGCGCCGGCGCTTTCGACCTCTTTGTTTTGTGCGAACGGCCCTTGCGGACCAATTGATTGATCGTCGGCAATGAACGATCCTCCCTGGTTCTTCTTAATTTCTTTTTCATCCTCATGCATTTCGATAAGGGCGCATCTATTGCGCCCTTATCTCCATGCTGCGGATGTCTATACTATCACTCTTCGTCAAAATTGTCAAGCGTCGAGCTGACCAGACTGCCAGGAGTACCAAAACCGCCGAGCAGGTTGCCGAGATTCCCGGTGACCACCGGTTGTGCGGCCAGGCGAGCCGCGGCGGCCTGCTGGCGCGCGATCTGCTCTTTGCGGCGCTGCGCGATGCCGGAGCCAGCCGGAATGAGCTTGCCGATGATGACATTCTCTTTCAGGCCCACCAGATGGTCGGTCTGGCCCTCAATCGCCGCCTCCGTCAGCACGCGCGTCGTCTCCTGGAAGGAGGCGGCCGCCAGGAAGCTGTCGGTGTTGAGCGAGGCCTTGGTGACGCCCAGCAGCACGATCTGTGCGGTGGCAGGCTCGCCGCCCTCCGCCAGCACGCGCGCGTTGGTGTCCGCGTAGACAAAGCGGTCAACCAGATCGTTGGGCAGCATCTCGGTATCGCCCGGCTCCTCCACCTTGACGCGGCGCAGCATCTGCCGGATGATGACCTCAATGTGCTTATCATTGATGTACACACCGGTATTGCGGTACACTCGCTGCACCTCTTTGACCAGGTAGAGCTGTACGGCTTCGCGGCCCTGGATGCGCAGCACCTCCTGCGGGTCGCGCTGGCCGGACGTGATGGCCATACCGGCCTGAATCTTCTGCCCCGGATTGACGACGATGTTGCGCGCCGCCGGAATCGGGTAGGTGCGCTCGTCGCGCTCTTCCGAACGGATGGTCAGCACGCCATTGGCGTTGACAATCGCCTCGCCAGAGGTACGCGCATGCACCGGCACCGGCTCGCTGCCGTTCTCCGGCGGCATCAGCGCGATAACCTGTTCAGCCTGCACCGGCTCGCGATCCTGCACCAGGATCGTGCTGCCATCCGGCAGGGGATACTCGTCAAAGATGTCGGTGACCGAGACCACGCGCACGCGGCGCTCGCCGGTATTCTCATCCTTGATGATCTCCACCACGCCGTCGATCTCGCTGATCTCCGCCTTGTCTTTTGGCACGCGCGCCTCGAACAGTTCTTCGACGCGCGGCAGGCCCTGCGTGATGTCGCCCTGCGCGCCCGCGATACCGCCTGTGTGGAAGGTACGCATCGTCAGCTGCGTGCCAGGCTCACCGATGGACTGCGCCGCGATGATGCCGACCGCGCCGCCGAGCCGCACCAGCGCGTTCGCCGCCAGGTCGCGGCCATAGCACTTGCGGCAGACGCCGCGTCTGGCCGCGCAGGTCAGCACGGAGCGCACGCGCACAGCAGTAATGCCCTTCTCCACGATCTCGTCAGCCATATCTTCGGTAATCTCATCACCGACTTCGTAGCCGAGTTCAGCAATGGCCTCCGCCAGAATGCGACCCACGATACGACCGCGCATATCCGGCAGCATCATCTCCTTGCTGTCCGCGTCGGTAATCAGGATGCCCTCAGTCGTGCCACAGTCTTCCTCCGTCACGATCACGTCCTGGGCCACATCGATCAGGCGGCGGGTCAGGTAGCCGGACTCTGCGGTACGCAGGGCGGTGTCGGCCAGACCCTTACGAGCGCCGTGACTACTGATAAAGTATTCACCCACGCTCAGGCCCTCACGGAAGTTCCCGCGAATTGGTACATCGATGATGCGGCCAGAAGGACTGGCCATCAGGCCGCGCATACCGGACAACTGGCGAATCTGCTGGAATTTCGCCTTTGTCGCGCCGGAATTGGCGATGGTGTAGATCGAGCCATAGGGATCGAGCGTATTTTCCACCATCTTACGGATGTTTTCCGTCGCCTCATTCCAGGTGTCAATCGTCTGCTGATACTTCTCGTTCTCGGTGATCAGACCGTCACGGTACTGCTCTTCGAGTTCGGCCACGCGCGCATCGGCCTTCGCCAGTTCATCCTGCTTGCCCTCCGGCACCTTGACATCGCTGATGGCGATGGTGGCGCCGGCGCGCGTCGCGTAGTTGAAGCCCAGGCGTTTGATCTCATCGGCCAGCTCCGCCGTCTTGACGCGCCCGTACTCCTTGAAGCACTCGCTGATGATCTGCTTCAGGTTTTCCTTCTTCATGGCGTAGTTCTTGAAACGCAGCCGCTCCGGCAACGCCTCGTTGAAGATGATACGCCCGACGGTGGTCTCAACCAGCTTGCCGTTCGAGCGCATCGTCGCCTTCTCCGGCGGCGGATTGTCATAGATCTCCACCGGATTGTCCGGCGTCCCCAGGCGCACCTTGATCGGCGCCTGCAGGTCGATGACGCCGTGCTGGAAGGCCAGCAGGGCCTCGGTCGTATCGGTGAAGACACGGCCCTCGCCCTTCTTGTTGGGGCGCACCTGCGTCAGGTAGAAGCAGCCCAGCACCATATCCTGGCTGGCGCCGATGGACGGCTCGCCGGTGGCCGGGGAGAGCAGGTTGCGCGTCGACATCATCAACTGCCGCGCTTCGTCCTGCGCCTTCTCAGAGAGCGGCACGTGGACGGCCATCTGGTCGCCGTCGAAGTCGGCGTTGAAGGCCGAACAGACCAGCGGGTGCAACTGGATGGCGCTGCCCTCGACCAGCACGGCTTCAAAGGCTTGAATGCCCAGACGGTGCAGCGTTGGCGCGCGGTTCAGCAGCACGGGATGGTCTTTGATGACCTCTTCCAGCACATCCCAGACCTCCGGCTTGACGCGCTCGACAAACCGCTTCGCGCTCTTAATATTGTGCGCGAAGTTCTGCTCCACCAGTTTGCGCATGACGAACGGCTTGAACAACTCCAGCGCCATGCGTTTGGGCAGGCCGCACTGATGCAGCTTCAACTCCGGGCCGACCACGATGACGGAGCGGCCAGAGTAGTCGACGCGCTTGCCCAGCAGGTTCTGGCGGAAGCGGCCCTGCTTGCCCTTGAGCATATCGGACAGGCTCTTGAGCTTGTGGTTGCCCGAACCGGCGACGGCGCGTCCACGGCGACCGTTGTCGATGAGGGCGTCACACGCCTCCTGCAACATACGCTTCTCGTTGCGAATGATGATCTCCGGCGCCGAGAGTTCCAGCAACCGCTTCAGGCGGTTGTTGCGGTTAATCACGCGGCGATAGAGGTCATTCAGGTCAGAGGTGGCGAAGCGTCCGCCGTCCAGTTGCACCATCGGGCGCAGGTCGGGCGGCAACACCGGCAGCACGGTGAGAATCATCCACTCCGGCGAATTGCCAGACTTGCGGAAGGCCTCGACGACCTTGAGCCGCTTTGTTGCCTTCTTACGTCGCTGGCCCACCGTCGAGCCAATCTCCTTGCGCAGCTCCGCCGCCAGTTGATCCAGATCGATCGCGGCGATCAGTTCGCGCACGGCCTCCGCGCCCATGCCGGCACGGAAGACGGAACCGAAGGCCTCCTTCAGTTCGCGATAGCGATTCTCCTGCAACAGGTCCATCTTCTTCAGGCCCTCGAGGTCGCGGCGCAACTGTTCCAGCCGCGTCCGTTCGGCGGTGCGCTCTTTCTCGACCGCGCTCTGTGCCTGATCGACTTCGCCCTGATATTCCAGTTGCAGCCGTTCCAGATCGCGCCCCTCCTCGCTCCTGATCTGCTCCAGTTCGTGGCGCGCGGTGTCTGCGATGGTGTTGCGGAACGCCTCCGCTACGCGCTCCAGCGTCTCAAGGCTCTTGCGCGTCACGGTATCACCTTCCCTGACGATCACCTGCTCGGACGGCTCGTAGACGATATCCTCCTCGGCCACCTGTCCCATCAGGTCGCGCAGCAGATCGAGCGTATCGCTCTCGGCGCGGCGCGCGGCCTCCAGTTCCTGCTCGCGCTGCCGTTCGATCTCCTCGCGCGCGTTGCTGACACGGCGCTGCACTTCCTGTTTCTGGTTTTCCAGGTTGTCGCGCTCGCTCTCGATGCGCTCCACCACCTGGCTATCCAGATTCTGTTCCAGATTCGCCAGTTGCTCGTCGATGCGCATCAGTTCGCGCTGGCGCTCCTCCTCATCGATGCTCGTCACGACGTAGAGCGCAAAGTAGAGGATGCGCTCCAGGTTGCGCGGCGAGAGATCGAGCAGCAAGCCGATGCGGCTCGGCGTCCCCTTGAAGTACCAGATGTGGCTCACGGGAGACGCCAGTTCGATATGGCCCATGCGCTCGCGGCGCACCTTTGAACGCGCAACTTCCACACCGCACTTGTCGCAGACGATGCCCTTGAAGCGCACTCGTTTATATTTGCCGCAGTAGCATTCCCAGTCCTTGGTCGGGCCGAAAATGCGCTCGCAGAACAGGCCGTCTTTCTCCGGCTTGAGCGTGCGGTAGTTAATCGTCTCCGGTTTCGTCACCTCGCCATAGCTCCAACCGCGAATCTGATCCGGGCTGGCAAGGCTAATACGGATTGCGTTGAAATCATTTACTTCGAGCATGTTGCCTCCTATAAACCCCACCACAGGGGCCGATATATCGCGCCCAGCATCGATTGATCGGCCCCCACAGTTGATCGGGGATTATTGATCTCCTTCGAAACCGGACAGGTTGATCCCCAGCTCTGGCATCACATCGTTGGACGTATCCTCAACGAACTGGATGCGCTGATCGTCCTCGTTGAGAACCTCAACATTGATGCCCAGACTCTGTAACTCTTTCACCAACACTTTGAAGGACTCCGGCACACCCGGTTCCATAATGTTTTCGCCCTTGACAATGGCCTCGTAGGTCTTGACACGACCCACCACGTCGTCCGACTTGACGGTGAGAATCTCTTGCAGGATGTTGGCCGCGCCATAGGCTTCCAGCGCCCAGACCTCCATCTCGCCGAAACGCTGGCCGCCGAACTGCGCCTTCCCGCCCAGCGGCTGCTGCGTAATCAGGCTGTACGGGCCGGTGGAACGGGCGTGAACCTTGTCTTCGACCAGGTGCGCCAGTTTCAACATGTAGGTGTAGCCAACGGTAATCGGTTCGTCAAACGGCTCGCCGGTGCGCCCGTCGAAGAGCTGGACTTTGCCGGTCTCCGGCAGGCCCGCGCGGCGCAGCAGTTCCTCGATATCCTCCTCCGACGCGCCGTCAAAGACCGGAGTCGCGATCTTGAAGCCGAGCGCGTTGGCCGCCCAGCCCAGATGCGTCTCCATGATCTGGCCGATATTCATACGGTGCGGCACGCCCAGCGGGTTCAGGATAATGTCGACGGGTGTGCCATCGGGCAGGAACGGCATGTCTTCAATCGGAAGCACTTTTGAAATCACGCCCTTATTCCCGTGCCGACCCGCCATCTTATCGCCCGCGCCGATCTTGCGCTTCTGCGCAATGCTTACGCGCACCAGCTGGTTGACGCCCGGCGGCAATTCGTCGCCGTTGTCGCGCGAGAAGATTTTGACCTCCACCACCTTGCCGCGCTCGCCATGCGGCACGCGCAGCGAGGTATCCTTCACCTCACGCGCCTTCTCACCGAAGATGGCGCGCAGCAGCTTCTCTTCCGCCGTCAGTTCGGTCTCGCCCTTGGGAGTAATCTTACCCACCAGGATGTCCTGCGGCCCCACTTCTGCGCCGACATAGATGATGCCGCGCTCGTCCAGGTTGCGCAGCCCTTCCTCACCCACGTTCGGAATGTCGCGCGTAATCTCTTCCGGCCCCAGCTTGGTATCGCGGGCATCAACCTCGTACTTTTCTATATGGATGGACGTGAAGAGGTCTTCACGCACAATGCGTTCGCTAATCAGGATGGCGTCCTCAAAGTTGCCGCCCTCCCAGCTCATAAAGGCTACCAGAATATTCTGCCCCAGCGCCAGTTCGCCCTGCTCGGTCGAGGAGCTGTCGGCGATGACCTGACCGGCGGCTACATAGTCGCCCTTGCGCACAATCGGGCGCTGGTTGATGCAGGTGCCTGCATTGGAACGCACGAACTTGCGCAGGCGATAGATGTGTTCCTCGCCCTGCGGGTCAACGATCACAATGCGGCGCGCGGTGGATGACACGACTTCGCCCTCGGTCTCGCTCAGCACCACCTGGCCGGAGTCAATGGCCACCTGCCGCTCGATGCCGGTGCCGCAAATCGGCGACTGCGGCTGCAACAGCGGCACGGCCTGGCGCTGCATGTTCGCGCCCATCAACGCGCGGTTCACGTCGTCATGCTCAAGGAAAGGGATGAGCGCCGTTGCCACGCTCACCGTCTGGCGCGGCGAAACGTCCATGTAGTCCATGATATCCGAGCTGCCCATGATGAACTCGCCCTGGTTACGCGCCAGCACACGCTCCTCGGCAAACTCATCGTTCTCGGTCAGGGGAGCGTTGGCCTGCGCGATCCAGTAATTCTCTTCATCGTCGGCAGTCAGGTAATCCACCTCGTCGGTGACAAAGGGCTTGATGCGCACTTCGCCATCGACGGCCTCTTTCAACTGCTCAAAGAGTTCCGGCGTGATGCGCACGCGCTGGCGAGCTTTGATAATGACCTCACCGGCGGCGTTCTTGATGTCCTCGCGCTCGCGGCCCAGCACGCCCCGGAATTCGCGCCCGATCAGGCGCGGGTCGTTGGAGGGCAGGCGCTTGTAGACCTTGCGATACGGCGTCTCGATGAAGCCGTAGGGATTGATCTGCCCATACGTCGCCAGGTTGCCGATCAGGCCGATGTTGGGGCCTTCCGGGGTCTCAATCGGGCAGATGCGGCCATAGTGCGACTGGTGAACGTCGCGCACGTCGAAACCGGCGCGCTCGCGCGAGAGACCGCCAGGGCCGAGGGCCGAGAGGCGTCGCTTGTGGCCGATTTCGGCCAGCGCGTTCGTCTGGTCCATGAACTGCGAGAGCTGGCTGCCGCCAAAGAATTCTTTCATCGCCGCCACGACGGGGCGAATGTTAATCAGCGCGTTCGGCGTCGCCTGCCCCGGCTCCTGAATGCTCATGCGCTCTTTGACCACGCGCTCCATGCGCAGCAGGCCAACGCGGAACTGCGTCTGAATCAACTCACCCACGCTGCGCACGCGGCGGTTGCCCAGGTGGTCGATATCGTCCCTGCGCCCATGCCCGTTGTTCAACTGGATCATGCGGCGAACGATGTTCACCAGATCATCCTGCGTCAGAATGCGCTCATGCTGCGGAATCGCCAGATCGAGCTTGCGATTGAGCTTGTAGCGACCGACATTGCCCAGATCATAGCGGCGCGCATTGAAGAAGAGATTCTTCACGAGCGAGCGCGCGTTATCCAGCGTCGCCGGATCACCGGGACGCAGCTTCTTATACAGTTCGAGCAGGGCATCGGCCTCGGTCTTCACCGGGTCTTTGTCCAGCGTCGCCTGAATATAGCGAATGTTGGGATCATTATCCACATCGCGGAACGCATCAAGAATGCCCTGATCCGTTGTCAGGTCGAATTCTTCCTGGTGCCACTGGTCCCTGGCCAGGCTGGCGATGGCGCGCAACAGCGTCGTCACCGGCAGTTTACGCTTGCGGTCGATCTTGACGGTCAGCAGGTTCTTATTGCTGGTCTCGAATTCGAGCCAGGCGCCGCGCGCCGGGATGAGCTTGGCGGCAAACAGCTTGCGGCCCGTCGTCGCGTCCTCGTCCGCCGTGAAGTAGACGCCGGGCGACCGCACGAGCTGGCTGACCACAACGCGCTCCGCTCCATTGATAATAAAGGTTCCCTGCCGCGTCATCAGGGGGAAATCACCCATGAAGATGTCCTTCTCGATGATTTCGCCCGTCTCCTTGTTGATGAGGCGCGCTTTGACCGTCAACGGAGCGGCATACGTCGCGTCGCGGTCGCGGCACTCATCTTCAGTATACTTGGGTTTGCCAAACGGTTCCGGGGGAACGATAAATTCCAGGCTCAGATTTTTCCCGGTGAAGTCTTCAATGGGAGAGATTTCTTCAAAGAGTTCGCGTAAACCTTCTTTCTTAAACCATTCAAAAGAATCGAGCTGAATCTGGATCAAGCCAGGCATTGGCCGAATGTCGGGGATGCGCGCGAAAGAGACGCGCTCCGGGAGCGCAACGGCCCTTGTGCTTACTGCCATGTGTGGTATTCTCCTCTCACTGTGGGCAGCCCCTGCATGGCGCGGAGGTCGCCCGTAATTACAGAGGAATCCAGGAGACGGGATACCCCGACTCCACGGAAACGGAAAAAAGATACAATACGTGAATAATGCCTGTGTTGAGAAACGTTCTGTGACAAGAAAAGTAACCGCCATAGCCCGACGCCAGCGGTTACTCCTACTTCCCTACACGTACAAAGTATTTCAGACACCACAGCCACCTTCACTACCAGCCGCCCCATGAAATTCAACGAGACCTTTGCGCAATTTGCGGTCTCTCCAAACGACAAAATACGCTACATCACGTCGGCATCCTACCCCACTCACCCGGAAAGGGAGCAGAATAAACACGCAAGACGCCACAATACAGCACGGTCTAGCATAGCATACCCCGGTACGCTCTGCTCTGCATACGGGCAGCGGCGAATCGACCCGAAAGTCCTATCACGTCATGTCAAGCGGCGTTGCTTGCTGGTACTGCTTGTGGGGGGTGATGTATCGTTAAGCGTTTTGATTTCTCTCTACCTGTAATCGCCACCTGTGCCACAGTTTCCTGTCTGTCTGTCTACCTGTCGGTTGTGCCGTCACATTGGTTCTCTACTGATACACACTCTGGCAAGGTATAAGTATACATCGCTTACCAGCCGATGTCAATACTTTTTTCGAGATATTACAATATTCCTATCCTGAAGACACTGATTCACATACTACAACGCCTGTGCGCTCTTTATTATTCCCGTCATGAAGCATTCCGCCAACATTTATTGCAGGGGTGGCGTCCGCCACCCCTGCAATAAATGTTGGCGGAATGCTTCAGACTAACTACCGCCCTCGTACTTGAACGAAAGCTCCACCTTCACCCGGTAGGTCAGCGGCTTGCCAGGCTCGATGTGGATGTCTTGCTCCACCACGCGAGCCACGCGCAGGTCGCGCAAGGTCTGCGAGGCGCGCTCGATAGCGGCGGCGGCTGCCCTGTCCCAGGACTCGTTACTGGTACCCACCAGCGAGATCACCTTGTAAACACTCTCTTCCACGCTGTTCTCCTTATCCCGAGGTGTCAATGCCCGTGTACAGTACCGCGCTACGAGATTCAAAATACATCACTCTCATTATAAGTCGCTCTGTGAGAGAAAGGCAACACTCACCCCACCAGCGTATAGTTCTCAGCCTCCCCGGCCTCTTCCAGTGCGGCGTCGATCTCTTCGCCCAGGTGCGGGTTCCAGGGGCGGTGCGCGTCGAGCCACTGCTCGCGCAGCAGGGAAAGCAGGGAACGCCGATCGCCCGGCTGCAACAGGTCAAGGTCGATCAGCGATTCCGGTCGGTTGGGAGAGATCACGGTGAGAACGAAATCGTCGATCATCAACGTGGTCTGCGCGGAAAGGTCGTAGGTGCAGGCCGCGCCGAGATTGCGACAGAACGAGATGCCGCCGACCCAGCCGATAATGACAAACGAGCCGCTAATGGCCGTCAGGATCAGCCCCGGAATGGCCAGCGCAAGGGCGGCCAGGGTGGCGAAAACGACCAGCGCGGGATGCGGCAGGTGCAGTGTCCAGCCGGGCAGACTCAGAGGCAACAGCCCCACGACAGCCGCGCCCATACACGCCATCGCCGTGCCAACCATCCAGAAAACGCTGGCCAGATTCTTCGCCGAGAGGTCGCGCACGGTCAATTCCCTCTGCCCTGTGACCTCTACCATGCCCAGGCGAGCGCCGACACGCAGGGCGTAGAGGAAACGCGCCACCAGCACGCAGCCACCCAGCGCGATGGCCGCCAGCGACCAGCACAGCGCCACCAGCAAATCCTGCCATTTGAGATAGAGCGTGAAGGTATGCGCATAGGTTCCGGCAAAGCGAGCGCCCAGCCAGGCAAGAAGGATAGCGCACGTCAGGTACGCGCCCAGCAACAACCACGCGAGCAGCCGCGTGCGCGCATAAGCGGCATGCCCGGGATAAAATACCGACCTGCAGGACAATGTTTCGACCATACACTCCACCTGCCCTGAATATGCGTACTACAAACAGAGAAAATATGTCTGACCGGAAACCATCCCTTTCCATTCACAATTCCATTACGAGCAACCCCCCGGCCTCAGTTACATTTTTCGGTACCAATCCCCC
>CADDYT010000160.1 GCA_902810755.1 Chloroflexota bacterium
CTCTTGAGACTTCTCTGATGGAGTTCATCGCCCATTACAATCAAACGGCCAAACCCATCAAGTGGACCTACACCACCGAGAAGCTCCAACACAAACTCGGAAAGCTTTTATGATCGCCTGTACTTAGCACAGTCTCTTGTGCAACGTGTAAGGACATCTGGCTATCCATTGTGAGAACTTTGTGATAGAAAGTCCACGCACTGAGATCATTCTGTGATATGGGCGCCCTATACTCCGTTATGTGAAAACCGACGCATGGCTGTCTATATTGACCGGTATGATCGGTATGCCCGGTCCGGGCAAGAAACCGGCGCCTACAGGACGGGGGAGCAATGAGGATGGGAGGTCCGCCTCTCGAACTCCGCAGCATATCTGTCTTACGCGCTACTGCCAGGGATCGGCATAGAGAGCAGTAGGTATCTAAGGAGGCTTTATGGATGCGTTAACGCTGGCTCGTTGGCAATTCGGCATAACGACCATCTATCATTTCTTTTTTGTCCCGCTAACACTCGGGCTGTCACTGCTGGTAGCAATTATGGAGACAGCCTATGTCCGCAGCGGGAACGAGATCTATAAGCGCATGGCTCGCTTCTGGGGACAACTCTTCCTGATCAATTTCGCTATGGGCGTCGTCACCGGAATCGTGCAGGAGTTCCAGTTCGGCATGAACTGGTCCAACTATTCGCGCTATGTGGGTGACATTTTTGGTGCGCCGCTGGCAATTGAAGCCCTGCTGGCGTTCTTTATGGAGTCCACCTTCCTGGGCATCTGGCTCTTCGGCTGGGATCGGCTGCCTAAATGGGCGCACCTGGCGTCAATCTGGCTGGTGGTGCTCGGCTCGAACATTTCGGCACTCTGGATCTTGATCGCCAACTCGTTTATGCAGCAGCCGGTGGGTTATGCTGTGCGTGGCAGCCGGGCTGAGATGACCAACTTCTTCGCACTGCTGACCAACGGCAACCTGTGGGTGCAATTTCCGCATGTGATTCTGGGCGGCATTGCTACCGCTGCCTTCTTCGTTCTCGGTATCAGCGCCTACAACCTTTTACGTCAAAGAGGTGAACAGGAGCTTTTCAAGCATTCCGCTAATATCGGCATTATCGCAGCATTGATCGCCAGTATCCTCGTGGCAGTGAACGGTCACACTCAGGCCCAGTACATGGTGCGTATTCAGCCGATGAAAATGGCAGCAACAGAGGCGTTGTGGAACAGCGAACAGCCGGCAGCTTTCTCTCTCTTTACCATCGGCAGTGAGGATAGCCGCAAAGACATCTTCTCGATTAAAATTCCTACACTGCTCAGCATCCTCTCCTACAATGACCCGACGGCTAAAGTGGAGGGCATCAACCAGATTCAGGCTCAGTACGAGAAGCAGTACGGCCCCGGCAATTATGTCCCGCCCATCGCTATCACCTACTGGTCGTTCCGCTTAATGGTGGGCGCGGGCCTGCTCATGATTCTGCTCGCCTTGATCGCCGTCTACCTGGCATTGAAGAAGCGACTGGAGACTGTGCGCTGGTTCCTATGGCTACTGCCATTCGCCATTGTCCTGCCTTATGTGGCGAACACAACGGGATGGATAATGACCGAGATGGGTCGCCAGCCCTGGATCGTCTTTGGCTTGCTTAAAACGGCGGATGCGGTATCCCCTACGGTGAATGCCCCATCGGTCCTGATATCGCTGATCCTGTTCACACTGCTCTACGGTGTGCTGATGGTTGCTGACGTGTACCTGCTGGTCAAATACGCGAAAGGCGAACCAGAACCAGGGCATGGAGAGCAAGGTGAAAAGGCGCCTTCTCTGGCACAGACTTACTAAAAGAAGGAGAAGAGTATCATGAACTTCGACCTGAATACGCTCTGGTTTGCTCTGATCGGCATATTGTTCACCGGCTACTTTTTCCTCGAAGGCTTTGATTACGGCGTAGGTATCCTGCTGCCGTTCCTGGGAAAAGGCGACACAGAGCGGCGCATGATTCTCAATACTATCGGCCCGTTCTGGGATGGCAATGAGGTCTGGCTGCTGACCGCTGGCGGTGCGATTTTCGCCGCTTTCCCCAACTGGTACGCGACCCTGTTCAGCGGCTTCTACCTGGCGCTACTGCTGATGCTGGCGGCCTTGATCATACGTGGTGTAGCTATTGAGTTCCGCAGCAAAGTTGAGAGTCCGCGCTGGCGTTCCACGTGGGACTGGCTGATGTTTGTGGGCAGCCTCATCCCCGGCCTGCTGTGGGGTGTGGCAGTCGGCAATATTATCCAGGGCGTGCCGATTGACGCGAAAATGAACTATGTAGGCGACTTCTGGGGCCTGCTCAATCCTTATGCAATCCTGACCGGTCTCGCCTTTGTCAGCATCTTCACACTGCACGGTGCAGTCTTTCTGAGCCTGAAAACAGAGGATGCGATGATGGAGAAGGCGCATACCACTGCCAGCAGGCTCTGGTTGCCAACGGTCATCCTGATTTTCCTGGTGGTCACTGGCGGCTACCTCTTCACCGGCGTGTTCAGTCGCCTGGGCGTTGATCCCGGCACGGGGCCGTTGGGCGCTGCTGCCGCGCTGCTGGCTGCTGGCTGGTTCATTCACACACGACGGCATGGTTGGGCCTTCATCATGCTCGCGGCCACCATCCTGCTGTCAGCAGCAACCATTTTCGCGGGCATGTATCCCAACGTCATGATCTCCAGCCTGAATCCGGCCTGGAACCTGACGATCTATAACGCTTCTTCGAGTACCTATACGCTCACAGTCATGAGCTGGGTTGCATTGATCTTTGTGCCGTTCGTGCTGGTTTATCAGGCGTGGAACTACTGGATCTTTCGCAAGCGCATCGGACGCCAGACGGCGGTTCACTACTAGCTTTGGGTGTCGTTTGTCTACCAGGGTTTTGTACGGCGTTTGCCTACCAGGGACCAGGGCGAGAGCAAGCCTCGCCCCTACCATAGACGGTTCTGCCTTAGATCTCACAGATCTTCCAGACCGCTGTCGATTATAGTAGGGGCGCCCCTCGCGGGCGCCCTGAATCTCTGGTAACTCTGATATCTCTGGTAAATCTGGTATCATCGGCAACTTTGATATTACTGCCAACTCTGATATCTCTGGCAATTATGACAACCCTGGCAACCCTGGCGGCAGATTGTTTTCTACCATGAAGATAGATAAAAGACTGTTTCGTTCCATCAAAGGCGGGAAGAGCTATCTCTTCCTGACAGTCGGGGTCGGACTGCTTCTCGGCATCCTGATCATTGCGCAGGCATACACGATGAGCGCGGTTGTCAGCGGCGTCTTCCTGGCAAGGCAAACGCTGTCGCAGGTGTTTCTGCTGCTCTGTGGACTGGCGGCGATCATCGTCGTACGCTCGGCGTTGCTGGGGGGGAGCAGTGTGACGGCGAATCGTGTGGCAGCGCGCGTTAAGACCGATCTGCGTGAGCGTCTCCTCGCTCACCTGCTGGCACTGGGGCCAGCCTACACCAGAGGCGAACGCAGCGGAGAGCTGACCAATACTCTCGTTGAGGGTGTGGAAGCGCTGGACGCCTACTTCAGCCAGTATGTGCCGCAATTGTTTCTGACGATACTGGTTCCTCTCGCTATTGTCATCGTTGTCTTCTCGGTTGATATCCTCTCCGGCGTAGTCCTGCTAGTCACGGCGCCGGTCCTGCCGGTGTTTATGGCGCTAATCGGCATGATGGCCGATGCGCTGACGAAGCGGCAGTGGAAGGTGCTGAGCCTGATGAGCGCACATTTTCTGGATGTGTTACAGGGCCTGACCACGCTGAAGCTTTTTGGCCGTAGCAAGGCTCAGGAAAAAACGATTCGCAGCGTGAGTGAGCAATTCCGCAAGACGACGATGAACGTGCTGCGCGTGGCATTTCTTTCTTCGCTCGTCCTGGAAATGGGTGCAACAATCAGCACTGCGATTGTGGCAGTTGAAATCGGTCTGCGCCTGCTCTATGGCTGGATTCCTTTCCAGCAAGCATTTTTTGTTTTACTGCTGGCACCTGAATTTTACCTGCCGCTGCGCATGCTCGGCACACGCTTTCACGCCGGCATGAACGGCTCGGCGGCGGCACAGCGCATCTTCGAGATCCTCGACACGCCCGTACCGGCCCGGCCAGCGCCGGCAGAATCGGCGCTCCCGGCGCTTGCCAGCAATGAGATTCGTTTTGAGAGAGTGCAATATTCGTATGACGGACAGCGCCCGGCCTTGCAGGACGTTTCCTTCACCATCGAGCCGGGACAGAAAGTGGCTCTGGTCGGACCAAGCGGAGCCGGCAAAAGCACAATAGCGCACCTGCTGCTGCGCTTTATCGAGCCGGGCGGCGGTCAGATCAGTATTGGCTCAGTCGCATTATCGGCTCTGCCAGCGCAGCAGTGGCGCCAGCAGGTGGCCTGGGTGCCACAACATCCCTACCTATTCAACACAACGGTGGCGGAAAATATCCGTCTCGCAAAGCCTGAAGCATCGCTGCAAGAGGTCATCACGGCGGCACGGCAGGCATACGCACATGAGTTTATCCAGGCACTGCCGCAGGGCTATGATACGATCATCGGCGAGCAGGGTGCGCGCCTGAGCGGCGGTCAGATACAGCGCCTGAGCCTGGCGCGGGCATTTCTGAAAGACGCTCCGCTGCTGATCCTGGATGAGGCAACGTCAAATCTCGATCCTGAGCAGGAAGAGTTGATCATCGAGGCCACACAGCGACTGATGCAGGGACGCACAGTGCTGATCATCGCTCATCGTCTCAATACAGTACGGGCAGCTAATCAGATTATTGTGCTCAACGAAGGGCTGGTGACGGCAGTGGGAACACATCAGACGCTGATGCAGCACGCCGGCATCTATCAGCAATTAGTCGAGGCATATGGAGGCAGCGTATGACACACGAGACAGGAACACTCTGGCGGCTGCTCCGCCTGGCATGGCCGCTCAAAGGCTGGATTGCGCTGGCGGCGTTGCTCGGCGTGGCAACGGTGGGCGGCGGCATTGGTCTGATGGCAACTTCGGCCTATCTCATTTCGGCTGCCGCGCTGCATCCCTCGGTGGCAGCTCTTCAGGTAGCAATTGTCGGCGTGCGTTTCTTCGGTATCGCGCGCGGCGTCTTTCGCTACCTGGAACGCTACGTCTCTCATAACGTCTCATTCCGCCTGCTGGCACAACTGCGCGTCTGGTTCTACCAGGCATTGGAGCCGCTGGCACCGGCCCGCCTGCTGGCACTGAGCAGCGGCAAAGCTGAGATGCATAGCAGCGGCGACCTGCTCAGCCGGCTGGTATCCGATATCGAGACGTTGCAGAACGTGTATGTGCGCGTGATTGCGCCGCCGCTGGTGGCTGCCGTCATAGCGGCGGGGATGTGGCTCTTTCTGGGCGCGTATCATGTGTTCTTCGCGCTGCTCTGGCTGGCCTTCTTTTTGCTCACCGCTATTGGTGTGCCATTGCTGGCCTACCTGCTCGGACGGAAAACGGGAGAGCGCGCGATAGCGGTCAGGGCGCGTCTGAACCGCGAACTGGTGGAAGATATCCAGGGCATGGCCGATGTGGTGGCGTATGGACGCGAACAGGACCGGCTGGCACGCATGCGGCAACTCAATCAAGAACTGGTGAACTTGCAGGCGCGCATGGCGCATATCGCCGGCTTGCAGGATGCGCTGGGCAATCTGCTGATGAATCTTGCTGCACTGGCGATGCTGATAGCAGCTATTCCTCTGGTGCGCGCAGGCCAGCTCAACGGGGTACTGCTGGCGGTGCTCGCGCTGGCGACTATCGCCAGTTTTGAAGCGGTTCTCTCGCTCCCTTCGGCCTTTCAACAACTGGGCAGCAATCTGGCAGCGGCGCGGCGGCTCTTTGAGATCGTTGACGCGCAACCGGCTGTACGTGATAGCGATGCGCCTTCACCGGTACCACAGTCCTGCGATCTGGTTGTCAAAAATCTGCGTTTCCGCTATCAGGCCAATGAAGCGTATGTAATAGATAACATCAGTTTTGCGCTGCCACAGGGACACTGCCTGGCGCTCGTTGGACCGAGTGGCGCCGGCAAATCGACGCTGGCGAATCTGCTCTTGCGTTTCTGGGACTATCAGGAAGGAGAGATTCTCCTGGGCGGGCATGCACTACGCGATTATCACCAGGAGGACATTCACCGCCTGATCAGCGTGGTCACGCAGCACACGCATCTTTTTAACACGTCGATTCGTGACAATATCCTGCTGGCGAAACCGGATGCCAGCGAGGCAGAACTGATCCGGGCCGCCCGGCTGGCGCAGATTCACGATTTTATTCAGGCGCTGCCACAGGGCTACGATACACAGATCGGCGAACAGGGTCTGCTCCTCTCCGGTGGCGAGCGCCAGCGCATCGCTATTGCGCGCGCCATGCTCAAGAACGCGCCCATCTTGCTGCTGGACGAGGCAACTGCCAATCTGGATGCCCTGACTGAACAGGCAGTCCTTCAGGCACTGCACACACTCATGCAGGGCCGTACCACGCTGATCATTACGCACCGGCTAGTGGGCCTGGAAAAGGCGGACGAGATTCTCGTTTTGCAGGATGGCCGGGTGCGAGAGCGAGGCACACATTACGAACTGATGCAACTGGAAGGGCTGTACTGGAAAATGGCTCACACACAGAATCAGATGCTGCGCCAGAGTATAGGTGGAACGAGAGATTGATCGGCAATGCTCTTTTTTGTTTCTTTACATGTCACAAACACAGAGAGCAACAGATTGTGATAGGTTTGTGATGCATGTAGCTGGATTTGCAAGGAAATTGTAAGGAAGTTATGCTAATCATGACATTGTCATGTCTTCATTTTCTGTAAAGTGTAAGAGGCATGCAATGTTTTTCAAGCAATATATAAGAAAGGAGTCATGCTTTTAACAAAGAGGACCATTGCCAGGACCGGAGCATTTTAGCGATGCGAGCAGGCTGGATAAAGCACGCAACATATTTTTTGAGGCTAGTAGATGCAGTGGCTTAGCAACCAGAGAAAAGGAGTGTGACATCACGATGGAACGTCGAGAGGATCTTCTCAAAGATGGTATCTGGGCGGCTCTGGAGCGACAGAATATTTCCCGCCGCAGTTTTGTACGTTTTTGTTCTCTCATGGCAGGTGCGCTGGCCCTGCCCCCTCGCTATACCCGGCGCATTATGAGTGCGCTCGAACAGACGACCCGGCCCTCGCTAGTCTGGCTGGAGTTCCAGGATTGCGCCGGCAATTCTGAATCAGCTTTACGCGCGTCCCATCCTTCATTTGCCGATATCGTGCTGAACCTGCTTTCATGGAATTACCATGAGACGGTAATGGCGCCTTCCGGCAAGGCCGCCGAAAAATCCCTGCATGATACAGTCACAAAGGAAAAAGGAAAATATATTGCAGTCGTCGAAGGTTCGATCCCTCTCGCTGACAACGGCGTCTACTGTACCATCGGGGGACGGACCGCCATTGATATTGCAAAAGAAGTTTGCGGCAACGCCTATGCAACCATCGCGGTAGGCACCTGCGCCGCATTCGGCGGCATTCCGGCGGCAGCCGGCGGTCCGACGGGCGCGGTGGGCGTGAGCCAGGCCATTCCCGGCTTGCGCCTGATCAATCTCAGCGCCTGCCCGATGAACGGCGCAAACCTGGCTGCCACCATCGTCCACTGGCTGACATTTAAAGAGTTGCCGGCAACCGATGACCTGGGACGCCCGCTTTTTGCACATGGCGACCGCATCCACGACAATTGCCCGCGCCGGGCGCACTACGATGCAGGACAATTCGTGCAGGAATGGGGCGACGAAGGACATCGCAACGGCTGGTGTCTCTACAAGATGGGCTGCAAAGGCCCCAACACATCCTACAACTGTCCTCGTATCCAGTGGAACGATAGCACAAACTGGCCGATTGGCGTCGGTCACGGCTGCGTGGGATGCGCACAGCCACATTTCTGGGATACGATGACGCCGTTTTATCGCACCCTGCCGAACGTCGGCGGCTTTGGCGTCGAGGTCACGGCTGAGCAGATCGGCATTGGAGCCGTCACGGCTGTCGCGGCGCTGACCGCTGCCCACGCCATCGGCACCGTTGTGAGGAAGCAAACCACAAAAAACCAGGCCGAAAAAGAAGCACCTGCTGAAGCATCTCCATCATCACCGGTGGGCAATGGTCAGGCAACTGCATCTGCGACGATGCCAACAACCGGCGGGCAGGGTGAGCAGCAGGAAAAGTCAGGTAAAGAGTAGAACGAGGGAGGAGTCTCTAGCATGACACGTATAGCAATTGACCCTGTTACCCGCATCGAAGGGCACCTGCGCATCGAAGTGGAGGTGCAGGACGGGCAGGTCACGGATGCCTGGAGTTCAGGCACCATGTTTCGCGGCATTGAGTTAATTTTGCGCAATCGTGACCCACGTGACGCCTGGGTCTTCGCTCAGCGCATCTGCGGCGTCTGCACCACTGTTCACGCGCTCTCTTCCGTACGCGCCGTCGAGAACGCGCTCGGCATTACCATTCCCGACAATGCCCGTCTGATTCGCAATTTGATCGCCGGCGCACTGCTGGTACACGATCATGTCGTCCACTTCTACCACCTGCACGCGCTGGACTGGGTAGATGTGACGCTCGCGCTCAAAGCCGACCCCGGCGCAACCGCTACCCTGGCGCAATCCATTTCGGCCTGGCCGAAATCCAGTCGCTCCTACTTCCAGGGCATCCAGAATCGCCTGAAAACCTTTGTCGATAGCGGCCAGCTCGGCCTGTTCGCTAACGGCTACTGGGGACATTCCGCCTACAAGCTACCGCCAGAAGCCAACCTGCTCGCAGTGGCCCACTACCTGGAGGCGCTCGACTGGCAGAAAGATTTCATCCGCATCCATGCCATCCTGGGTGGCAAGAATCCGCATCCTCAGTCTTACCTCGTCGGCGGTATGGCGACCGCGCTCAACCCTGACAACGAATCGACCATCAACGCTGACCGGCTCTCCTTGCTCGCCCAGTTGATTCAGCGCGGACAGGAATTCGTCTCCCAGGTCTATCTTCCCGATGTGCTCGCTATCGCCTCGTTTTATAAGGACTGGGCAAAGATTGGCGGCGGCCTGGGCAACTACATGTCCTACGGCGACTATGGCAGCGATGTGCAAGAGTCACCACAGACCTACTTCTTCCCCAGAGGTCTGATCCTTGACAAGAACCTTTCGCAAATCCTGCCAGTCGATCATCAGCAGGTAGCCGAGTACGTGACACACTCCTGGTACAGCTACAGCGGCGGGGACAACGTTGGACTGCATCCCTGGAAAGGGGAAACGAAGCCGAACTATACCGGTCCACAGCCGCCGTACGAATTCCTGAACACCGATGGCAAGTATAGCTGGCTGAAATCGCCACGCTACAACGAGCACGCGGTAGAGGTCGGTCCGCTCTCGCGCATGCTGATCGCCTATGCAACCGGCAAACCCTATGTGAAGACACCCGTCGATACTGTGTTGAACGCGCTGAAGGTCGATGCAACAGCCCTCTTCTCGACGCTTGGCAGGACGGCGGCGCGCGCTATCGAGGCTCAGGTGATGATAGACCAGATGCCACAATGGCTGGCGAAGCTTCAGGAGAATATGGGACGCGGCGATCTGAGCATTCATGATACCGCCCACTGGGACCCCGCCACCTGGCCGAAAGAAGGACAGGGTTGGGGTCATCACGAGGCTCCGCGCGGCTCGCTCGCTCACTGGGTCCATATTAAAGATGGGCGCATCGCCAACTACCAGGCGGTCGTGCCTACTACCTGGAACGGCAGCCCGCGCGATGCAAAAGGCCAGCGCGGCGCCTATGAGGCTTCGCTGATCGGTACGCCCGTCGCCAATCCCGAACAGCCGGTCGAGATCCTGCGCACCGTCCACTCGTTCGATCCCTGCCTGGCCTGCTCGGTACATGTGCTTGATCCCAAAGGCCGTGAGTATGCCAATATTCACCTGCTCTGAAAACGAGGTGTTCTGATGCAATCATCGCAATCTATGAATGAAAGAGCCTCGCAGCCGCAAACAAAAGAAGCCGGCGCATCACTGCGCATCAGCAGCGGCGATGTCCCCAGGTACAGTGTGTACGTCTGGCAGTGGCCGGTACGCATTACACACTGGGCCATCGTCATCTCCATCGGCGTGCTTACGGTGACGGGTCTCTATATCGCCAATCCTTTTATCGGCACAACAGGCCCTGCCAGCAATCAGTACCTGATGGGAACCATGCGCTTCGTTCACTTCCTGACGGCGTTCGTGTTCACTATCAGCGTCCTGTTCCGTATCTACTGGGCATTTGCAGGCAATAAATATGCACGCTGGAACCAGTTTATTCCCGTGCAGGCAGCGCGGCTGCGTGGTCTGGGACGTATGCTGAAGTTCTATCTCTTCATCAAGCGCGAACCCCCGGCTACCATCGGGCATAACGCGCTGGCAGGTCTGACCTATACCGTGATCTACCTGCTGTTCCTGGTTCAGATCATCACCGGCTTTGCGCTGTACTCGATTCCCTTTCTCGGCGGATTCTGGCCGGCAGCTTTCGGCTGGGTCTTCCTGCTCTTCGATATACCGACGGTGCGCGTGATCCATGATGTTGTGATGTGGCTGTTCCTGGCCTTCGTGATCCACCACGTCTACTCGGCTATCCTGGTGGATATTGAGGAGGGCAGCGGCGTATTGTCGAGCATCTTCAGCGGCTACAAGTCACTGACATCGCGGCAACTGGCAGAAGTACGCGCTGACGAGGCCGCTACAGCAAAGCCGGCACAGGCGGGGAAAGCGGGACAGGAGCATGCGTGAGCAGTCGGCGAACGTCTCTCTGCCGGAGCGGGTGGTCGTGCTAGGACTGGGCAACCTGCTGCGCGGCGATCAGACGGTGATGATTCCGCCGGGCGGAGCCGTCATGGTGCAACTGACCGTCCCGCAGGCGGGCCTCTACCCCTTCGTCACCCACTCCTTCGTCGATGTCGGCAAAGGCGCGCTGGGTACAATCAAAGTGACGCCATAGGCCGGTGAGGACGCGAGATGAGAGGCGTGGCCTCTGCATTTGGGTCTCTCGTTTGAGATGAGGAACCCTATGCGTATGCAAACACATGCTGGTACGACACCGGCGCAGCAGTACATGACGCATCACGAATCGTTCCAACGGGTCGCGTCGGTGATCGGTGCGGCCCTGCTCATTGGCACTGGCGGCGGTTTTGTCCTGGCCGCCGTGCTGACGCTCACCGCCATGCTCGGTTTGGTGACTGGCCCGTGGTGGCTTGCCCTCGCGCAGGCCCGCGGCCACCTGCAACTCTATGGCTGGGCCGGATTACTGGTGATCGGCGTGGCGCTGCATTTCGTGCCGCGCCTGCGCGGCAATCCGCAGGCGCGGCCCAGGCTCGTCCCCTGGATCGTGAGCGCGCTCATTGCAGAACTGCTGCTACGCGCGCTGTGCCAGCCGCTTGCCACGCTCTCGAACGCCACACTCTGGCGCACCGGGCTGCTCGCGAGCGGTACCCTGGAAAGCACGGCCTTCCTGGGGATCGTCAGCCTGATCGCGCTGACACTCACAAGCGGCCTGCCTCTGGCGCTGCGCCCGGCGTTTCGCGGCGTGGTTCCGCTCATGCTCGGTGTTTTCACGGCGCTTGGCCTGGCTGGCATCGTCAACCTGGTGAACTTAGTGCAGGCGATGAGCAACGCGGGCATGGTGATCGAGGCGGGTGACGATCTCAATGTGGCGCTCGGCCTCCTCGGCTTTCTTGTACCCATGGCGCTCGCCATGTCCGCGCAATCGCTACCCATGTATGCCGGACTCGACGCTTTCCCACGGAAGGCGCTCTGGCCGCTGGCGGGGAGCTACTTCGCGGGGGTGGCGCTGTTTTGCCTGAGAATCCCTGCTCCATCGCCGGCTGCCAGTCTTGCCGGCACGCTGTTGATCTTCATTGGCGTGTTTCTCCGCCTGATGCGCAGGCGCGGGCGATTGCCCAAACGGGTCTCCGCGCTCGCGCCGCAGCCGCAGGCGCGGGCGCGTTCGTGTACTGCAAGAGGCGCACGGCAAGCATGTGTGGTATCATGTATAATATTGCATCGGTGATAGCCCGGTTCAGGGTACTGCGAGATTCGCACGGGCCAGTAAATGGCAAACTGAGATTAGCATTGCATCGATGGCGCATGCGCAGGGCTATGACCCCTTCAACGATTGCATCGAAAGCGGCCCGGTTCAGAGTACTGCAAGACTCCGGCACGTCCGCGAGGTGGTAGCGCAGCTCGATATTGCATTGTAGACGGCCTGGATATCATATGATGTCCATTTTCCACTGGGGAACACTCGACCAGACCGAGGGAGACAGCTATCTCCCTCATGAAATCTGGACGTAGGGGGCTGGATACAGTGCACCATTACGAGGGGAGCAAGGTCGCACAGAACCTTGCTCCATTGCTCATTGCTTGACGATCTACAATCCCTGTTCCACCACCAGCACATGAATGCGCGCCGGATCGGTGGGGAGCGTGCTGCTCGTTCCCACTTCTATCTGATTGACCCCCGGCGTATGCAAGAGAATGCTGGTGGCCTGAGCCGCGCTTTTGCCGGCAATGACCCGCGCCATTTGCCCGATCTGCTGTTCGTCAAACTGATAGGCCCAGGTACCCGTTGCCCTGACGATCAGCAGTTGCGTGTTCGGCTTGCCCGACACAGGGATCGTGTTCAGGAGCGTAGGGGTGACAGAGCCTGTCAGCGTGTACCTCTGACCCAACTGACGACGCGCTTCGGCCATGAGTTGTCCTGTCACCAGGGTTGCCAATTCCTGGGTCTGATAGGCCACCGCCATACAGGTATCGGTCAGCATCAATGTAAGCGAAGCGGCTTCTTGCCCAACACCCGCCGATCCCTCGACATCCTCGCGACAGGAAAAAGGCGTGACCAGAGATTCTCCGGGAGCCAGATCAGTCAAGAAGGCGGCTTTGAGGCTCGCGATCAGTTGCGGGTGCAGGATATCTTCCACTTTCACGACGTCCTGGTAGGCCACCATTGGAAATGTTCGGGCGGTTTGTCCGCCGCGAAAGGCACTGTTGACCGCCGAAACATTGAGTCGGCAACAGGGGCCATAAATGTCATCAGCGGGGATATTACCAGCAGGGCCGGTGATCGCGGTATGCGCCGGAACCGTCGCTTGTCCAAACGAGGGGTATGCTGCTGCCGGAATGATGGCATCCTGATCGGTGACAATCTGGGTTCCGTCTTTGCCAGTAAGCAACGTCCCGGCGGGAATGGTTTGCGTCGTTGGGGCGGCATTGTAAAACGTGACCAACCCATACCCCGGTTCTGCTGGCTGGTGTCCAATGCCCGTCGTGGGAACGGTCAGAGATTCCGTCAAACTAAGCATGGGCAAGGCTCGCCCAGCAAGCGATCCGGGGGCGGGATGATCGCCGGCCGAAAGCGACAGCTGCATTAGCGTGGTAATCGTCCGTGACACGGGGATGATCGTCACCGTCACCGGTGCAGCCAGGATGAGAGGAGAGACAAGGAGCAAGATTGCCAGAAGGGCCAGCGTTGCGCTTGCACCAATACCAATCCATAACACCAGCCGCCGTGACGGGCGGGTGGCGTTGGACATGGGTGATACAGGCGTATCGTTATCCGATGGAACATCCAGATCACCCATCGTGGGCGGCGCATCCGCGCCTTTCGCGAATGAGAGTGTACTCTCCACTACCGGAGTACTCTGGTGATTACCCAAAACTGAAAGAAGAAAAAGGGAAAGGATGAGAGCAGGCAAAAGAGAGAGTGGCGGCGGTCGTAAAGACAAAGCTGATGCCAGCTAAAAGCAGATAGAGGCCATCGCGGTCGG
>CADDYT010000161.1 GCA_902810755.1 Chloroflexota bacterium
ACAGCAATCCAACACCTTTTCCAGTTGTGGCAGCGCCAGCGCCACGCCCTGCTTCAAGATCGATAGCAATTCGCAGCAGTACCAGAATGCCGTCAGCCACACCTACTACGATAGTCTGGGCCGCGTGGTGGAAGTGACGAGGCCGGTGCCGACGCCCGTCAATGGACAGAGCGGGCAATCCTACATCGAGGTTGTCTTCACCGTCTATAACGACCAGACCCACAGTGTGGCCACCAGCGTCCCCTTCATCACCACCGCTCCCTCCAACGGCATCGGCTGGGTCGACCCCAACGGCGCGCAGGATTACAAACAGCAGGCTCCCGGCCTCTACGTCACCTATTTCGACGCGCTGGGCCGTCCTATCGCCTCGATGGACCCCTATTTCAGCGCCAACAATCCCACCGGCGTCACCTGTCCGGGCGGCAGCGCCGCCACCGCCTGCGCCTTCTACGGCTACGACAGCCCGAACAACTCCTCCAACATCTTTGATTACACTGCCACGCTCGACCCCAACGACCATGTCAGCGTCAGCTTCAATGACAGCCTGGGGCGCGAGCGGTTCGTGCAGAACTACAGCAAACAGTATGTTGGCCCTTCCGGCATCGATAATATCAGCGCCAACCTCAACGAACAGGAGAAAATCGCCTATAACGCCCTGAACGAGCCGACCAGCGTCACCGATACCGACCTGAACTCGCCCACCGGGCAAAACCAGAGCGTGACCGCCAGCGCCAGCTATGACGATCTGGGGCGGCTTACCAGCGTCACCGATCCTGACCGGGGCAACCACAGCTACAGCTACGATCAGGATGGCAACGTCATCAGCGATACCTCCGGCACGCGCAGCATCGGCTACAACTATGACCTGCTCGGGCGGCTCGGCTGCGTCAACGATGCCGCCAGTCCGAGCATCAACGCCACCGGCAGTTGCACCAGCGGCAGCAACCCCTACCTCCAGTTCGTCTACGATACCGACAAACTGGGGTCCAAAGGTAGCACCGATTTCCCGACCGGACGCATGACACAGAGCAAGGCCACCACCTACTTCCCCGATGGCACCTCGGCCACTACGACCGAGCAAATGCAATACGATGCGCGCGGGCGCGTCATCAAAGAGCGTCTCTTGCTCAACGTTCCCTCAAGCTGGGAAGTGGCCTCACAGTTGCCCTCCTACTACCAGTTGCAGCCGAGCTACAATGATGCCGACCAGGTGCAGTATGTCACCACCAGCACCAGCCCGGCAGGACAGGGCTACACCGAAAGCAACGATTACGACAGCGCCACCGGTGTGCTGATCGGCGTGGGCAACGATACCACGCAGTCACCCAACCTGGCAAAAGTGCTCTACAACAACAATGCGCTGGTCGATACCATCGACTACAAAACCAACACCAGCGGCAGCGGCTTCCTGGCTACCGAGCAATTCAGCTACGACGCCGACCTGCGCCCCACGAACGCCAGCGCCATCTGGCAAGCCGCCAGCGGCAATAGCGGCACCATCTTCAGCCAGAGTCCGCAGTACGACCTTGCCAGCAACGTCATCAGCCTGTCCACCACCCAGGCCGCCGTGCCGGGCCAGATCAACTCCGGCGGCAGCGAGACGCAAAATTTCTGCTACGACGAACAAAACCGGCTGGTGTGGGCAGGCAACAGCGGAACCGAGCCAGGGGCAGGCAGCGGCACCTGTGGCAGCGCCGCCCTCAGTGTCAGTGGCAGCCTGGGCAGCTACCACAAAAGCTACAGCTACACGCACCTGGGCCAGCTCTGGCAGGTCAAAGGCGGCGGCTCACAGCTGCAGTACCTCTACTGCAACAGCAGCGCCCCGCACCAGTTGACGGCCATCGTGCCCTCAACCGGCAGTTGCTCCAACCAGAGCGGGGCCACCTACACCAGCAGCTACGACGCCTGGGGCAACGTCACCAGCCGCACCAGTGGGGGCAGCACGGCCAGCCTCTCCTACGACCTGCTCGACAATTTCGTGCAGTGGAGCAGCGGCAGCAACAAAGAGTGGTACGTCTACGATGCCAGCGGCCAGCGCGTGCTACGCCGCTCGCAGACCAGCACGGGAACGACCGTCACCGTCTACGCCTTCGGGCTGGAAGAGCATACCTATACCTTCGACAGCAGTGGCACGCTCACCGGCCAGAGCCAGACCTACTACTACAGTCTGGGCGGCAGCCTGCTGGGCGCCTTAGAGGTCAATGGCAGCACGAGTACGACCAACTACTTGCTGACCGACACGCTGGGCAGCGTGCTGGCCACCATCACCAACACCGTCAACAGCGCCAGCGTGGTGGGCAACCAGCTCTACGACCCCTACGGCAACAACCGCTATCAGTCGGGCAGCATGGCCACCAGCAAAGGCTTCACCGGTCAGTACAATGACAATCTCACCGGGTTGGACTACTACGGCTCGCGCTACTACGACCCGGCAGCAGGCGTCTTCCTCTCCGCCGACCCCATGCAGGGCGACCTGGCGGGAACCAACCCCTATGAATATGTGGGATCGAACCCGGAGACCAACACCGACCCGACGGGGCAGATGTATACTCCTCCCCCGCAAGGTGGCGGGTCTCCTCCGCCGCCTCCCCCCTGGTTTGGCGGTGGGGGCAGTGGGACAGGGGGCAGTGGTGCTGGCACGAGCAATCCCCCGCCCTCCTCCTGTGGCCAGTACGAGCAGGCGGCCTGTTTGTGGGGCCAGATGGTGGCACAGACGCATGGGCAGATGCAGGTGCCGATTCAGATGCACCTGCCAGGTGTAGATTCCACCGATGGAGGCATGATCTGTCATGGGACAGGTGGCTATGCCGTAAATGCCGGTGTTGGTGGGACCACCGTTCTGACGATGACTTCCCCAGGCACGAACTGTACGCCTTCGGATGATGGAGGTGGGTCGACGGTGACCGTCACGGTGTGGGTCACGGTGACGGTCTCAACCACTGCTGGCGTTGATGCTTGTGCCTCGGTCTCCTGTTTTGACGATGGTGGGGGTGCAGCAGACAAACCCGGCGATGGGGAGGAAGTCAGTGCGGGCAGCGGGGGAGAGGAACTGGCGGCCCTCATGGATGGGGAAGGTGATGGTGGGAATGGGGGCAAAGGCAGTTTATCTCCTCAAGAAGAGGCTGCAAAGAGTGGAGAAGACCTGGGTTTTGGAGACCAGCAAAAGCTAACTGGCCATTTTACCAAACACAACTCAGAATTTAGTCCCCCGTTTAGCAACGAGCAGGAGTATGAGATCGCGGCCATCAATTTCATGACACAATCACAAGCGGAAAATCCTAATCTTCATGAGGGAATAAGGAATAGTGACATGTCTGTTCTTCGCATTGACGAATCCAAGGGTTGGTTCGGTATAGTACGAGACGGAAAGATCCGCACGTTTTTTATACCTGATCCAGCTAAGAATGGAGGTTACTCACCAGCAGATTACTTCCTCAACCAGATTGATGAATTGATATTTTAAAGTTAAGGAGGGAAAGGCTCTTGTAGTATTGTAGTAAGAGAGAAGAATTGAATTATCTGCAAGAGCCTTATTTTTGCAGGAGGTTAAATGAGGATGGAGAAAGGAATCCCGACCCAAAAAGAGAAAGAAGTATTACGCATATTACTGGCGCAAAAGGGGATAACCAGATATGAGTTATACGAATTAACGAATGAAGGGACAAGTTTACCTGGAAGTAGCTACCCTCTCGAAATTGAGTCCATGTCTGGTACCGTCGTCACCCCCTCAGAAGTGTATGATTTCTGGCTTGATTGGGTCGATGGGCATTATACGCTGGGTGAGGAAGATGGCCTGTGGAGAAGACGTAATATTGAAGAGTTACACGATAAGGACAGAATAAGACAAATACAGGCGCGACTGAATAAGAAAACTGGATTAAGCTGATGAAGGATAATCTTACGGCTCTTGCCAAGATGCCCTTTACGCCGATGGAAGTCTTCGTGATATTTATGTACTGGAAACTGATGTGCAAGATTGGCAAAAGTTGCTGAACTTTCTTCGCATAAGCCCGTATTCTCTTGAATTTATCATCGATGGCAAGTCGTACTCCCTTCCAGATCGGATTGAAGAGATCTTTACTCTTGTACATAATTGAAGGCATGTTGATTATAGATAAGAATAACTTTAATTCACGCTTCTACTTCTACTTCGAAAGGAAATTGAATTGGACCTTGATCCATGGACAATAGACAGTGAGCAGCAGTTTGGGCGTTTGCTCAAATTTCTTCATGAGGTCAGTCATCTCCTCAACAAGCCAGTGATTTTGACACCGGAGAACGCTTCCTATGTCCCACTGCTTCGCTTTCAGTCAGAGTGAGATTGACCTGCTTTCATGGCAGCCTCAAAGGTCATTTTGAGGCTGCCATGAAAGCAGGTCAATCTCACAAGGGGCCAAATATTGAAGATAGTATCCATAAAATGCAAATCAATGTCAATAAGTCAGAGCCACTATCTCCACCCGAATATTGGATGACAGTGCAACCGGTAACATAATCAGCTCAACTATCACTGTCTGCTGGGCGCCTTAGAGGTCAACGGCAGTAGCAGCACGACCGACTACTTGCTGACCGACACACTGGGCAGTGTGCTGGCCACCATCACCAACACCGTCAACAGCGCCAGCGTGGTGGGCAACCAGCTCTACGACCCCTACGGCAGCAGCCGCTACCAGGCGGGCAGCATGGACACCAGCAAAGGCTTCACCGGCCAGTACAACGACAACCTCACCGGCCTGGACTACTACGGCTCGCGCTACTACGACCCGACCGCAGGTGTCTTCCTCTCCGCCGACCCCATGCAGGGCGACCTGGCGGGAACCAACCCCTATGAATATGTGGGGTCCAACCCGGAGACCAATACCGACCCGACGGGGCAGATGTATGCGCCTCCGCCCGGAGGCGGGACTCCCCCACCGCCGCCGTTGCCACCCCCAACTGGCGGCTTTGGCAGCGGAGTCGGCTCGTTGGGCAACACAGGCAATACCAGTCCCTGTGGCGATCCCACCAACTCGGTGGTGAGCTGTGCGTCGGCCCAGATGGCTACCTATCTCAACTATCAGGGGACAACGCAGGTGACGATCCATGTGCCAGGGACGGGGGTCACCAATGGAGGCCTCAATTGCCCTGCCACAGGTGGGGGGTTACAGTTATCCCGGGTGTTGATGGCTATGCTACCCTGTCCCTGATGGCGCCGGGGGAGAGCTGTTTTGCCAGTGGTGGGGGCGATGACAGTGGAACGACGGTGACCGTCACCGTCCACACACAAAGCAGCGGGCTGGCTCCCTTCAGCCTGTGCTTCTCGGTCTTCGTCAAGTGTAGCGATGAGGGCAGTAGCCCCGAGGCAGAGGGACCCAGCAGTGCCAGTGAAGGCGGTGAAGCGAAGGAACTCGATGGTGTCTTCGCCGCTACAACGGACGATGGAGGGAATGGAGGTAAAGGGCCGAGTGTGGGAGGGCCGTCTGATGAGGGCGGACCATCCCAGAAAGAACAGATACATCCAAATCCTGATGCTAAAACGGCTTTCCAGAACGCATTAAATAACCTGGGTAGGCCACTTGGTGATGACGCTGTTCGATCTCAAGTAAAATTTGGTCCAGCTCAAGGTCTAGATAATGGTATGAGGGAGGGATACAGATTTGGTTGGCGGCTAGAATGGGATCCTGATAAGGGTGCTCATTTCAACTGGTTTGATTGGACTTTAGGGGGTAAAAGCGGTGGGGGTGGTCGCTGGGGCGCGGAAACATTTCCTGCAAGCGAAGAGCAAGTGATTGATATGATATTAAAATTTACAGAAGGAGGTGAAGATTTGATGCTAGCGGATCAATGAGTGTTCGTGACATTTCTTTGTAAGTAGAATGACAATGAAATGTGCAAGAACATCTGTTTGCGGCCTTATTTACAAGGCCCCATAGATGTTCTTATGGAGAAGGAGATGATCATTTTAATTTTGATCAGTTGTCCTGTTACCATACTTTTTGGCTTAGACGGACAAGCTCTAAAGAAAGGTGTTAATTTATGAGTAACGATGAGTTACCACAGATAGAGCGTCTAATTCTCAATCCATCGGTCGTATCAGCAATGGAGTTTCTCAGCCCTGCGGCATATCAAGATGCTCTTGCCTGGATTCGGAATCATTTTCACTTTGCCTACGGGCAGCAGATAGATTGGTCACATGATCCAGGAGCAGTAGCAGGAAAGATATTAGAACTTACAGAGGAGAAATTGCAGGGGTTGCTAAAGAACTATGGGGTAGAAGCCTCGCGACGAATAACTATTGTATGGGCATATGGTGACAAGGCAATAACACTCCCATTACATCTTATGGCAGCTCATATTAAAGATATCTGGTTGCCTGCGCTTGATGACGTTTTTCTTTTTGATCCCCAGGATGTCTGGTGCGTGGAGTTCTATCATGAAGGGAATTTTAGCTGCGGAAGGTTTTACTCCTGAAAATTAGATTGTGCGATGAGCAGAAGCGATAGAACAATTGTAGCGGCTTTGTCTGAACAAGGTGGTTCGGCTCTCAAACAGATTCAATATAATGAAGAGGGCAATGCTGTCAAAGTCATTCTTGCAGGTTTGCGTTCATCTCAGCTTCCCTCGCAACTCTGGCAGCTGGCTGATTTACAAGAGTTAGTCCTGATAGGCAATCAGCTGAGCAGTTTGCCTGCTGAAATTGGATATTTAACTCACTTGCGTATTCTGAACTTACGAGATAATCGGCTGGCAACCCTGCCGGTAGTTTGTCAAGAGGTGTGTAAAATCTCGGTGCCTGGTTGCCTGGTAAGCGAGGCGGGCATACTCAGTTTGTGGAACCGCAAACTACGGATGACCGCATAGAACAGTAATAAACAACTTCCTTCGTTGCGAAAAGCGGCCGCCATTTTGTGGGAACGGCGCTTGACTTGACCGAAAAGGCGCTCAATGACATTGTTGGTGCAAATGGTCTTCCAGTGCTCCTTTGGGAAGGCATAAAAGGTCAGGCAGGCCTCTAAATCGCGCTGAAGACACTCGACGGCGCTGGGATAGACCTTCTCATACTTGGCGATAAAAGCCGCTACCACCTGGTCAGCCGCTTCTCGATCTTTCTGAGAGAACAAGGCTTTCCATTCCCCTTTGATCTGTTCCTGTTGCTTGCTGGGAACGTAGCTAAGCACATTGTCCATTTTATGCACCACACAGCGCTGCCGAGCCGAATCCGGGAACTTATTGGCAATGGCATTGAGCATGGCCTGATTGCCATCGCTGATCCACAGATCAATCTGTTTGACCCCTCGGGCTTTCAGATCGTCGAGCAAGTCTTTCCAGGCCGCTTCATGTTCGCGATCTCCTACTCGGAAGGCCAGCACCTCGCGCTCTCCCGTTTCGGCAATGCCCACGACGGCCAGGATGGGCATCTTGCAGCCTTCTCCATTGTAGATGACGCTGAAGTAGGTTCCATCGGCAAAGGCATAGACGTAGCGCTCGGCCAGTTTGCGCTGTTTCCACTGCTCAAATTCCCCTTCCAGACTGTGAAAGACCCGTGAGACCGTCGAGGGACTCGGCTTGCTCCCCGTCAGCGTTTCCACCACTTCTCCCACACGTTGCATGCTTACTCCATTGAGAAACATCTGCCCGATGCTTTGATCCAGATCGTTGCGCCGACGATGGTAGCGCTCAAAGAGCTGCGTCTGAAAGCCTGCTCGCGTGCGCGGCACCGGCAGATCCTCGATGGCTCCGATACTGGTCTGCAGGCTTCGGCTGTAATGGCCGTTGCGGTAATCGCGTCGCTGCTCGCTGCGCTCAGAGCGCACCGCTCCAATGAAGGCGTCGACCTCTGCCTCCACGACGGCGACCAGTGCCGTTCTCACCGCTTGTTGCAATTTCTCTCGCAGCATGGTTTCAAAGCTCACTTGACTTTCGATTTCCTCTTGCGTATCGTTGTGGTGTCGAGTCATGGTATCCTCCTTTGGTTTTTGATTTCTACTGACCTTTACGAACCGGTCAGTTATAGGATACCAGACTCCGCTTTTTACACACAAGTCAGGATACTACCCGATAAAACCGCCAGCGTCGCTTATAAAGTGATTGATCCTGTGGCATGACCGCTTCCCCCTACAAATGAGTGAAGTATGTTTTCTCTTCATCAGAGTTCAACCCCGTAGCCTATGCTACGTGGGTCGAAACCTACAAATAAGTGAAGTATGTTTTCTCTTCATCAGAGAGGTAGCCATTGCAATGGCTACCTCTGCAATGTAGCATGAGAAGTCAAAAAACACAAGCATAAGAAGGGCTAAAAGCATCTGTATTCTACAGGTGCTATGATTAGATAGAGCGAACTGACCCTGAAAGATCGTACTGATGGCGGGCAGGTTATTATCCTGTTATCGGGAGAATGGAGCGTTGTTGCGATGAGTGATGAGAGCGTTTCCCCGGCGCTGCAGGCGGTGCAGCGGTTTGCGGGGGCAGTGCGGGCCAATGTGGCGCGGGTGATTATCGGCAAGCTGGACGTGATTGACCTGTTGCTGGTGGCGCTGCTGAGCGATGGACACGTCCTGCTGGAAGATGTGCCGGGCATTGGTAAGACGATGATGGCGAAGGCGCTGGCCCGTTCACTGGGCGCGACCTTCCAGCGCGTGCAGGGAACGCCCGACCTGCTGCCGACTGATATTACCGGTGTCAGCTACTTTGATCAGAAGCGCAACGAATTCGTCTTTCGCCAGGGGCCGATTTTCACGCAGATTTTGCTGGTTGACGAGGTGAACCGGGCAACGCCGCGCACGCAGTCTGCCCTGCTGGAGGCAATGGCCGAACGGCAGGTAACCGTTGAACGGGCGAGCATACCGTTGCCGAAGCCCTTCCTGCTCATCGCGACGCAAAACCCGGTCGAGCTGGAGGGAACCTTCCCCCTGCCGGAGGCGCAGCTTGACCGCTTCCTGCTGCGCGTGCAGATCGGCTATCCCTCGGAGGAGGAGGAGCAGGCCATCTTGCATCGCTTCAAGCAGGAGGAGGTGCTTGAGACGCTGCAACCTGTTGCCAGCGCCGATACGCTGATCGAGTTGCAGCAGGCGGTGCGCACCGTCTACTGGCAGCCGGAGGTGGAACGCTACCTGCTGGCGGTTGTGCGGGCGACGCGGGGCAATCCTGCCGTGCAGCTTGGCGCCAGCCCGCGCGGTACGCTGGCCCTGTACCGGGCATGTGAGGCGTATGCCGCTATGCAGGGGCGCGACTACGTGCTGCCGGACGATGTAAAGCGGCTGGCGCCGGCTGTGCTGGCCCATCGCCTGCTCACCTCCTCGCGCACGCGCATGCGCGGCATGCAAAGCGTGGAGATTATCAAAAACATCCTGGCAACAACGCCCGTGCCGATTGAAAAGATTGCGCCACCGCGCAACCGGTGAGGAGGCTATGAAGACCGATCTGCTGGCGATTGAGCCTGATGAGACGCTTAAACAGCGCCGTGCCTGGTATATCCTGGCGCTGATACTCTTTTTGCTGAGCGCGCTTTTGCGGCAGCCCCTGCTCTTCCTTGCCAGCCTCTTCACGCTGCTGCTCGGCCTCGTGCCGAACCTCTGGTACCGGCAGGCGCTGCGCCATCTCGTTGTGCGCCAGTCGGTAGACCGTCATCACGTCTTTTATGGCGAGGAGGTCACGCTCTCCGTCAGCATCGAGAACCGCAAATTGCTGCCCCTGCCCTGGCCCTGCTGGTCGTCTTCGTGCTGGTGATTCGCTCAATCCTACGCCGCCTGCGTTTGCATGTCGACGAGGAGAGCGAGGAGGAGCGGGAAAACTTATCTATGCAGTCCATTTTGCGCGAGCGGCCTGGGCAGCGCCGCAAATCGCGGCAGAAAAATGAAGAAGATGCGCTGGAACCGCTCGCTCCCGATTCTGTGCGCGCCCGCTACCGGGAATTGTTGCAGGCGCTGGCCGAGCAGGGAACATCTCTGGCGCACCAGCCCGCCGAGACGCCAGCCGAGTACGAGGCGCGCCTGCTCGCCCTGCTAAAGAAGACTGCCAGCGCGCAAGAAGACGGCGATAGCGCACTCTCCGATGCCATGTTGCTGCAACAATTGACGCATGCATACATGCAGGAGCGTTACGGCGAAAAGCGCCCGCAGCTTGCGCACGATGCATCTCTACCATCGCGGATAGCGCGTCTTGTCAAACGGCTATCCGGCTCATGATCCCGGCAAGTTATGCGTGAACCGGTGAAAATCGGGTCATGCTTCGCACTCGCTCAGCATCTGCGGTGACCATCCTGGCAGTGGGCGAGCGCAGATGCTTCCCCTTCGCGGCACTCAGGGCGAACGGCTGATTGCCGCTCAGATAGAGAGCAGGAAAAAGAGGAGGTTATTATGCTGGTGTTGCAGGCTATCGGGCAGGCGTTATATATGGCGTTCAGTATGTTCTGGGAGATTCTCTGGCCGCTAATCCTGGGTTTTACGCTGTCGGGTATTGTACAGGCGGTGGTTTCGCATCAGGCGATGGCGCGGACGCTGGGATGCAATGGGCCAAAATGCCTCACCTTTGCCACACTGTTTGGCATCGCTTCCAGTTCGTGTTCTTATGCCGCCGTTGCGCTGGCTCGTTCGATCTTTCAGAAGGGAGCCAGCTTCACAGCCTCGATGGCCTTTGAGCTGGCCTCAACCAATCTGGTGATTGAACTGGGCATCATTCTGATTGTGCTGATGGGCTGGCAGTTCGCGCTGGCGGAATTTCTCGGCGGCATTCTGATGGTGGTCTTTGTCGGCATCCTCTTTCGCCTGACCTTGAGACCGAGGCTGGTGCAGGCGGCAAGAGCGCAGGCGGAGAAAAATCTGGTGGGGCGCATGGAGGGACACGCCACAATGGACATGAGCGTGCAGGGCGGTTCCTTCTGGTCAAAGCTGTTCAGCCCCGCAGGTTTTACCGCCGTCAGCAACTTCTTTGTGATGGACTGGGCTTCCGTCTGGCTCGATATCGTACTGGGCCTGCTGATCGCCGGTGCGCTGGCGGCCTGGGTGCCGGAATCCTTCTGGCGCGCCTTTTTCCTGAGCGGCAACCCTGTAGCGGCAGGCATCGAAGGGCCGCTGGTTGGCCCGCTGGTGGCTGTTATCAGCTTTGTCTGCTCCGTTGGCAATGTGCCGCTGGCAGCCGTTCTCTGGCGCGGCGGCATCAGCTTTGGCGGCGTTGTCAGCTTTATCTTTGCCGACCTGATCATCCTGCCCATTCTCGACATCTACCGCAAATACTATGGCTGGAAGGTCATGGCGTATATCCTGGTGACGTTTTACGTCACAATGGCGCTGGCGGGCTATATCGTCGAAATACTCTTCCAGACCCTCGGCCTTGTGCCGCAGAACCGCAACATCGTCGCCATCACCGAGGGCATACAGTGGAACTACACGACCATTCTTAATATCCTCTTCCTCATCCTGGCGGCTGTGTTGATTATTCGCTTCATCCGCAGTGGCGGCCTGCCCATGCTGCGCATGATGAACCAGCGCGCCGATGAAATGGAACACTTTGACCACGAAATGCAGCATGAGAGGCACCGCGAGATGCATTAGAGGATTCTGTCGGTGGTGGAACTGGCCCCTCTTTCCTCGAATCTGCATATATCTATGGCAGAGCTTTATTATCTGGTAGTATTGACGGCAAAAATCTGTGAAAACTTGACAGTTTCTTTTCGTATGTTATATGGTGGTATCGAACGAAATGTTCTGTATTTTAAACAAAGCCGGTTCTGTCCCTTGTGACCAGATCATGTGTCAGCGAAAATCGCTGTTTAATGGTGCCAGCGATGAACATATCCTTTAACCGTTAGCATTAGCGTGAGCCAATGGAGGATTTGACCATGATGTGTGGCCGTAAGATGCCTGTTTCAGGTGGCCCTCGTTCGCGTCCTTTGTATGTTGTCTTTGTAGCATTGACCCTCAGCCTGGCCGTTTTTCTGGTCGCCTGCGGTGGCGGCAGCAGCCCTTCGACCAGCAATACCTCCTCGAAGTATACGGGTAATATCAGCGTTGGTCTGGATTCAGACGTGGTGACGCTTGACCCCTCAAGTCGTCGGCCTTTGTTGATCGCCAGGTGATGCTGAATATCTACGATACGCTGGTGGCGATCAACGCGCAGAACCAGATTGTGCCGGACCTGGCGACCTCGTGGGACTACAAATCGCCGACCGTCCTCGATTTTACTCTGCGCACCGGTGTCACCTTTCAGGATGGCACACCCTTCAATGCCGATGCCGTCGTCTTCAACATCAATCGTATCTTGAACACGCTCTCATCCCGGTGCTGACCATTGTGGGCTTGCAGATCGGGGCCATCATCGGCGGGGCCTTCGTCGTCGAGTCCATCTTTCTCTGGCCCGGCATCGGCCAGTTGGCGGTGACGAGCATGCTCTCAAAGGATTATCCCGCCGTGCAGGGCATCGTACTCCTCTCCGCCTTCGCCTACATGGGCGCCAACCTGCTGGTCGATGTCTCCTATGCCTTCCTTGACCCACGCATACGCTTCAATAAAAAATAGGTGATATAACATACTCAGGAAATACGTATCATGCACCTGCAGGTGGGATGAGCGCCGAACTGGAGAGCAATCATGGCAATACCGGCAGATTATAGTGAAGAATCATATCTGAAACAGAGACAACTGGCGGCGTCAGCGCCCTGGTATGTGCGAGTCGCGCAGGCATTCCGGCAGGGCCCGCGCCTCTGGTTTGGCGTCGTCCTGCTTGCGTTTATTCTTGCCGCCATCTTCGCGCCGTTGATCAGCCCGTACCCGCCGCTGGCCTATCATCCCGCCGTCGCGGAGCAGGGGCCGAGCCTGGCGCATTTGCTCGGCACCGACGCGCTCGGTCGTGACCAGCTCAGCCGCATTATCTACGGGACACGCATCTCCCTCTCGGTCGGTCTGGTTGCCATCTTGATGGGCGGTCTCGTTGGCACGCTGCTCGGCATGATCGCCGCCTACTTTCAGGGCTGGGTTGACCAGCTGATTACGATGGTAGTGGATGCTCTGCTCTCCTTCCCGTCGCTGGTGCTGGCCCTGGCTATCGCCGCTGCCCTCGGCGCGAGTGTCATCAATATCGCCATCGCCCTGGCCATTTGCGCATTCCCATCTATGCCCGCCTGGCGCGGGGTCAGGCGCTGCAAGTCTCCGCGCAGGAGTATATGACGGCAGCGGTGGTCGCGGGAACGCGCACGCACAGAATGCTACTGCGCCACATCCTGCCCAATATCTTCAGCCCGCTGCTGGTACAGGCCACCATTTCCATCTCCTTCGCCATCCTCGATGAATCGGTCCTCAGCTTCCTGGGCCTCGGCGTGCAGCCGCCAACGCCTGAGTGGGGATCGATGATCAGCGACGCCCAGACCTACCTCAGCAGCGACCCCTGGATGATGCTCGGCCCCGCCCTCGCCATCGTCCTCGTCGTTCTGAGCCTCAACATCCTGGGCGACGCTCTGCGCGACCGTCTCGACCCCCGCGACCGCGCGCGCGTCACCGCCATTGATGCTCCGCAGGAATAGCCTATCCCGCATCGTCCCTCCAGGCCACCCGCCAGAGCCTCGCGCAGGCCACCCGCCAGGGGTGGCCCTACTATACTACGGGCGTTCGCGCGGCTTGCGAATCCGTCGTATATAGTAGGGCCATCCCTTGCGGGTGGCCTGCCCGCGGGTGGCCTGTCGGGGGCGACGGCGAAGCCTAGCCGACAAATATATGTTGTTCCTGTCCCCTGATGCCGACATGGATGCGGAAGAGGTTGCCGGCCCGGGGCTGCTGCGC
>CADDYT010000162.1 GCA_902810755.1 Chloroflexota bacterium
CTCCCCCACAGCGCATCCCCCGCGATCATGACCAGTTGCTTGCAGCCCGCGATGCGCTTATGTTCTGCCTCTTCATCGAGCATGCTCTGCGCTGTAGCGAGCTTGTTGCATTAAATATAGAAAACATTGATTTGAAACGGCGCACATTATCGATCTACAGTGAAAAAACAAACACTTTCAACGTTCACCAGCTCCAGCAGCATACAGAAGCTGCCGCTCGTGTCTATCTGGCGCAGCTTAACCGCTCCTCGGGGCCGCTTTTCGAGGGCTATGGTGGCCAGCGCATCACTGCCCGCGCCGTTAACAAGCGCGTCGGCGTGATCGGTGAACTGCTCGGCTTCACGCAAAAACGGCTCTCCCCTCATGATCTACGCCACTTCTTTACCTTTGATGCACTGGAACACGGCCTGCCCCTGGACCTTGTTCAGGCTATCGGCGGCTGGACTTCCCCCTATATGCCTCTGTTGTATGCGAAGCGCAGCACAGTGCGTGTATGGAAGATTGAGAGAGAGAGATCGACCGGACTATGATACACTACCTGACCGACCTCACCGGGCTGAGGTACACTAAAGGCTACCGGACGGGTACATAAGCTGTGCTTGCTCATCCTGTTTCAAAGCTGGCCGACTTTTCCGCTCACTATCTGCCCCGGTGTCGCGCCGGTATGCTGCCCGTTGCTCACTACCCTTGTTCCGTTCACCCACACATCACTGATGCCAGTTGAGAGCTGGTGTGGTTCCTGAAAGGTGGCGTGGTCGGTGATGGTTGTGGGGTTGAAAAGCACGATATCGGCATAGTAGCCGGGGCGCAGCAGGCCACGGTCGTGCAGATTGAGGCGGGCGGCTACAGCCCCGCTCATCTTGCGAATCGCGTCTTCCAGCGATAGCAGCTTCTCTTCGCGCACGTACTTCGCCAGCACCCGTGGATAGGTGCCGTAGGCGCGCGGATGCGTCGGGCCTTCTTGCTTTGCCCAGGCCGGGTCTAAGCCGCCCGCGTCCGTCGAAATCTTTACCCAGGGTTGCTGCAAGCCGAGCGTGACGTTGGCCTCATCCATGCTGAAATAGATGGTGGAGATGCGGTGACGTTCGGAGAGCAGCAGATCGATGACCGCATCCAGCCAGTGCTGGTTGCGCATGGCCGCGATTTCAGAGAGCCGCTTGCCGGTGTATTGCAGATTTTCTGGCCGCTCGAAGCCGACGGGCATGACGCCTTCCGGCCCGATATCGCGCGCCATTGCCTCCCAGCCACCGGTTGGAGCCAGCACCTCGGCGCGGATGCGCTCCTGCACTACCGGGTCGGCCAGCGTCTCAAAATATGTACCGCCTTCATCTACCCAGGGCGGCAGCACGGAATCCAGGCCGGTGCCGGAGGCTGCATAGGGGTACATATCGGCGGTCACGTCAACCCCGGCCTCCCGCGCTGCATTGATACGAGCGATGGCCTGCGCCATTTTGTGCCAGTTCCGCTTCCCCGATGCTTTCAGATGGTAGATTTCGACGGGCAGCTTTGCCTGCCTGCCAATCTCTACCGCCTCGTCAATTGCTTCCAGCAGGGCATCGCCCTCTGAGCGCATATGCGTGATATAAGTGCCACCATAACGGCTCACTACCTTCGCAACTTCGATCAACTCCCGCGTCGAGGTAAATGAATCTGGAGGGTAGATAAGCGCGTAGGAGACGCCGAACGCTCCCTCTTCCATCGCCCCGGCCATCACACGCCGCATCGTCTCTAACTCATCCGTTGTGGGTTCGCCTGTATCGTGGCCTTTCGCGTACTCACGCAACGTGCCTCCACCCAGGAAGGAGCCAATATTGGGAGAGACGCCGCGTTTTACCAGCGCCTCCAGCCAGTCGCGGAAGTGTGTCCAGCCTTTCGATTGCTCGATCCAATCGGCAAGTTGCTGGCGGTCTCGCGGCGAGATTTCTCCAAATGCCTCCTGAAAGCGCCCGCCAACGGGAGCAGGCGTCCAGCCTTCGCCCATAATCTCGGTTGTGACTCCCTGCGTGATCTTGGACAGGTCATGTGGGTCATACATCAGCGGAGTATGTGAGTGACTCAGGATATCGATGAAGCCGGGGCAAACTACCATGTCTGCCGCCTCTATCACCTCGCCTGCCGCCTCTGCCGGAATCTGTCCGGGCGGGGCAACGGCCAGGATACGCTCACCCCCGATAGCGACATCGCCATAGAACCAGGGGTTGCCCGTGCCATCTACGACCCGCGCGCCTCGAATAAGCGTGCTGATGTTCTCTGCCGTCATGTATACTCTCTTCCTTTCAGGTTTCTCTTGGCAAGTGGCACGCGAGCAAGGATACCCACCTGCCGTTCGCCTGCTGCCGGGAAAAATTGTTCAATGGGCTTGAGACGAAACATGTTGAAGATGACCAGTACCCCCGATATTGCACTCACTCAATGGGCGGTCTGTTCTCCAGCGGCGGCAACGTAGCCGAGAAATCCTCGACGAAACGTCGCATGTACTCATCCAGCAAGGATTGCACGCGCGCATAATCTGGCGAAGCGACCACGAAGCCCACGTGATGCCGTTTGTTCATACGCCAGACAATCTCCGCGTCCTGGTAAGCCGAGGTATCAGGATATTCCTGGCGAGCCAGCGTGACAATCACCCCCGCGTAGTCCTGCCGCCTCTCCGGCAACTGGTAGGGATGCTCAGGCGTGGCAAGCTCAATCCTGGCCCATTCGCGCCAGAGATTGATGCCGGTCGCTGCCTCGATCAAATCCACAATGTTGGCCCCGCCAACGCGCGCCGCCGTTTCCAGAAAATAGAACTGACCGTCGGCGCGCCCCTTGATAAACTCCATATGCGAGGCGCCACGCTCCATGCCAAACGCGCTGAGTACCTGGCGATTCAACTCCTGCAACCTTTGCTCGTCCGCCGAACCGCGTTCGAGCGTGCGCGTGCTGGAAACGCCGCCTTCATGGTAGACATCCAGCGGGGGACGTGCATAGCGGTGCGCCTCGGCAAAGACCACTTCACCGTTGTTGACCAGCGAATCGACGTGATAAACCTCGCCTGGCAGATAGCGTTCCAGTACGTAGAAGGATTGCTTGTCCCCCAGCGTGTTGAGTCGCTCCCAGAGTTCTTCCGGCCTATTGATCTTCGTGATGCCGATAGTCGACGCTTCCGCGCGCGGCTTTAGCAGCCAGGGACCCGGCACTCGTTCGAGGAACGCGCGGATGTCCTCGTAGTTAAAGACAGGCACAAAGTCGGGGACGGGGATGCTATGTGCCTGGGCCTGCACGCGCATGGCCAGTTTATCGCGAAAATAGCGCACAGTGCTATCGCCCATTCCCGGCAGGCGCATATGCTCGCGTAGCGCGGCAGCTGTCCACACATCATAGTCGTCAAGAGCAACGATGCGATCAATCGTATGTGAGCGTGCCAGGTAGCTTACGCCGTTGATGACATCGTTCACCTTTGTCAGGTCTGGTATGTTGAATAGCTCGTCGATGCTCTCCATCGGCCAGTCAGCCTGCTCCAGGCCAGAAGCGGTCAGCAGAATCACGTGGCAGCCCTCGCGCTTGCACTGGCGAATAAACTCCTGCCCCTTTTCGTAGCTGGCAATACAAAGCACCGTTCTCGGTTCTGCCCCTGCCATCAGTATTGCTCCTCACTGCTAAAAAAGAACAATAAACGACACACATTCCAGAGGGAAAGACAGCATCGTTGCTGGTGTATGCTCTCAAGGCAAGAAAATCTCTTCACGCCAATCCAGTATAGCACACAGACGAGACATGCTACCAGAACGCGCAGAACGGCACGCGCTCCCATTGCGCCTCGCTCTCCTCTCTGTGGGCTTGATCGATGTGGTATAGTAACAGGGAGTTTTCAATGATACAGGCTGTACGTTACTACACACGGCATATCTATGAGCAATCAGTGCTTGTGGGGCTTGCGAACTCAATACACGGCTGTAACAGGGCATTTCTATGCCTACTGAAGCATATATAAGGAGAGACAGAACAACCATGCAGATACAGGAACAACCAGAAAAGCTGGAAGCTGCTTCCGAAACGGTGGGTGAGATTCCACTATCCTTATCAAACGAGACGAAGCTGACGGAGCAGGGATTCTACCGCTTCGGTCTGGCCTACGGGCGCCTGGTCTATCGCCTGCGCTGGCTCTTTATCCTGCTCTGGCTGGTCGGCCTCGGCGTCAGCATTCCCTTCACCCTTTCGATTGGCAATGTGCTGAATGGCGGCGATTATTCCATCAAGGGCAGCGAATCATCCCAGGTTGATAGCATCTTGACTGATAAACTGCACCAGATCGGCTCGCAACTGCTGGTTGTATTTCAAGCGCCGCACACCGTTGTGAGCGATCCTGCCTACCGGCAAGAGGTAAACGCCTTTGCGAGCAAGGCACAGACGCTTGCGCATGTTACGAGTGTTCACACCGCAGAAAACAGTCGCGATGGGCGCACCGTTCTCGTCGTTCTCGCATACAACACTGATTCAGATTATATAGAGTCGCACCTGTCGGATGTGCGCCAGCTCCTGCCCCGACAGAATGCAACCAACCCGGCACGGGCTTACGTGACAGGCGGCCCTGCCATCGATAGTGAGTTTTCACAGATCACCAGCCAGGATATCGAACACGCGGAACTCTTCGCCTTGCCCATCTCGCTGCTGGTGCTGTTTCTCATCTTCAATTCGCTGGCGGCTGCGCTGATGCCGATTGTGCTGGCGCTGGTCGCGGTGCCAACGGCGCTGGCCGTCATCTACGTGATTGGCTCGCATATCTCCACCAGTATCTTTGTCCTCAACGTTGCCTCTATCATCGGGCTGGGCATCTCGATAGATTACAGCCTTTTCATGACGCGCCGATATCGTGAAGAACTTGCGGCAGGGCGCTCGCGCCAGGAAGCCATTGCCTGGACGATTGCTACCGCAGGCGAAGCCATTCTTTTCAGCGGTCTGACGGTCATCATCGGCTTCACCGGCCTGCTGCTCGTCGGCGTCGAATTCATGGCCTCTTTTGGCATTGGTGGCGCGGTTGTCGTCTGCGTCTCGGTGCTGGCTGCGTTGACATTGCTGCCCTCACTGCTCAGCGTCCTCGGCCCGCGCGTCAACGCGCTACATGTCCCTGGGCTCGATCGTGCAGTCCATCTGCTCTCCTCCAGAAGGCACAAAGCGAGTGAAACGTCGGATCAAGCCCCCGGTTTCTGGGGAAGCTGGGCCGAAACGGTGATGCGCAGGCCCCTGCTGGTGCTGCTCTTCACCAGCCTGCTCCTCATTGGTATGGGCTGGCCGATTTTCTCCATCAATATCGGTTCATCCCAGGTTCTGGCTCTCCCCACGAGTTCTGAAGCGCGCCAGGGCTTCGATATCCTGAATGCACAGTTCCCGGCGGATAACACCAACCCCATCTCAATCATCGCCCAGACACCTGATGGCTCCAGTATGTTGACCTCCGCTAATCTCCCACGCCTCGACCATCTGACACAGTGGTTAGAGGCACAGCCCCACGTCACCAACGTCACCAGCCTGACCCGCCTGCCCTCCACTCCCGGCGCACCTGCTTTGAGCGAGACGCAACTGGCGGCGCTCTATAGCAGTGGGGCCTACAGGCAAAATGCCGACCTGGCGCAATTTGTCTCCTCTACCACACAGGACAATACAACGCTTATCACAGTGGATACTGACACGACAGTGGACAGCCCGGCGGGCAAGGCCCTGATTGATCAACTGCGAGCCGGAGACAAAGCGGCAGGGGAGGGCCTGACGGTACTGGTCGGCGGGGAACAGGCTTCGAGCCTCGATTTCACTCGCGGCCTCTATGGCAGGTTCCCCCTGGCCGTACTCTTCATCTTGCTTGCCACCTACATCCTTCTGCTCTGCATGTTCCGTTCGGTGCTGCTGCCGCTCAAGGCCATCCTGATGAATATTCTCTCCGTCTGTGCCGCGCTGGGCCTGCTGGTTCTCATCTTCCAGTGGGGTAATCTCAGCAACGTTCTCGACTTCACGGCCAGCGGCTTCATCGACAGCATCATCCCGGCCCTGATGTTCTGTATCCTCTTTGGTCTCTCGATGGACTACGAAGTTTTCCTGCTCAGCCGCATGCGCGAAGAATGGCTGCGCACTCACGACAACCGGCAGGCAGTCGCACTCGGGCTGGCAAAGACAGGAGGCGTCATCACCAACGCCGCCCTGCTCTTTGTCATTGTCACAGCAGCATTTGCCTTCACGCGGCTGCTACTTACCAAAGAAATGGGTCTCGGTATGGCTCTTGCCGTTTTTGTAGACGCCACCATCATCCGTTCGCTACTTGTCCCCGCCACCATGCGCTTGCTGGGTCGCTGGAACTGGTGGTTTCCCGGCGTCTCTCTCCCTCAAAAAGCTAGAAATGACACCTGACAGGTGAAGGCTCCTGTCAGAACATTGCTGGTTAGCTGAGCAGTTCATCAACGAGCTTGAGCAGCTCATCGATTTCAACATGCAGAAGGTTTCATCTTCTGAGCTAGCAGGTGTCTCTCTTCCCTGCCTGTGTTAGGATAAAAGATGTTAGGATAAAAGAGGTGGGCAGCATGCCCATAGCAGATTACCTGCAGCGTACCGATAGCAAAGCATAAAGCTAGCAACGGAATAGAGAGGCGAAATTATCATGAGTCGTGTTACCGCGCAAAGCGAACGAGTAATCGAGGCCCCACCGCAGGAGGTCTACGCAGCCCTGATCGATTATCAAAACACACGTCCGGCCATGTTGACGCCCAATTTCCTCGACTATACAGTCGAGAAAGGGGGAGTTGGCGAGGGAACAGAGATCAGCTATCGCCTGCAGGCGGGAGGACGGGAACGCCCGTATCGCATGCAGGTCACAGAGACCGTTAAAGGCCAGACAGTGACAGAAAAGGATCTCAATTCGTCGCTCTCCACTACCTGGACGCTCACGCCCATGCAGGGTGGTCGAGCAACAAAGGTGCAGGTTACCACTTCCTGGGAGGGAGCTAGCGGCGTTGGAGGCTTCTTCGAGCGCACCTTTGCCCCCATGGGCCTGCGCCGCATCTATGATCAGATGCTCTCGCAGCTTGCTCAGACAGTCCAGAACGAGCAGGGGAGTACAAAGAGGTCGTAGCATCGAATCCATTATGCGCCTGCCGTCTTTCGTGACCGCACCTTTCGCGACCACAAAAGAGAGCAGGTGCATAATGGCCTTTCATATGATGTGATATACTCTCTATCAAAACCGCTTTGATCAGCCAGCCATCATGACGGTAAAGGAGAGTCCATGACCCAGGTTTCTACAAACAATAGTGAGGTTTCTGACAGGAAGAGCAATAAGGAGATACATTCCGCAGATGCGCAGTATACCCCTTTGTCAGAAGAGGTACAGCAGGAGGAGCAGCGTGTTCGTCACTTCCGGGTGGCTATTCTGGGAACGGGCTTTTCTGGCCTGGGCATGGCAATCCGGCTCAAACAGCAGGGTGAAAAGGACTTCGTGGTGCTGGAACGAGCTGCCGATGTCGGTGGAACCTGGCGCGACAATACCTACCCTGGCTGCGCCTGTGATATCCCCTCGGTGCTATACTCGTTCTCCTTTGCTCCCAACCCGTACTGGAGTCACCTGTACCCACCGCAGCGCGAGATCTGGGATTACCTGCGCAACTGCGCGCAGCGTTTCGGCATTCTCCCTCATATCCGCTGGAACAGCGAACTGCAGGAGGCGGTATGGAACGAGCAAGAGCGATGCTGGCGCCTTACCACTGCCAGCGGCCAGCTCACTGCCGACTTTCTGATACTCGGCAACGGGCCGCTAAGCGAGCCATCCTTACCGTCTATTCCTGGCATTGAGCAATTTGAAGGAACTCTTTTCCACTCGGCGCAGTGGAGGCATGACTACGACCTGACGGGCAAGCGTGTGGCCGTCATCGGCACAGGAGCTTCGGCCATCCAGTTCGTCCCGCAGATTCAGCCGCAGGTCAGCCATCTTTCCCTGTTCTTGCGCACGCCGCCCTGGATCGTTCCCCGGTTGGACCGCCCCATCTCTGCCCGGCAACAAAAACTGTATCGTCTTTTCCCTTTCATGCAATGGCTGCCGCGTGCCAGAATCTACCTGCGGCAGGAACTACTGGCCCTCGGCTTTCTCCATCGTCCGCAAGTGATGGAGCGAGGCATGCAGGCTGCTCGCCAGCACCTGGAGCGGCAGGTTCCCGACCCGGAGCTACGCGCAAAACTCACGCCCCACTATGCTATGGGCTGCAAGCGTATCCTTGTCTCCGACGACTTCTACCCGGCGCTCTCACAGCCCAACGTCGAGGTCATTAGCGACCGCATTCGTGAGATACGGGCCAATAGTATTGTGACCGAGGATGGCAGAGAACACGAAGTTGATACCATCATCTGTGGCACCGGCTTCCATGTCACCGATGCGCCCTTGCCCCGCCACATCTTCGGCGTCGGCGGCCAATCGCTGGCGGAACGCTGGCGCGAAGGGATCAGCGCCTACCTGGGGACGACCGTTTCCGGCTTTCCCAACCTCTTCCTGCTCATCGGCCCGTACACCGGGCTTGGCCACAACTCGATGGTCTATATGATTGAGTCGCAACTCAACTATATTCTGGATGCCCTGCGCATCGTGAAGCGACGCAAGGCGCGAACCCTCGAGGTGCGAGCCGAGACTCAGGAAGCGTTCGACGCGGAGATGCAGCAACGTATGAAAAACACCGTCTGGGTGTCCGGCTGCACCAGCTGGTACCTCGACGCTCGCGGCCAGAACCGGACGCTCTGGCCCGGCTTTACCTTCGAGTTCCGCCGCAGAACGCGCCACTTTGACCCACAGCACTACGTTTTCAGACCGTAGGGCAGCAGAGAACATTACCTGTCGCAGGGCAGCGTATATTGCTTATGCCATTGCTGCATGCCGGTTGGGCCTTGCAGGGCGAACAAATGAACCGTGTTCTGGCACTGGTAGAGCGAGAATGCTGATATGGCGCTGATGACGAAATGGGGAGGCGGCGGCACGTTACTGATATGGACGGCATAGCTATAAAAGAGGGTTGATCCATCGACTACCGCCTTTGTGTCAGGGAGAGCTGGCAACAAAATGGTCCACAGTTTATGCCCGTTGCTGCTTTGCAACGCCACAAGATCGTTGTACATCTGGATGTAGGTAATGCCATCAGTGGATGTCAGGATTTGCGAGTCCATGTTCTGACCGGGGGCTGGCGCGAATTGATCCTGGAAATGCCAGCTTTGCCGACCGTCACTGCCACGAAAAGCATACAGCTGGTTATTCACCATCCAGTAAAGAGAACTACCCGTGAAGGAGAGGAGATTGACAGCGCCTTGAGTATTTTGTTGCGGATATATGTCGGGATACCTCTGTCGCAAATTGAGATACCAGAGAACTTTCCCATCCTGGACGCAAATCGCACGAACCTCGCTACCAGCTCCATTCTGGTCGTCAGAGATGTATAGCATACCAGCCTGCATTCCCAGATACTTATACAGGTATGGATAGGGAGCGCCATCTGGCCCAATAGTCCAGCGTACCCGGCCATCGCTGATACGCAATGCCCGGATTTTCTCGCCTACGGTATAGACATTTACGTTATCTGCGACAATAGTATACTGCCCCCCGGTATCTTCCGGGTGAACCCAGCGCGTCCTGCCATCGCTGATAGAAAGAGCCTCAATACCCTGAATTCCGAGAATGTAGACGGAGTCATTGCTAACAGTATAGAAAAAGCCATTGCTCTGCGGCACGATGTAATGCCAGAGCATGGCCCCGCTCCGCTCAGAAAAGGCGTACAGAACTGAGGGTCCTGTGCCGCCCTCTTCTGCCGAAGCAAAAAAGAGGATACCATTCTGTAGTTGTGTGGTGAATGAAAGTGGGGAGGGATCAAAGGTATAGTGCCAGAGAGCAGTATTATCGCTCTGGCGGAGGGCGGTAAGCGTGCTGGCTTGAAGCGTATCCTGGCGATAGGTAAAGTACAGAGATTGGTCTGCGCCGAGTACATTCTGGTCGTTGCCAGTGATGGTTTGCAACGCGCCGGTATGTGTGTTGAAAAGATAGCTATGGTCGTCGGACACCATCTGGATCACACTGGCATACAACATGTCGTTATATACCGCGAGTCGAACCGGCTCCCGACTGGTTACCAGCGGCGCAGATGATGGAGGTAAATATCGATTGAGCGCACCATTAGAGAGGAAAGCAAGCGTCAGGAGTTCGGCTTCCCGGCAACCGGGAAGCAGCAAAACAATCAATTCAAACAGAACGAGGCTGATAATCCCTGTTGTTAGACATCCTTTTATAGACGGTTGCTTCGCGCAGTTCATAAAATACTCCTTTCACACAAACAGGAAGACAAGCCTGCTACAGCAGAGTATACGGGAGGGTGAGAAGCGGGTGAAGTGTCATATGACCTATATATGGTGTAACAGGCTGTTTCTCTGCTATGATATAGCTGACAGGATAGAAAACAAGTTGTGAGTATCTCAATCGACATGGAAAGGATAAGAGAATTTCATGACATTCCTCATATATCTGCTTATCTGCTGCGCCATCACCGTTGGCCTGGTCTACTATGGCATTCGCTGGCAGCGCCAGACGCAGCAGGCGTTTTCTCACGAGGAAATGGATTACGAAGAACCTGCAAAGCGGTGAATGGCTTCAGGTCCTATTTCGAGCAGGAGACATTCACCCGGCATTGCCTCAATTTCGCGCCAGCGCAATCTGCTGATATACAATTCCAGCACGCTGTGTATCATGTCTTGTTCTTCGCCTGCCTGTTTTCCCCGGCAAGGGCGCACCAGCAAACGGACGGAGGCGCCGTGCGCTTGCGCCTCAAGCAGTTCGGCTACCCACCGCACTGTGCCGTGTGCGCTCCAGAGTGGGGGTATGGTATTGCCTGATAGACGCTGTACTGGCACTTCATCATTGCGAATGCAGCCCGAAATCAGCGTTCGGGGTGATGAGGCCAACCGGGATACGTCGCCCGGCAGAGGGAGCCAGTAGCGATCATCACCGGTTTCCTGCGCAACGGCAAGCTGCGTCTGTATCTCTGACTGTAACCAGTCAACACGCAGCGCGCGCGCCGGGCTGTACTCTTCGCGGGTGGGCGTAGCCAGATAGCCGCCAAAGATATTTTGCTGGCCAACCAGACGGGCCACATCTGGCGTTGCAGGCGTAAAAAAAATGTCCTGCACGCTCCCTACCTGTGCAACGCGCCCGTGCTGAAGGGCGACGATTGTATCCGCCAGTTGTTGAGCCTCATCATGGTCGTGGGTGACAAGGACGATAGGAATACTGAAACGGCGCTGGAAGCGTTTGAGCGAATCGCGCAAACGCTGGCGCACGGCAATATCGAGCGCGTTAAACGGCTCGTCGAGCAGGAGCAGACGCGGTTGGGCCGCCAGCGCGCGGGCCAGGGCCACCCGCTGCTGCTGTCCGCCGGAAAGCGTGGCCGGATACTGCCGCTCCAGCCCCTTCAGTTCCAGCGCGGCCAGCAATTCGTCTACGCGAGCATGTTGTGCCTGCCGCTCCTCTCGCCCCTTATGCCAGCCTATACGGGCAGGCTGTTTCGGCAGGGCAAAGCTGATGTTCTGCGCAACGGTGAGGTGCGGGAACAGCGCATAGTGCTGGGGAACATAGCCAACATGCCGTTCCTGCGCAGGGAGATCAATGCCTGCCGCGCTGTCAAAAAGGACATGTTCGCCGATCGCTACATATCCCTGCCTGGGATGCAGCAGACCGGCCATGCTACGCAGCGTCAGGCTCTTGCCCGCGCCGGAAAATCCGAAGAGGACGGTCAGGCCAGCAGGCACCTGAAAATCAATATCAAGCCGAAAATTCCCGAATTGCTGCTTGAGACGAACAGTGAGCAGTGCCTCTTTTCCGACGACCTTCACCCTGTCTGTCATACGGTGGTGTTTGCTCCTTTCCATTCATCTCGTCTCACCCTGTCCCTCACTGTGCTTCCCGTTGGCGGCCCATATGCTGGAACCAGAGAACCAGCCCCACACCGATAAAGCTTACCGCCAGCGTCAATAACACAAGCGGTAGCGCGGCATTCACTCCTGTACCGCTCAGCTGGACATAGAGGTAGACCGGAAGCGTGTACGGGTGGTAAGCCATAACCACCGTCGCGCCGAACTCGCCCAGCGCGCGCAGCCAGCCCAGCAGCAGACCGGCAATGATGCCTGCTCGCGCCACCGGCAAATTAATCTGCCAGAAGATTGTCAGGCTCCCTTTGCCCAGTGTAGCCGCCACCTGCTCCAGCGCCGGGTCTACCGCCTCAAAGGCGGAGCGCGCTGCGATAATCACGAATGGCGAGGCCACAAAAATCTGCGCTAAAACGACGCCTGCAAACGAGGAATCCAGTTCCAGGCCCGCGCTGGCGAAAGGCGTGCCGATCAGCCCGTAGGGGCCATAGAGCAGCAGCAGGAGAATGCCGCTCACAACCGGCGGAAAGACGAGCGGCAGGTAGACCAGCAGCGTGAACAGGCCGCGAGCGGGAAATTCTTTTCTCGCCAGCAGATAGCCAAGCGGAACGCCGAACAGCGCAATTACTACAGTAGCCAGGGTAGCAGAGAGCAGCGAGGTGATGAGCGCCCCTATCGCCTCTGGATCCGCCAGTTGCTCCGGCACGGCGTGCCATGGCAGCGTGAAAAAGAGATAGACTACCGGAATGACCAGGTAGAGCATGAGCAATAGAGCTGGCGCAGCCAGAGAACCACTCACGCTCCTATAACGACGTTTTGTCACATATATCACACCCACCGTTCCTGCTACCTCTTGCTCCTATAAACCGAAATCCTGCCGTACCTGGCCCGGTACCGCCGACGTATCTCCCTTCACAGTGGGCGTCACCAGTATCAGGCCGTCCCCTGTCAGAATCGCCTTTCCGTGTGTCGAGAAGAGGAAGTTGACGAAGGCGATGGCGCCGTCTTTGTTCTTGCTGGTGTTGGGGATGGTGATGGTATAGACGGTGGCGGAGCCTTTCGTCGTCTGGCCCGTTTTCGGATCCGTGTAACTGGCCTTCGCATAGGTACTGTTATACGCGGGATCGCTCAGGTTGATCTGCACCGGCAGCGTGATATAGGGCAGGTTTTGCTCCTTCACCTCGTTGAGATAGAAGAAACCTGCGTCAAGCTGTCCCGAACCCAGGCGCGCCACCAGTTCCTCTTCCGGGAAGATCTGGCTGGCGTTTTCTGGGCTGCCCAGAATCTTCTGACTCAAATCTGGCTGGTTGTAATACTGTTGTGCCAGTTCCATCAAGATGATAGTACGCACTCCTTTCGGGTCAAGCGCGGGATCAGTTCGCCCCAGCCGGAAGCCGGGTTCTTCTAAGACCTGATACCAGGGCTTGCTACCGTTAGCCGCTGCTTGCAGATCGGCGGCAAATTTGCTCTTATCATTATAACCGATCACCAGCGAAGTGCGTATGAACGGCGCGTACCAGGAAACGTAGTTTCCGTTGTCAGCTCCCATCAGGCTCTCGTCAACGGCTGTGGACGCGCTGATGAAGATATCGGGCGTGCGCAACCGTCCCTTGATCTCGTTTGCCAGCGCCGTTGAGCCTTTGCCTTCGCCCTCGTAGGGATAGCCGGTGGCCTGCGTGAAAGCCGGACCAATCTGCTTCTCCATCAGGTTCACCAGCGAACCGGCATAGAGGACAGAGAT
>CADDYT010000163.1 GCA_902810755.1 Chloroflexota bacterium
TCATTGGAGAGTATGACATGATAGCCTTCACTCTCTCCCGCTGCAATCGGGCGCGCATCGTGTATAGTAGGGCCACCCCTTGCGGGTGGCCTGTGGGCGGCTGGCCTGTGGGCGGCTGGCCTGTGGGCGGCTGGCCTGTGGGTGACGGCTGATCTGGAGGTGGATGGCACAGATGTAGCATTGATAGAATCGTGGCCGGTGTTGATGTCTTCGGTGGAGTAGTTGAGGGCGCGGTGCAGATCGGGGGCGTATTGTGCGGCCCATGCACGCACACCCTGCGCGAGGTCGCCCCTGCCTGCGCCCTGTTCGAGGACAAGGAAAGGCGCGGGTTGGCCGAGGGCCTCCCAGAACTGATAGAGTTGGCGACCGGCGCAGTGGGCGAAGAGGGTAGAGATGTCGGTGCTGGTGTAGTAATCGCCCTCCCAGCCGATGTGATGCGCGCCCGTCACATAGTAGCCGTAGCCGGGTTCGTAGAGGGCCATGCGCATGTATTCGGCGAAGGTCAGAGGCCCTTCGCGCCCGATGCGTTCAAGGATGCGTTGTGCAAGCGGCGTGGTGGTGGTCATACGTTTTGCAGGTTGGGCCGGGGATCGCTGCCGAAGTGGACAACCAGCAGGTCCAGGGCCAGTTCTGGCGTCAGGCGACTGCGTTTGAGCGCGGCATCCGTTTCCAGCAGGGAGCGATAGGCGCTTTCAAGCTGGGCGGCGCTGAATTTGCCGATCTGGCGCAGGGCCTTTTCGGCGATAAAGGGAGCGATGCCGAGCGTGGCGGCGATCTGCGGGCCGCGCATGCCCTTCTGCGCCAGTTCTTTGACGAGCAGCAGCGAGCGTACCTGCGAGGTGATGGTGCTGATGAGGCGCAGGGGTGGTTCGCCATCGGCCAGCAGGTCATGCAGGATGTCCAGGGCCTGCTGGCGGTTGCGCTGCGCGAGCGCGTCGGTCAGGTCGAAGATGCGCGCCTCCTGCACCTGCGCGGAGAGCTTGCGCACGTCATCGCTGCGAATGGTGCCGCTTTTGCCCACGTAGGTTGCCAGCTTATCCAGTTCGTTGGCCAGCAGGCGCAGCTGGTTGCCGATGAAGTTTGCCAGCAATTCGGCGGCATCGGGGGCAATGTTAACGCCCAGCCCCTTCGCCCGCTTGCTGATCCAGCTTTCCAGCGCCTTCCCCTTCGGCAGTGTACTCTGTATAACTTTCCCGTGCTGACCGGCGGCTTTGACCAGAGGGTGCGCAGCGTCCAGCACCTCGTCGACCAGCACGATCAGCACGGTCGATTCAGGCATGGTGGCGACATAGGCGGCGAGACCCTTTTCAAAGCTGGCGCGAGACTCGCCCTTGCCGCTTTTCTTGCCCTTTTTTGCTTTGCTGCCCTTTGCTGTTTCCGCCGCTTCCCCGCCTTCCGCCTCGCCGGTCGCCTCAACTGAAGCGGACGAACTCTCTTCGCCGCGTCGCCTCTTCGGCAGCCCTTCGAGGATGACGAGGCGCTGGTCGGTCAGGAAGGGGAGGGTATCGCAGGTAGCGGTGAGGGTTGCGAGCGAGACCTCACCGCCATAGTAGGTATCCTGGTTATAATCGAAGTTCCCCTGTTGCCGCAGCAGTTTGAGCTGCTCGCGGCTGGTGAATTCATCATCGCCGTGCAGGAGATAGAACATAGGTCATTCTTCGTGGACGACAATATCAGGACGGCGATAGATATTGGGGTTGGCGCGGGCGACGAGCAGGTCGGTGATGATGCCGCCGGCCAGGCCAAGCATCGAGTTGAAGAACAGCGAGCCAAAGAAGGTCGAGGCGCCATCCGCGCCGGGCAGCGGCGTCGTATAGATCAGCGTGCCGACCCAGCCCAGAATGATGACAAAGCCGATGAAGGCCCCGATAAACGCGCCCAGCACAACGGCCCAGCGCCGCTTGACCGCGCTCATCCAGAACGCGAGGAAAAGCGAAATCGGCAGGGCCAGAATGAAGCCGAACAGGTCACCGAGGAATATGCCGCTCGACGGATCTATAATAAGAGCTGGAGTAAGATTTCCCATTGTACAAGCCTCCTCAGGTCAGGTTGTGAGTTTTTCTCCTTTGTATTATATGCCTGTCTCCCTTTGCGTGCAAGCATCTGCCAGCGCAACAATCACCGGGAAACGCCCCGTTTTCCCCTGTTCCACACGGTGAGAGAAAAACTGGTCGGTGTGGCAGCCGGTGCAGAGATGAGATATTTCGATATGCTCAGGTAAGAGACCGGCCAGCAACAATTGCCTGCGGTTGCTCTGCCAGAGATCGAGGCGCAGGCTCTCACGGTCATCGTCCGGCAGGTATCTGGTGGTGAAGGTGGCCGCTTCGCGCACCAGAGGGCGGTAGCGTTCGGCGGTGGGCAGATCGCTGAAGGACTCGCGGCCCAGGAAGAGGTCGCGCACGCGCTCGCTCACCTCGTAGCAGCAGGGGCCAATCGAGGGGCAGATACCGGCGTAGATGTCCTGGGGGCGGCAGCCAGACTGCTCCTGCATGGCCTCAACGGTGGCGATAGCGATGCCGCGAGCGGTGCCGCGCCAGCCCGCGTGGGCGATGGCGATGGCCTGCTGCGCGGGATCGTAGAAGAGCAGGGGAACGCAGTCGGCGAATGAGAGGGCGAGCGCGACGCCGCGCTGGCGTGTGATGATAGCATCGGCTTTGCGGCGCGGCTTGATCGTCCACACCAGTTCCTGCCCGTCCTGTCGGTAGGAACGATGGAGCCAGTCGTAACGCCAGTCATCCCAGGTTGTTTGCCCGGTATCGAGCGTGGCCACCTCGGCGCTGTGAATCTGCCAGACGGTGGCGCAGGGGTAGGATGCGATTCCCAGAGCTTGCAGGGCCAGCAGGCGATTGCCGATCACGTTCTCCTGGCTATCGCCCGTACTGAACGAGACGTTAAGGCCGCTATACGGAGAGACACTGCGCCCGCCATGTCGCGTGAAGATGCCATGAATGATGCCGGGAAATGCCTGGAAAGAGGAAAACTGGAAAAATGAGATATCCCCGTGTTGTCGTTCGATCATGTGAATCCTTTTTTATCGGTGTCGTGAGAACATAGTTTATTATATCCCATTCATGCTCTCACGACAAAGGTGCTCACGAGCCGGTGACATTACAGCTATTGACATTGCCGAGGCCGAAGATGCGGTTGACGACGGGCTGGATGTTCTGGCAGTTGGGGAAGATCACATCCTGCTGGCCTGCGGATGGGTCGTAGGCGGTGCCGGTATCGCCGTAGTCCTGGCTGCCCTGGCCGGGGCCAAGCGTCAGGCTGTGGATGCTGTCTGTGTTGAGGGTGCGGGCATAGTTGGCGAAGCCGATAAGTTCCTGCTCGCTCAGGTCGGTATAGACCTTGCCCTGCATGTCCCGGATCAGTTGCGGCAGGTTGCTGATGATGCTGGTGGCATTCAGCTTTTTCTTGAGTGCCTGCAACACCTGCTGCTGGCGCTGCGTGCGCCCGATATCGCCCACGAGATCGGCATGGCGCGAACGCACGTATTCCAGCGCCTGCTCGCCGTTCAAATGCTGCGGGCCGGGGGCGAGATTGAGTCGCTTGAGGGCGTAGGGGTCGCTGGGATTGGCACCGCTGCCGGTATCGTTGGGATAGCTATCATCGAGAATGGGATGGGTGACGTCGATATCGATGCCGCCGAGCGTGTCGATGACGGAGGCGAAACCGCTCAAGCCAACCCAGGCGTAGCGGTCAATAGTGATGCCGTAATCCTTCTCGATGGTCAGGCGGGCGAGGCGCACGCCGTCGTCGAAGCTGTTTTTCTGTGTGGCCCCCAGGAAAAACGCCTGGTCGATCTTGTGCATGCCCCCGACTTCCGGCACGTAGACCCAGGAATCGCGCGGGATGGAGACCATGTAGACCTGGTTGGTGACGGTATCGATATGCACAACCATCATCACCTGTGTGAGCAGCGCGGGAAAGCTGTATTTGCCGTCGTTGTCGCTGCCCAGCAACAAGATATTCCAGGACCTGCCGGTCACATTGCCGTCGTTGGGGGTGGGGCTGAGGGCTGGCTCGTCTTTGCCGCGCGCGACGGGATGAATAAACTTCTGGAGGGGGGTCTGGATGTTTGTCTGGAAGTAATAGTAGCCATAGGCAAACGCGCCGCCGCCCGCCAGCACAAACAGCACGAAGATGACCAGCAGGATACGCGCCCACAGCGGCCAGCGCCTGCGTCTCCTCTTTCCCGGCGGTACCGGGTGCATCGGGGGCATAGCGGCTCCGGGTGACTGAACCAGCGGCATCTGCACCGTCGGTAACTGGCTTATCTCATCTCTGCCTGTCTTGTTTTCCATTATCACACCCCACTCACCGGCGCGCACCTTGCCCCGGTCGTAAGTTCTTTCTACTATGTAGTATACAAAACAGAGCGGAAAAATCGCCATGAAATTGGCTGAAATATCAGGTTTGAGGAAAATTTGAGGAACTTTTTACAAGTTGTGAGGGTAGCCTGACGGTAGTGATACAATAAGGGAAAAATGTGTAGTGAGGAGGCATGACATGGAACTGGAACGGATACAGCAGGTATTGCGAGACGAGGGGCTGGATGGCTGGCTCTTTTATGACTTCCGGCGCTCGAACCCGATTGCCTTTCAGGTGCTGGGGCTGGCCGCGAAAGAGATGTATACGCGGCGCTGGTTCTATTTTGTCCCGGCGCAGGGGAGACCGCATGCGCTGATCAGCGCCGTGGAGGCGCATGTGCTGCGCTCGCTGCCGGGGGAGCGGCATGTCTACCAGACGTGGCAGCAGATGCAGGAGACGCTGCGCAGCCTGCTGCGCCCCGGCATGCGCGTGGCGATGGAGTATTCGCCGCTGAACGCGATTCCCTATATCTCGCGGGTGGATGCCGGGACGGTGGAGCTGGTGCGCGCGACGGGCGCGGAGGTGGTGAGTTCGGCCAATATCTCGCAGTATTTTGTGGCGCAGTTGAGCGATGAGCAGGTAGAGAGCCATCGCGAGGCGGGGCGTCGGCTCATCGCGGCCAAAGATACGCTGTTCGCGCAGCTTGGCGAAGATTTGCGCGCCGGGAGACCGCTTGATGAGTACAGCGTGCAGCAGCGTTTCCTGGCTCTGATCGAGCAGGCGGGCCTGGAAGCGGAGGAGCCGCCGATTGTGGCCGTCAATGAGCATAGCGGCAACCCGCATTTCGCGCCGTCAAAAGAGAATCCCACCCCCATCCGGCGCGGCGATTTCATTCTCTTCGACTTCTGGGCGCACTTGCCGGGCGAGGAGGCTATTTTTGCCGATTACACGTGGGTGGCCTTTGCCGGAACGCGCGAGGAGATTCCGGCGCGCCATAAAGCCGTCTTTGACGTAGTGCGGCAGGCCCGCGACGCTGCTATTGCCTTCATACGAGAGCGGCTGGCGGCGGGAGAGCGCGTGGAGGGGCGCGCAGTCGATGACGTGGCGCGCGGCGTCATCAACAACGCGGGCTATGGCAACTACTTTGTGCATCGCACCGGCCACAGTATCGGCACCGCCGAGCATGGCAACGGCGCGAACCTTGATAACTTCGAGACACGGGATGAGCGCGTACTACTCCCCAACACCTGCAACTCCGTTGAGCCGGGCATCTACCTGCCGGAATTTGGCGTGCGCAGCGAGGTAGACATGTTGATCCACGAGCGGGATGCCGAAGTGACCGGAACGCCCATGCAGGAAGAGATTGTCGCCCTTCTGTAGGCGCCGATCTATCGGCGCCTACGGGGGACAATTGTCATACAACCCTCTCTTTTGTCGGGCGTATATAGAGTAACTGAACCCGAAAGAATATGTTGATTGGGTGCGATTGCGGAAGCAGGACGCGCCCCGATCAGGAGGCATCATTATGGCTGATGAATGGGATACTGAGGAGAATGACCAGAGTGACCAGAATGCGTACAGGGGTACGGGCGGCCCCGCTGGGAGCGATTCTACCGCCGGGAGCAATTCTGGCTGGACTAATCAGGGTGACATAGATAAGCGCATTGAGGATATCAAGCGCCTGGTCGTGCAGGGAGCGAGCGAAGCGCAGCTGCGCATTAAACAGGCGGTTACTCGCGCGAATGAATACTTACAGCAGGCGCAGACAGCACCGGCCACGCCGCCTGCTCCAAAGCAGGCCACCAGCGTGGAGGAGCAGCGCATCCGCCAGCTGGCGAACACGTGGAGCAATGCGAACTGGCGTGTGGCGCGTGAACTGGGTAACTTCATGGATATCGTCTCCTGGGGCATCGATGAGGTGTGGGAGGTCACGCTGCAAACGCGCTGGGAGACGCGCAGCATGGAGATTATCAGCGAGCCGTATACCGGTAAGCAGCCGGGCAGGCAGCAGCCTTTGCTCCCCGTCTGGGACTTTGAGTTGCCGCCGGTCAGCGGATTGAAAGCGCCGCTGAGCCGCACGCGCGTCGAAGGGCTGGACGAGGTGCTGGCCTGCAGCGCCTGCAATAGCACGGGGCGCGCCCTCTGTTCCGCCTGCTCCGGCCGCGGCTGGATTGTCTGCCCGGAGTGTAAGGGGCGCACGAAGAAACGCTGCTCCACCTGTCGCGGGCGCGGCTACGTGGCCGACTGGGCCGAGCGAGAGAAGAAGCCATTCTTCAAGAGGCAGGCCGATCATGTGGCGCACGCGGTCAACGAGCGCGTGGCCGATGTGTTTGAGGGTATTCGCTCGCAGGGCATGCCTATTCCCAATCCGATCGACACCGACCCGGCGACAAAGGGCAAGACGGTTCCCTGCCCCGATTGTATCAACGGTGAGGTAGATTGCACCTGCGGCAACGGGAAGCGCGTGTGCGAGGTCTGCCAGGGCGCGAAATCCTCCCTGTGTGCCAGTTGCAAAGGGACGGGCAAGGTGGTGCGCCACCGCGAGATCGTGCGCCAGTTTGAGCTGCGCACGCAGAGCAGAATCATGGGTGAGAGCGTCATCCCGCCATCGAAGCTCGAACGGGCGGTAGGTGAGCTGGTCTACAGCGCCGAGGTGAACGAAGACCTGCATCCCGAGGCGGCCCCTAACGGCGTTCCGCTGGATGTCTGGCATGCCGCCGTAGAGATGGCCCAGATTGAGACATCCCGGCAGTACCGGCCCGGCAACGAGAACGCGCAGGCGCAATCTCGCCCGACGTTGCAGGTGCTGGAACTGGTACGTATCCCTTACACCAGGGTCGATTACCGCTACTCGAACCAGGATTATACCTTCTACATCTACGACAGCGAGGGTCAGGAAAAGTTCTATGCCGACCGCTATCCGGCGCGCTGGGACCGCATTGAGCGGCTGGTGCGCGCCATCAGCGCCGACCTGATGACTTCACCGGAAGGCGAGCAGCAGGCAAATAATCAGGCAAACAACAACATCCCTCCCTACAGCTATCGTGTTCCCGTCGAGAGGCCGCCCTACACCGTCACCGAGGAGGATGAGGACGCCCCGGGTCCGCTCTAAATCGGGGTATTGATACTAGAAACGACACCGGCAACGCCATCGTGCTGCCGGTGTCGTTGTGTTTTCATACGTACTGGAGAAGAGCATGCCAGCAATCTGGATCGGGACTTCGGGCTGGGTTTATCCGCACTGGAATGGGCGTTTTTACCCCCCCGATTTGCCTGCCCGCGAGCAACTCGCATACTACGCTCGCTATTTCCCGACGGTCGAGATCAATCGCAGCTTCTATCGTCTACCCACCCGCGAGCAGTTCCATGCCTGGGCGCAGCAGGTAGCGGCCTACCCTGAATTTCTCTTTTCTGTGAAGGCGAGCAGGTATATTACCCACCTGAAGAAACTTTTGCAGCCAGAGGAGGCTATCGGGCGGCTGATGCAGGCAGCAGGTGGGCTGGGTCAGCACCTGGGGCCGTTTCTCTACCAGCTTCCTCCGCACTGGCACGCCGACCCGGCACGGTTGGAGCAGTTCATCTCCCTGCTGCCACGGGGTCAACAGGCGGCGTTTGAGTTTCGCGACTCCTCCTGGTTCCAGCCGGACATGCTCAAAGCACTGGCTCATATCCTGAACAGCGCAGGTTGTGCGCTGGTCATTGCCGTCGGGGGCGCGCTGCCCACTCCGCTTGATATCCCATCCATCGGCCCATTTCGCTATCTCCGTTTCCACAACGGCGCGCGCGGCATCGGCTTCTCCGATGAAGAACTCACCTTCTGGGCCAATCGTCTCAAGATTGGTGCGCAGGAGTGTACCACGTATGCATATTTTAACAATGATCCTGAAGGATACGCTGTCAAAGATGCCCTGCGCCTGCGCGAACTGGTTGGCCCGGCGGCAGTGATGCCGGGAGGATAGCAACGAATACATGGGCGAACTTTTACGAGGAAATTTCGTCCATTGACCTACTTGCCAGACCGCTTACCGCGCTTCCCTTTTCTGGTCGGGGTGCCTTGCCTTTGCCGGACAGGCTGCTTCGGAGTCGGTTCGGCTTCTTCGACCTGTTCCTGTTCGGCCTGCTGTGCCTGCTGCGCTGCCGACGCGGGCTGTGGTGGGACAACCGGTACTGGTCCGGCTGGCGTTTCCAGTGGTGGCGGCATCTGCATCGATGGTGGTGTCTGTACCGGTGGCGGCGTTTCCAGCGGTGGCGGGGGCTGTACCGGCGCTGGCGTCTCTACAGCTGGCGGTGTTGCCAGTGGGATCACCGGCGCTGGCTGGACAGGCTGAGCCGGGGGTTGTGCGGCGGGTGGCTGCGCCTGCGTTTGCCGGGCGGCAGGAGCAGGCTGGACAGAGGGAGTCTGTGCCGGTTGTGCAGCCGGAGTCTGAACTCGTGCCGGAGCTTGCTGTCGGGCAGGCGCTCGCTCCGTTATCTGTCGTGCTGGCTGCTGCACCTGTGGTGAGGGAATGCGCTGTTGAGACCGCAGTTTCTCAGCCAGCAGATCAAGCATCTCCTCGCCTTTCATCGGCGCAAATAGCAGGCCAACTCCTACGCCAACGATCATACCTCGTCTAAACCAACCCATATGTAAAAACTTCCTTCCTTGAAGTCATGAGTAAATTGCAAACGAATAAGTTCATGGATGAGGGTATCATAATTTACACGTGAGAGGACAGCAAAAAGAGACAGTATTTTTCAGGAGGACATGATCGCAAAAAGGCCTCCCCGCGCGCAGGCCAGCCACGGCTGGCCTGCGAAGGTAGTTTATGGCGGCTGGCCTGCTTATATCTTGTTACGACCCGTTGAGGATTCTCTGTTTTTCGGCCTGGAATTCATCTTCGGTCAGCACGCCTTGCTCACGTAGTTGTCCCAGAACTTTGAGCTGGGCCAACCGGTTAGCCTGGGCGTTGCCCGGTGCTGTCTGGGCAGGCGGCTGATATGACGGTGCGGGTTGTTGATATTGCTGCTGGTATTGTGGATATGGTGGAGCGGGCTGCTGGTACTGTCTTTTTTCTCCTTAGCTCGATTTCCCTGTACTGTCTGTCGCTTCCAAGAGGCTACGAAGACCGTAACGACACGGGCAATAGATCATAAGCGTTAACTGAAGCCCGCGCGAGCGCGAAGCTGGCCACCCGCCAGGGGTGGCCCTACTCTACGCGGCGGCTCCACAAGCCCTACGATACGTCCGTCTAGAGTAGGGCCACCCCTGGCGGGTGGCCTGGGGCGGCCTGAAGTGAACGCCTATGGGGGTGGCCCTACGAGAGACGACCCCTCCACCAGCGGCACGAGCCACCCGTGTATATAGGGCCACCCCTGGCGGGTGGCCTGAGGCGGCGTTAAGTGAACGCTTCTGGGGCAATAGATACCTTTCCTGTACTAAACACGAATCGGTGGATAGACAGGTGTACTTTCTCCGTATCTCTGTCTATCATGCTTTATACCTGTGCTTATTGCGCCTTATGTATCTAGCTGTATCTTTATCATAGATCACCATTCTCAAGAAATATGCAGTGAAATGTAAAGAATGTGTGAAGAGTGGATGCCATGCCATGTCCGGGCCGAATGGTAATGGGAGGTACTGTGCGCGCAAGAATCAGATAGCTTCCTGTGTCTCGAAAGTGTACTATATGGGAGAACGATGAATGATTGAGTATGTTCAGGGAGTATGAAGGAGAGCAGAGTATGCAGGAAGATCAATACTGGCGGGCGGTGATGACGAGGGATGAGGAGCTGGATGGCGTCTTTGTTTACGCGGTGCGCTCAACGGGGGTGTATTGTCGGCCATCGTGTCCGTCGCGCAGGCCGGGGAGGGAACAGGTGGTGTTCTTCGCGCGGCCAGAGGCGGCGGAGGAGGCAGGATTTCGCGCCTGCAAACGCTGCCGCCCGCGCGAGCTTTCGAGCCGCGAGGAGCAGGTGGCGCTGGTGCAGCAGCTTTGCGCCTATATCGAGGAACACCTGGAGCGGCAGTTGACGCTGGCGGAACTGGGGGCGCAGGCGCATCTCAGCCCGTATCACTTGCAGCGCGTGTTCAAGAGCGTGATGGGTATTACGCCGCGCCAGTATGCAGGGGCGCGCCGCATGGAGCAGTTCAAGGCGCGGCTCAAAGATGGCGAGACGGTGACGACGGCCCTCTTTGACGCGGGCTTCAGTTCCAGTAGTCGTTTATATGAGCGTGTCCCCGATCAACTGGGGATGACGCCGGTGACGTATCGCAAGGGAGGTGCAGGCATGGACATTCGCTATGCTATTGTCAATTCGCCGCTGGGCCGGTTGCTGGTAGCGGCGACCATGAAGGGAATCTGTTCCGTTTGCCTGGGCGATGATGACGCGGTGCTGGAAGCGACGCTCAGGGACGAGTATAGAGCGGCCACGATTCAGCGTGATGAGGCCGAACTGAGCGAGGAGGTGAACGCGCTGTTGCGCCACCTGAACGGGCAACAACCTGATCTTGATCTGCCTCTGGATGTGCAGGCGACAGCCTTCCAGTGGCGCGTCTGGCAGGAATTGCGCGCCATTCCCTACGGCAGCACGCGCTCCTACAGCGAGATTGCGCAGGCTATCGGCCAGCCGCAGGCGAGACGCGCGGTGGCCCGTGCCTGCGCCACTAACCCTGCCGCCCTCGTCATCCCCTGCCATCGCGTCGTGCGCGGCGATGGCGACCCCGGCGGCTATCGCTGGGGCGTCGAACGCAAGCGCCGCCTGCTGGCGCAGGAGCAAGAGCAAACGCGGGAGGCGCTGGCAGAAGTCCCTTAACAGAGCAGGCGCGGTCAATGCCGCGCCTGCTCTGCGTTCTACAGATTCTCTGATAGCCATACGAACAGATAGCCCATTCTTCCCATATTTTACTGCTTGCATCGCTATTAAAAGTATAATGGATGGGGTAAGGATTACATATATCTGGTATTCTCGCTAAAAGAGTTGCTGAAGCCGTGCGTTTTGACTGTATCAGCGGCCTTTGTATTCCTGCCGAGCTGGCCCTGTTTGCCTGCTATTGTTTTCTTCGCTTCCATGATGTGCTGGCCTTCTCGCACGCGCAAAGTATCGGCTTTCTCTTGCTTTTCCCAGGCGCGGATACGTTTCCCCTGCAATCCCTTTCTCGCCTGATATTAGAAGTTTTCCCCGCGTTTCTGGTGCTGGCTGCGATGGGGAAAAACCGGCAGTTTTATCTCTACTACCTTGTCCTCTCGGTATCGCTCCTCTCCTTCATGCTGCTCCAGTTTTTGAGTGGCCACTGGATTGTGTGAAGCATCAAGGATATATCATGCTGAGCGAAGGGGAAGCATCTAATCGTGGGCGTTCTGTTATGCCCTTCTTCGGATGCTGAGCGCAGCGAAGCATGACGCGTCCTTGATGCTTTTTATTGCAGGCTATTTCAGGCCGGACAGGTACTCGAAGAGTCGTGCTGTCTCGACCTCGACCTGTTTGTGTTCTTCGTTGATATTGCCCTGCAGGGTGCGCACGGTGACGGAGTTGCGGGCGAGTTCGTTTTCGCCGATGAGGATGGCGTAGGCGGCGCCGGAGGCGTTGGCCTGCTTCATCTGCGCCTTCGCGCTGCGGTCGCCATAGCTCATGTCGGTTTTGATACCCATATGGCGCAGGTACGCGACCAGCCTGACGGCCTCGTCTTTCAGTTCGGGCGTGCGGGCAAGGTAGACGACGAAGGCGCGGGGCTTCTCCTCTGGCGGTGGCGTGATGCGCTGCCGCTTCATTTCGAGAATGATGCGTTCTACGCCCGCGCCGAAGCCGATGCCCGGCGTGGGGCTGCCGCCAAGAATTTCGGCCAGCCCGTCGTAGCGACCGCCGCCGCCCAGCGCCAGCTTATCGTCGGCGGCTGTGAACTCGAAGACGGTGCGCGTGTAGTAGTCCAGGCCGCGCACGAGCAGCGGGTTGAGCGTGAAGGGGATCTCGGCCAGCGTCAGGTAGTGTTGCAGCGCGGCGAAATGTTCGCGGCACGGCTCGCAGAGGTAATCGGCGATTTTGGGCGCGGCGGCGATCTTCGCCTGATCCTGCGGCTCTTTGCAGTCGAGCAGGCGCAGGGGATTCTTCTCGAAGCGCATTCTGCAATCGGGACAGCATTCATTGAGCAGCGGGCGATAATATTCTTTCAGCCGTTCAATGTATTGTGGGCGGCAGTTCTGGTCGCCGATGCTGTTGAGCTGAAGGCGGATATTCCTCAAGCCAAGCTCCGTGTAGACCTGGTAGAGCAGGGCGATCATCTCGGAGTCGATGGCGGGGTCGCTGTCGCCCAGCGCCTCACAGCCGAACTGGTGGTGTTCGCGATAGCGGCCTGCCTGCGGCTTATCGTGGCGAAAGATTGGCACGCTCAGATAGTAGAGCTTGACGGGCTGCGGCAGTTTGAACATGCCATGTTCCAGATAGGCGCGCACGACGCCGGCGGTGCCTTCCGGTCGCATGGTCAGGCTGGTGCGATGCCCCTCTTTATCGGCGCGATCCTCGAAGGTATACATTTCCTTCTCGACGATGTCGGTGCCTTCGCCAGCCGTGCGGCGGTAGACGGCAGTTTCTTCCAGGGTGGGCGTCTCGATGCGCCGGTAGCCGTAAAGTTCGGCCACGCGCGAGGCCACGTTTTCAAAAAAGCGCCAGTAGGGCTGCTCCTCCGGCAGAATATCACTGAAGCCCTGTAAGGCTCGATAGAGTACGGGCATATGTTTCCTCTCTTTCACAATCGGGTGCGACGCTATTATAGCAGATATCTGTCTGTTGCACTACCCCGCTGTCATGTCCCCCTCGTAGACCACGCCAGGCCCCCTCGTAGATCACGTCAGGCCAGCCGCCAGGGGTGGCCCTACTATAGACGATTGGCCCGTGCGACTGATGGAAGCGGTCGCGTAGAGTAGGGCCACCCCTGGCGGCTGGCCTGCCCGGCGCGGCATCGGTGGTCTGGGACGGCGCGGCATCGGTGGTCTGGGACGGCGCGGCATCGGTGGCCTGCCTGGCGTTGGCATGGGCTTCAGTTAACGCTTCCGGGGTCCCCTGCGGGTGGCCTGCG
>CADDYT010000164.1 GCA_902810755.1 Chloroflexota bacterium
GGCCTGCCCCGGCGCGCCGCTGGCCTGCCCCGGCGCGGGTGGTGGCCTGCCCCGGCGCGGGTGGTGGCATGAACGGCTCCCTCTTGCCGGTGGCCTGGGCGTGGTGGCTGCATATGCTTAATCTTTCACTTCACAGCAGCGTCTGCCCTGGCTGCATCTCGATCACTTCGATATTACTGAGGCCGAGGGCGGTAAGCGCGCGGCGAAACGCGGCGGGGGTGGCGAGAGAGCGGGGCGTGAGGCCGTAGTGCATGGGGATGACGTGGTTGACCTGGAGCAGGCGCGTGGCAACGGCGGCTTCTTCAGGTCCCATCGTGTGATGATCTCCCATCGGCAGCAGAGCCACATCGGGTTTGTAGAGTTCGTGAATAAGCTGCATGCCGGGGAAGGCTGCCGTGTCTCCAGCGTGGTAGATGCGAAAGCCGTTGGAAAATTCGAGGACGTAGCCTGCCGCGACGCCAACGTAGGCAAAGGGGGCTTCATCGACGCTGGAGGTGTGGACGGCATGGGTCATCGTGATTTTGACGCCCTGCATCTCTATGATGCCGCCGATATTCATGGTGAAGATATGCTTCACGCCCTTCGCGGCAAACCATTTGCCCAGTTCAGGAATGACAACCACTGTTGGAGCATGCGCCTGCGCAATCTCGATCAGGTCGCCGATATGGTCGTTGTGGCCGTGCGTGGCAAGCAGCAGATCCACCTTCTCTATATGTTTATACTCGTCAGGGCAGGCGGGATTATGGTACGTCCAGGGGTCAATCAAGATAATCTTGCCCTCCGGCGTCGTCAATTTGAAGGTGGCGTGGCCGAGCCATGTGACTTGCACACCATTGAGCGGCATAGAATGCTGTACCATAGCTTTCAGGAATTTGCTTTCTCACGCTATTGCAAACGGGTCAATGCCTTTTCCATCACTTCGATTGGCGGCTCCAGACCCGTGTAGAGCTTAAATTTCAGCGCGCCCTGCCAGAACAGCATGCGCTCTCCATAAACTATTGTACATCCCTGTCTCCTTGCTTCCCTGAGTAAAGTCGTTTCCTTTGGGGCAGAAACAATATCCATCACCACCGGCACTGAGGCTAACAGGCCGCTTTTGACCGGCGATTCGTGTTCAGCGGGTGTCATGCCCACCGATGTGGCGTTAATGAGAATAGCGGCATCCTGCATTTCTCGTTCCAGCATGGCTAAAGGGCTGAAACGGCCATGAGCCGCTTTTGCCAGAGTTGCGGCAGCCGCTTCTGTGCGGTTGAGAACGACGACCTCCGCCCCCGCGTCCGTGAGGGCAAAGGCGATGGCTCTGGCCGCGCCGCCCGCGCCGAGCAGGATTACTTTCTTTCCGGCAATGGTCGTGACTTCCTGCAAGGCTTTCACCGCGCCTCTGCCGTCTGTATTCGCGCCGAGCAGCCTGCCATCCCGATTGACGATGGCGTTGACCGCTCCAATTCTGCTCGCATCGTCATCCAGTTCATCCAGATAGGGGAGTATATCGATTTTGTAGGGGATAGTCACGCCGACGGCTTTGATGCCCAGATGGCGCACCCCCTCCACCGCTTTTTGCAGGTCGCCGACAACGAGAGGGACATAGACATAGTTCAGGCCCAGGGCTTCAAAGGCAGCATTATACATGGCGTACATCTTGCTGGTGCGATACGTCGAGCCGAAGAAGCCAATCAGTTGTGTTTCTCCATTAATCTTGCTCACAATCTCGCAACTTTCTGAGTACGGTTCGCAGCACGTACTGGTATGTTCCTTCGCCGATATCGACGGTCAGATGCGCTAATTTGCTGTAGACAGGCGCTCTCTCCCGTAAGAGTTCCTCCAGCGATCGTTCGGGATCATCAGGATAGGGGAAGAAGGCAGGAACGCCCTGCGCGAGAATGCGTTTGAGCAGGACGCGCGGTTCGACATTCAGAAAGAGGATGGTTCCCAGCGAGGCTAAGATAGCCTGATTTTCCGGATGTAGCGGTGTGCGTCCGCCGCAGGCAAAGACAAAGTCTCGATGGACATATTCACGGGCGAGATGCTGCAACGTTTTGCTGTCCAGCGCGTGAAAATAGGCCTCGCCATACTGCTGGAAAATCTGGCGGAACGAAAGCGATTCGCCGCGCTCGCGTTGATGCAGTCTTTCGATTTCGGTATCGGCATCGAGAAAGGGAACGTGCAACTCTTCCGCCAGCAGCCGCCCGATGGTGGTTTTGCCGCATCCTTTCATGCCGATGAGAACAATCTTCATGCCTGCTCTTCCACCAGTGTAAAATTCGCTCCAATCTGGATCATATCGGGGATGAAATTCTCGAACGATTTTTCTGCCATCTGCGCGTCGGAGATGCGCGTCTCCCCCTCAACCTGCATAGCGGCCACAGCAAACGACAGGACCATGCGATGATCGTAATACCCATCAATCTCGGCGGCGTGGAGTTTCCAGCTACCGTCCTGATCGATAATCAGCCCGTCTTCCAGCTCAATCACCTTCGCTCCCATCTTCGTTAGCTCTTTGCTCACGGCGGCGATGCGGTCGCACTCTTTCCAGCGAGCCGTCAGGGCATTTTTGATGATCGTCCTGCCCTTTGCGAAGCAGGCGGCAATGGCTATCGTCGGCACCTGGTCAGGTAGATCGTTCATGTCTGCCTCAATGCTGTGTAGCTCGCTGGTACGCGCCATCAGGGTATCTCCATCGATGCTGATATCGGCTCCCATGTCGCGCAGCAGGGTAATCACCTGTTTGTCGCCATAGGGGTCTTCCCGGTCCATTCCCCGCACAGTGATCTCCGAATCGGGCGTCAGGATAGCAGCGAGCAGTGGATAGGCGGGAGCCGACCACTCGAAAGGAATTTCGGCATCAAAAGAGCGGGGCGGGTCGTTGCCGGGAAAGATATAATGTTCGTGCTTCTGATCGACATTTTCGTAGCGCAGGCCGACTTTATCGAACCAGTAGAGCAGCAGGTCGATGTAGGCGCGCTCTCCGGGGTTTCTGACGAAGATCTCGACCGGTTTGCGCGAGCAGGCAGAGGCCAGCAGAACGCTGAAGACAGGCTGGCAGCCAATGCCATTCATATGCGCAACGCCGCCATTCACCTTGCCTTTGATGACCAGGGGAGCCATGCCGTCATTTTTGGTGGAGATGATCTGCACGCCCAGCTCCTCAAACGGCTCAAACAGATTCCTTGAGATTTTGCGCAGCGTGCGGATGGACTCATCGCCGGTAATCACCGACCAGCCGGGGCAGGCAGCCGCGACCCCCGCCACAAAGAAAAGCATGGTACCCGAATTATTGACATTGATGATATCGGCAGGCGTCTGCAATTCGCCGCCCACGCCCTCAACGCGAAATACGCCCGCTTCGACCTCCTCAATGCGCGCCCCATACATGCGCATGGCCTTGACCGCCTCGTGCCAGTCGCTGCTGAGTTTGGGGTTTCTGACATAGGAGACACCATCGGCCAGCGAGGCCAGAATAAGCGCGCGAAACGAGTGCGTTTTGCTGCGCGGCATGCGCACCTCACCGCGCAAATTGCAACTTTTCCTGACTTTCAAAAAATGGTTGGTGTTCGCCATAGCACTTACTTCGCCCTTAGATACTGGACGAGCTTTGCCAGAGCCTGATAATAGCTCTGCTCTTTCAGCCCGACAATCTGGTCTATCCGCACATCATCCAGCACATTGACTGTCTGATTGATGCCCGTTCTGTGGATATCTGACATATGCACTTCGATCACCGGCTGGCCCAGATCAATCAGCGCCTGCCGCAGACTATAGCCGTAGCGCACCAGCGCGCCGGGATTGATAATCACGCCATCGGCGGCGCGAGACGTTTCAAGCTGCAAAAAATCGATGATGGCCCCTTCGTGATTGGACTGAAAAAATTCGAGTTCACAATCAAGCTCACCGGCCATGCGCTGCAACTGTTCGTTAATTTCGGACATGGTGACTGTCCCGTATTTTGCCGGGTCTCGCTTGCCTAACAGATTGAGGTTGGGGCCGTGAATGACCAGTATTTTCATTGATGTCACGCCTCTGGCAGCGAGAACCTGTTGGCCTGCAAACGTTTGAGCAAGGCGGGACGGCGCAGGTGGGATTGAATCCAGGCGCTGAAACGCTGCTGAAACTGCTGGCTTTCATTGAATTGTTCGGCAGCGTCTCGCAGCTCAATCAGGGATTGCAGGGCCTCATCGTAACCTGAAGCGATACCGCGCTGCGCGCCCTGCTCGGCTCGCCGCCAGTAATCTTCCTGGCGCTCATGCACCTCTTGCAGGTGACGCAGGCGTTCAAGCCGTTTCTCTTCGCGGCGCTCGCGTTCAAGCTGGTCCTTCACTGCCTTACTTTCGGCCACCAGCGTGGGATAGGGAATGCGCTTCCCCGTTGCTGGCGCCACCACGCTTTTGCCCCGGCCAAGTTCGCGCAATTCATACAGGAGTTTGCGACCCAGACCTGGCTCGTTGCGCGCTAAGCGCAGCAGATAATCGTCGCGGCGCTCCGGCGAGAGCAACTTGAGCCAGGCAACGACATCATCTTGTTTAGAGGATCCAGCCGCTTCGCTATGGCGCGCTGCCGCTACAAGCAATTCTTCCGGTACGCGCAGCAAGTCCACCAGCGCCTGCTGTGAGGCTGTCAGACTACCAAAGCCGGGGGGAACCGGTACGCCAACTTCGTAATCTTCCTCGCCCTCATCCTCTTCGTCCTCGCCTTCATAATCCTCGTAGCCCGCTATCATCGCCTGAGCCGCCAGCCAGGCGATGTAGAGGCCGCGCAGGTCGCCTTCTATCAATTCTTCACGCAAGCCAATCAGGGGGCTGAGTTCATATTCAGGCCAGCCGTTGGGCGCTTCCATCTCCGCGAAGTCGAGATCGAGAACATCATAATCTTTGCTCTGGGTGAACGTGACCAGATCATCGAAATCGTAATCCTCGATGAGGTTGGGTGGCAAGAGGCCGTGCGGGAAACGGAACGCCAGCCGCACCGAACCCCAGTTCGCGAAGTAGAGGAAGCCATCGAAGTATTCGCGCAGCACCTTGATGGGGTCGTACTTGAAATCGCCCCAGTTATATTCGATCACGGCATGGGTGGCAGACGCTTCGATGTGGCTGGAAAGCTCTTCCACCTCTTCGAGTTGCCCGGCTGTCAGAGGCCGATCTACCGTCATGAATTCGTATCTTTGATATTCGCTCATAATAACACTCTCCTCCCGTGTCAACTGCCCCACAGAATACCACGATTGCCAGAAAGAGACAATAAGATGACCTGAAATTACATGAAACACTCTTTTTGCAGTGAGCGTGATGAACATGAGAAGAGGGTTGTTAACAGATTTCAGGGCATGGTCATTCAGTATGTGAGCAGCGTATCGATAACCATGTTCCAGAAACGAGGGACATCAAGGCCGTAGCCGACCCGAGCATTGGGCAGCTTGCCGGTAACGCCATAGACATCGCAGACGGTGCGGCCAGCCGTTAGCTCGCTCTGCGTCTCGATCTCGACGTGCATATAGTGCGCCCGCAGGATGCCCGGGTCAATCACAGCGGCAACGGCGCAGGGGTCATGGACAGGCGGGTCGGGGAAACCGAAGACAGCGCGGTAAGTGGAGCCGAAGAAGCTGAGCAGGTCGGCGGCGAAGGTTGCGACAGGGCGATGGGCCGAACGCAGGCGATCAAGCACTTCAGGTGTTGCCAGCGCCTGGTGCGTGACTTCGAGCGTGGAGACGGTGATAGGGCGACCGGAGGCGAAGACAATGGCGGCAGCTTCCGGGTCGGCCCAGATATTGAATTCTGCCGATGGTGTTTTATTGCCAACGCCAATCGCGCCGCCCATCAGCGAAATGGCCTTGATGCGCGGAATGATGGCCGGTTCGCGACTCATCGCCATCGCAATATTGGTCAGTGGCCCCGTCGGCACCAGCGTGATATCGCCATTCGAGTTCATCAAAAGATCAATGATGAGATCGACGCCGTTTACCTCTACAGGCTCAATATCCGGTTCGGGAACATCTGGCCCATCGAGGCCCGATTCGCCGTGAATTTCGGGCGAGAAACGCGGAGGTCGCACAAGAGGACGCTCCATGCCCCTGGCTACAGGCACATCGCGAATATTTGCCAGCGAACAGACCTTCAACGCATTGCGCGTCGTCTTCTCCACCGATTGATTACCCGCCACAGTGGTGATAGCCTGCAACGCAATATCAGGGTGATGGGCGGCTAACAGAATAGCAATCGCATCATCATGTCCAGGATCGCAGTCAATGATGATTTTATGCGGCATAGATGTTCCTCTCTTTATTTACTCGCCTGCGCTCGCGCAATAATTTCCTCGACCACCGCCGTCTTGGCATCAGCATAGTTCTGGACATATTTCCAGTTTCGCTGCGCAAGCTCTCGTTTCGTGCGTTCATAAAGCTGGCGATCGGCGGCATTGCTACGTAACCAGTCACGGAAGAGCAGCATGCAGTCAATCTCTGAACAGCCCTGTGAGAAGACGTGCAGGTTGATATCAGTATCCGGCCCCTTAAACAGGCGGTGTTCAAACCAGTCTGGCTCTCTGATGCGCAACACATAACCGGCCCTTTCCAGCGCAGGCACATAAGCTGGCTCATCTGATGAATCGGCTACGGCCAGCACGACATCGATTCTTGGCTTGGCCGCAAGCCCTGGCACCGAAGTTGAACCGACATGCTCAAGCAGCACCACCCGCTCACCGAGCGCAGCCCGAATGCGCTCTGCCTCACGCTCGAAAAGCGCGGGCCACTGAGGGTCGTAGTCTACAATCAGAACAGGCCCGTTCAGAGGCTTATACTCGCCAACATGAATTGCCTGCAATTGCTCTTCTGTATAGATGACATTTGCGGCTCCCCCGCTCCGTTGCACTGACTCATTGCCGCTCTCTTCCGACGTTTTTCCTGCTGTATTGTCGTTTGCGGACATGTGCATCTCCTGTCTTTCCTCCTCTTTGAAAGCACCGGCGAATAACTATATAGTATCATGTAGAGCCTTCACGCCGTTTTTGGGCGGCACGGCAGGTTTACCGGAGGAAAGGGGATGACAGTATCTGGCCTGCATCTGTGAGTATCGGTAAACTATACAATGCTCTCAAACGCCAATTTTCCATCTGCTATCTTCTCCAGAGAATATAAATACTCGTTGTTCTCAGTGCAAAGATAGGGTACAATAAGCACAGGAAGAGGCAGATCGCTTCATGCTAATGAACAATTAGAGGAAGAGAGACAATGGGTATCGGCGATTGGATCGCTATTATCGGTATTATTGTTATGATTGCTATCGCCATCTGGCAAAATACCCGTAAGGTGGTAGCTTACAAGATTCTTTCGGATCCGGCTGAATATAAATATAATACTGTTCTTTATAAAAGGCGAAAGTCTGCTTGTTATAAAGATACAAAATATTGGTAAGGCTCCCATAACGATGGATGATTTCTATCAAGGCAATCCTATTGTGTTTGAATTTGGAAAAGGAACCGAGATAGTGCAGGCTGAAGTCGTGGAAACTATCCCGGACGGCATAGCGGCTGAAGTCAAAGAAAAACTCACGTTCGGTTCAGGAAAACTTACCATCGCTCCCCTTTTGCTTAACAGGTACAGCTTTATCAAGCTGAAGGTTAAACTGGCTCATTTTAACGGAGAAGTACATGCCGGTCATATGCAAATTGTGGGAGGAAAGCTCATCAATTTTGACGAATATTTTATTAATAAGATTGTTCGTAATCCAACCCATAATCCCATTATAACAATCTTTCATCTCATTTTAGCTGCTCTCATATTTTGTGCTTTTGCTCCGCTATTATTGCTCCCTGCATATTTAGGGCTATCACTGGTGGCGAGTGTTCTTAATACCTCTCTTGATGCAGCCACCGACACATTGCCAGGAGGAATAGCTTTCCTTGCAGGGCTTATCATAGGGCTTTATTGTTTATCTAAATTATCCAGATTTATTGATCTTTTCTTTAATTTCAGAGGGAAGATTAAGTTATTTTAACAGGAGGGATCATGGCCCAACCACCTCCCCGCTGGCACATCAAACAGGACGCGACCGATGAAGAAGCCGAGACAATACTCTTGCGCGATCCCGTCTGGAATTGCTTCGCCCTGGCCGATCTGGAGCCGCCGCTGCGCAATTACAGCCAGTTTCCCGTTGCCAGGCAGGATGGAAGCAGCGAGCATGCTCTATGCCTGATCTTGCGCCATCCCATTATCGGGCAGGTGATTTCGCCTTATGGCAACGAAGAGGGTGTCGCTGCTATTCTGAATCAGGTGGCGCTACCTGAACGTGTGCTGATTCAGGCACAGGAGCGGCATTTCCCCTTGCTGCAACGTCACTACCGGCCAGAGTCAAACTGGCGAAGCATGCTGCGTATGGCTATTCCCCCATCCTCACAACCATCTCCCTCACAGCTACCTGCGCCCCCTCAGCCGATTAAGCAGATGAGCATGGCCGATGTGCCTGCGCTGGAAGCATTGTATGCGCAACACGGTGAGGCTCCGCTTTCCGCCGAGCTTTTTGCCCGTGCCATCTTCTTCGGCGCGTATGAGGGAGAGCAGATCGTTGCCGCCGGTGGAACGCATGTGTTGTCACTCAAATATGGAATCGCCGTTATCGGCTATATCTTGACGGCCCCACAGGCGCGCGGTCAGGGGTATGCAACGGCTATTACCGCCGCGCTTGTCGCAAAGCTATTTGAGCTGCATTTCTCTACGGTTGTTCTCAACGTCTTTGAAGACAACCGCCCTGCCGTGCGCATCTACCGGCGCCTGGACTTTCAAACGCGCCACCGGCTCTGGACGGGCAAAGGCATCCTGTCAAAACCACTCGACGCCCCTACACCCTCTTGATATAATGGTCTGTAACAGCAACATGATTACGGACCGAGAAATAACACTACAGGAGCGAACTTTTGTCATCGATAACACATGGGAATCTGGTGATCGGGCAATCAGGAGGGGCTACTGCCGTCATTAATGCCAGCCTGGTGGGCGCGGTTGAGGCGGCGCTGACATCTGAACGCATTGAGGGCATTTTCGGCATGCGTTATGGCATTGAAGGCTTTCTGCGGGAGGATTTGATCGACCTGCGACGACAACCTGCGCATATCTGGCCGCAATTGCTGCACACGCCATCGGCTGCGCTCGGTTCCTGCCGCTATAAGCTGAAGGAAGGCGATCTGGAACGCGCGGTAGAGATTTTGCGGCGATACAATATTCGCTATATGGCCTATATCGGCGGCAACGACTCTGCGGATACGGCCCATCAGCTGGTAGAGGCTGGGCGGCGAGCGAACTATGAAATCAATATTATCAGCGTACCAAAGACCATCGATAACGATTTGCCGTATACTGATCACTGTCCGGGCTATGGCAGCGCGGCCCGCTTCATCGCCTGGGCCACCGTCGATTCGACGATGAACACCATCTCGATTCCTTCGCATTATCCGGTGAAGGTGATTGAGACGATGGGCAGGGATGCAGGCTGGCTGGCGGCTTCATCGGCGCTGGGGAAATATACGGAGGCGGATCCGCCGCATATCATCTTGCTGCCGGAACAACCCTTCAACGCGGAGCGTTTCCTGACGCGGGTTGAAGAGATTTACCGGCAACTGGACTACGTAGTGGTTGTGGCGGCAGAGGCGATTCGCGACGAGCAGGGGCAGGCCCTGGGCTCGGCAGGGCAGACAGGCGTCGATGCCTTTCATCACCCGCTGCTGAGCGGGGCAGCGCAATACCTGGTCGAACTGGTGAAAACGCAGCTGGGCATCCGGGCGCGCTTCGACAAGCCCGGCGACCTGCAGCGCATGGCCTCAAACAGCATCTCTCCGGTTGACCGAGACGAAGCCTATCTGGTAGGAGAGATGGCCGTGCAGGCCCTGCTCAACGGCGAAAGTGATAAGATGATAACGTTGATACGCCATAGCGACCCCGTCTATCATAGTACGACGGGGCTGGTTGAACTGGCGAAGGTAGCGAATGTGCAGCGTTTCCTGCCGGATGAGTACCTGGATGAGAGCAAAACGATGGTAACTCAAGCATTTAAGGATTATGCGCAGCCATTGATCGGTGGCCCGGTGCCGCAGTATACCATGCTGGAACATATACAGGTGAGGAAGATGCGATGAGCGCGTTGAAAAGAGCTATTCTGGTCGTGCTTGATGGCGTTGGCGCGGGCGCCAATCCCGATGCCGCCGCCTATGGAGACGCGGGCGCAAGTTCGCTGGAACATTGCGCGCAGGCGATTGGCGGGCTTTCATTGCCCAATCTGGGCAGTATCGGGCTGGGCAATATCACGCCCATTCTGGGAACGCCGCCAGACCCGCAGGCGCGCGGCTCCTACGGGCGCATGGCTGAAGCGGCTGCCGGCAAAGATAGTACAACGGGCCACTGGGAGATGACCGGCGTGGTTCTCAAACGGCCACTGCCGACCTACCCACATGGCTTCCCACCCGATGTGATCGCGGCTTTCGAGCAGGCCATCGGACGCAAAGTGATCGGCAACAAAGCGGCATCCGGCACCGAGATCATCAAGGAACTGGGTGAGGAACACCTGCGCACAGGCCACCCCATCGTCTACACATCAGCCGACAGCGTTTTTCAGATTGCCGCCCACCAGGACGTGATCCCGCTTGAGGAACTGTACCATATGTGCGAAGTTGCGCGCGGCCTGCTAACGGGAGAACACGCGGTCGGGCGCGTGATTGCCCGCCCATTTATCGGCACGCCCGGCGCGTTCAAACGCACCGAACACCGGCGCGACTTCTCGCTGCCCCCGCAGGGGACGACGCTGCTCGACCTGCTCAAAGAGAGCGGCAAAGATGTCATCGGCATCGGCAAGATCGAAGACCTCTTCGCCGGGCGCGGCCTGACCGTGCGCGACCATACAGAGACGAACCGCGACGGCATGGAGGTCACGCTGCGCTGGCTGGAACGTGACTTTACAGGGTTGCTTTTCGTGAATCTGGTAGAATTTGATATGCTCTGGGGGCATCGGCGCGATAGCCAGGGCTATGCGCAGGCGCTGCGCGAGGTGGATGACTGGTTTGGACAGATGCGGCAGAAGATGCGACCAGAGGATGCCATCTTCTTCACGGCAGATCATGGCGTTGACCCGACCTATCACGGCACCGACCACACGCGCGAGACCGTGCCGCTGCTGGCATATGGCGAGCCGGTGAAGGCCGGAGTGAATCTTGGCCTGCGCCCGACCTATGCCGATCTGGGGCAAACACTGGCGCAGGCGTTCGGCATCGAGCCACTGGCAGCCGGGACAAGCTTTGCACATGAGATAGGACTGGTGTGATGGAGACGAAACAGAACAATACGGGGCAATCGGGAGTATTGCGGGGGCCGCGCGTCTTTCTCCGGCGGCCCACAATGGCGGATGCGCAGAACGTCTTCAACTGGGAGCGCGATGATGTGGTATGGCGCTACGACCCGCACCGCCCGCATTCGCAAACTCTCCCGGAGTTTCTGCCCATCTTTGAGCGCAACTATGTGCGTGGCAACGGGCGGCAATTCTGGTTTATTATAGAAGACGAGCAGCATACCCCTATCGGAACCATTACGTACTTTAACATCGACTACCGTCTGGGCCATGTTGAACTGGGGCTGGGTCTGGGCGAGAAATCACGCTGGGGGCATGGCTACGGGCCAGAGGCCATCAGCGTGCTGACGCAATATCTGCTCTCCTTCCCCCAGATCGTGCGTGTTTACGCAGAAACGGCGCAGGCCAACCACCCGGCCCGCCGCGCCTTCGCTAAAGCTGGTTACGTAGAGGTGGGACAAATTTTTGATCCACGCAGCTCAGGCGAACCCTGGGTGCTGCTGGAAATATGGAAAAGAGGCTTTCCACGATGACAACCAACGAAACACAATCACCCGTGAACCCGGCTATTTTTTCCGCGTATGATATACGCGGGATTTACGGGCAAACGATGACCGACGAGGTCGCCTACCGCATCGGGCGGGCGGCGGCAGCGTATTTGCAGGTGCCTGAAATCGCCGTAGGCCGCGATATGCGCCTCTCGTCTCCGCAACTGGCAGCGGCGTTGATACGCGGCATCACCGACCAGGGAACCAACGCGGTTGACCTCGGCCTGACCACAACCGATGAACTCTACTTCGCAGTGGGCAAATTCAACTACCCGGCGGGCGTGATGATTACAGCTTCGCACAACCCGGCACAGTACAACGGCATGAAATTCTGTCGTGCTAACGCATACCCCATCAGCATCGATACCGGGCTGGCCGATATTCGCGATCTGGCAGTGAGCGGCAACTTCCCCACACCCACGCGCAAGGGTGAGGTGACGCAGCGCGACGTGACCGACGCTTATGTGCAGCACGTGCTGTCATTCATTGATGTGAGCAAAATCAGGCCGCTCAAAGTCGTGGTTGACGCAGGCAACGGCATGGCAGGTATGATTGTCCCCAGAGTCTTCGAGCATCTGCCCTGCGAGCTTATTCCCATGTATTTTGAACTGGACGGCAGCTTCCCCAACCACCAGGCCAGTCCGATTGAGCCGGAAAACGTGGCCGACCTGCAAAGAAAAGTGGTTGAAACACACGCCAACCTCGGCGCGGCCTTCGACGGCGACGCCGACCGCATGTTCCCCATCGATGAGAAGGGCGAGCGCGTGGATGGCTCGCAGGTGACAGCCCTCGTTGCCAACAGCTTGCTGCACAAGCACCCCGGCGCGACCATCCTGCACAACCTGATCGTCTCCAAAAGCGTGCCGGAACTGATCAACCGGCTGGGCGGCAAAGCGGTACGCACGCGCGTTGGACACTCCTTCATCAAGGAAGAGATGCGCCGCACCAACGCCATCTTTGGCGGCGAGCATTCCGGCCATTTCTACTTCCGCGACAACTGGTATGCTGACTCCGGCCTGATCTCCCTGCTCATCATCCTGGAACTGATCTCGGTGGAGAACAAGCCGCTCTCCGAACTGCTCAAGCCCCTGGACACGCGCTTCCGCAGTGGCGAGATCAACACGCGCGTCAGCGATGTGCAGGCCAAATTGCAGGCCCTCAAGCAGCACTACGGCCCCCAGGCCCTCTCCGTAGACGAACTGGACGGCGTCACCTTCGATTTCGGCGACTGGTGGTTCAACGTGCGCCCGTCCAACACCGAGCCGCTACTGCGCCTCAACGTGGAAGCCGACAACAAACAACTGATGGAAGAGAAACGCGATGAACTGGTCGCGTTCATCCGTAGCTAGCAACCCGGGCTAACATATGCATAGGGTTGCAAGTAGACCAGCGCCGCATCCACAGGCCACACGAGCAGGCCAGCGGAACAGGCCACCCGCAAGGGCCACAGGCAGGCGAGGCGCACGGCCCACGAGCAGGCCA
>CADDYT010000165.1 GCA_902810755.1 Chloroflexota bacterium
TGCCATCGCTCGCTCATATATAGTAGGGCCACCCCTGGCGGGTGGCCTGCGGCGGCGTTAAGTTGACGCCTAAGGGGGTAGCCCTACTATATACGATCCATCCACAAGCGGCATGACCGCATTGTATATAGTAGGGCCATCCCCTTGCGGGTGGCCTGCTCACATTTTCCGGCCCGCCGTGTACGCTGGCTGGATAATCGTATGCTGGCTGGATAATCGTATATAGTAGGGCCACCCCTTGCAGGTGGCCTGCGGCTGGCCTGGCGGGACGGGATGGCCTGCGGCGGGATGGTGGCCTGCGGCGGGCTTCAGTGAACGCTGCTGGGGCCGACCCTTGCGGGTGGCCTGCTTCGCGCGCGCGTGGGCTTCAGTGAACGCTGCTGGGGCCACCCCTTGTCGGCTTACACGGGGAGGTTTTTGGACGGATCGGCCTGGGAATCCGATGGAGAAGCGTTCCCAATGCCACCCTTTCCGTCGGCCTCTCAAGCGACTTTACAACAAATTTTCCCAAAAAATCTCCCCGTGTAAGCCCCTTGCCGGTGGCTTGCGGCGCACAGGCTGCCGTTACCGCTTCTGGGGTCACCCCTGGCGGCTGGCCTGCGGAATGGGATAGCTCTATCAGCGCGTGATAGCTTTCACGGGGGAAGCCGTTTCTGCCACCGGCTCCCCTCTTTCCACCGATCCCGTTTCATTCTTCTTGCGCCGCTTCTCAATCATTTGACCGATGCCCCAGAGCGCGCCGGCGGCGAGCAGGATGAGCATGGGTTCGATGGGGGCGCGGAAGCGCGGAATGCCGTAGAAGACGAGGGCCTGGATGATCGTTATTCCGATCATGAGGTACATGAAGAGCAGCTCGCGCCAGCGTTTGCGCGTCAGGAAGAGGCCGAGGGCGGCCAGGGCGAAGACGATGGGCGTAATCACCAGCATCATATCGACGACCAGCTTTGATGCGCTGCGGTCGGGGAAGCGATTGATGGGCAGGTCCGCCTCCTGCGTGGTGATCGACCAGAGATTGGTGAAGTGCAGTCGCAGCAGCAAGGGGATGTCATTGGGATGGCTCTTGATCCACTGGATGGCGTCTTGCTGGTAGGTGGCGTCGCGTTGCACCTCGCAGGGGCCGGAGCAGTTGGCCGGAAACTGTGCCGCGATGGCCGGGGTGGACTCCGTTGGGATGATCCAGATGCCGTAGTAGTATGGCCGTTCGAGAATCATATCGTTATACGCGCCCAGCATGACTTTCCCGTTACCGACCGCCACCGGCACCAGCGCACGCGTAACCTCGTAGTTGCGTATCGTCCAGGGGATGAAGAGTAGCGTTGAAACCAGCCCCACAATGATCGCACTTTTCGCCACTGCGGGCCACGAAAGCACTTTTGCCCAACCGATGACGACGAGCCAGGCGAGAAATGAGGCCAGAATAAGCAGCCCGTTGGGCCGTTCGAGCGAGGCAAGACCGAGCAAGAGGCCGCTGACCAGCATCCATTTCCAGTTTGGATTGCGCTGCAGACGGTAGAGAGAGTAACAGAATGCCAGCAAGAGGAAGATATAGACGGATTCTGAATAGAGCCAGCCATCATAGATATACAGGAAAGGATAGATAGCGGCCAGCACGCCCGCGAACAGGGCGACGCGCCTGCCGAAGAGATCGCTGGCGAAGGCGTAGATAAGCACGCAGGTACCCGCGCCGACGAAACACAGGAAGAGCCGTACATAGTGATCGTGCGGGCCGAGAAGACCATAAATGACGGCGATCATAGCTGGCCAGAGCGGGGCGCGATCAACCGTTGGCAGGTGTGGCAGCAAGCAGTAGCAATGTTCGTGCAAAATGTTGAAGGCAATCGTTTGATAGACAGCGGAGTCGTGGAGCGGGTAATAATCCTTCGCCACGACCACATTATAGACAACGCGCACGCAAAGGGCGAGACTAAAAACGCTGATGAATGGGAGATATTTCTTTACAAGTTTCATGTTCACTGTCCCCTGTGATGATGACCGATGTCGGCAATCCCTGCTCTATTGTGCCAACGAATAAGCCCTTTTCCTGTAACAAAACGTGAAGTCATCACCTTTCAGGGGGAGTACGGGAGAAACGTACTATGTGGAAGGGCCACGACATGGCTGCATGGCTCCCCACACTTCTCAGAGCATGCTATAATGAAAACGCGAATGTATTTCGGCGAATACAAGTCAAGGAGCATGACGCGGATGAACACAGAGAAATCGACAAAGCCTGAGCCGGTGCTGGCTGATGATACGACAGTTGTGCAGTCCGGCCTCTTTAACGATGAGCAGACGGTGATCGCGGAGCCGCCAGACCCGCTGGCAACGCCTTTTCCCCCCATTGTGCGCACACAGCCTCTGACCGATCAATCCAGCCTGGCGGCCTGTTTTATCCCCTACCAGCAGGCGTTGAAGCTGGCCGGGAAGTCCGCCTATACCGTCACCTGCTTCCTCTCGGATCTGAAAATGTTCGGTGAATTTGTTGGCCTTGATACTCCGGTGGGTCGTATCGGCAAAGAGCAACTGACCGACTGGCTGATGAAGCTGAAATTTGGCACGAAGGGGCAGGCGCCTGCGCCGAAGACAATGGCGCGGCGCGTGACGTTCCTGAAAAATTTCTTCTCCTGGTTGACCCGCGAAGGCGTCATTCGCGAAGACCCTTCCGCCAGCCTGGTGCTGGAACGCCCGCTGCCGCCTCTGCCGGAACTCCTCTTCGATGACGAAGTGCAGCGCCTGCTCGATGCCGCCGCGCAAGATGCCCGCAGCCATTGCCTCGTCTACCTGATTCTCAATTCTGGCCTGAAGAAAGAAGAGGTCAAAGGCCTCAAGCTCTCGCACATCGACCTCTCCAATCCCCACGAACCGGCGCTTACCGTCCATTTTGCCGCTTCGACCGCCAAACAGCATCGCGAGCGCAAGCTGACGCTGCCGCCAGAGTTTGTGGCCATCCTCAAAAGATATCAGGAGAAGTACCATCCCACCGATGAACTCTTTGTCTGCACCGATCGCAACCTGAACTACATTCTCGCCAGAGTGGTGCAGGCTGCCGGTATCAAGAAGCGCGTCACCCTGCAACTGCTGCGTGACACCTTCGCCGTGCGCCAGCTCAAAGCCGGAGTGCCGCCCGAAGTCCTGCGCGAAAAGCTCGGCCTCTCCGACGAAGCCTGGCTGGAGTCGCGCGAAAAGTATCGCCGCCTCGCCTTCTCAAAGTAGGAGAGGGCGCAATTTTCGTATTATTGCCGGGGTCATTTGTATCATTGTCGGAGCCAGGACACAGCTGGCCTGCGCCCTGGCTCCAATCCGCCCTGACTTTTGCTCGCGCCTCTATCTTACATACGCGGATATTGTGGCGGCATCTGTTGCATTGGTGGAACAATAGTAACCTGTGCAGCTTTGCGATTCAGCATGTTGTTGAGCAGAATGGCATTGATAATAATGGCTGCAATGCCCAGCGGGCCGAGACAGAACAGACCCAGACCCAGCGTGATGATAGACCCCACAATAAAGATGGGCCAGTAGAGGACAAAGCTGCCGATGAGCAGCAAGACGCCGGTTGTTGTCTCTCCCGCCATCAGCCAGCCGATGCCATAGATGCCGAAGAGGGAAGCAATGACTTCGACAACCAGCGCCGCCGAATTCTTATTCGATCCCCCGCCGTTGTTGATCACCACATTGACGGTGCTATAGTTGGGGGCCGGGTTGGCATAGCCATAATTGACCTGCCGGGGCTGAGGAGCGGCTTGCTGTGGTGGCATATAATTGCCGGGACCAGCATAGCCCTGCTGGTATCCCTGATTATACCCCTGTCCCTGGTTATAGCCCGCTCCTGGCTGAGGTTGTGGTGGCGTGTACCCCCCGCTATAGTCGCCATAGCTTGTTGGGGGCGGCATCGATGAACGTGAAGTGTTCGCTCCACAGGATGGACAGATGATGGCGCTATCTGAGATGTCGCGCCCGCAGCGTTCGCAAAGCATAGTGTCACTTCCTTCCCTCTCAATCGATTCATTGAGAATACATTTATGAGAATGAATCTGCTGAAATGCCGTTCGTATATTACCATTTTACGGATGATAATACAATTATGTTGTGCCTGAATTCACACTCCACCCGTTATTCCCATCACTGATCGTCATTGTTCCTACCTGCGCCGTCTGTATCACTTCGTCTGCTGACATTCCTGCAGGCAGGGCGGTACTCAACGGCGTCAGGCCAGCTTTGCGCTGCTGCGGCGTCAGGGCGGCGGGCGTGATAATCAACTGTGCGGCATGGCTTTCTTGCAGGAGGGTGGTCAGTTGCGCAGGAAAGACTTTACCCGTTTCGCCCATTACCTGCACAATGTTCGCCTGCAAGTAGCTGGCGTTGATCGTTGCCAGCAGGCCAGCGAGGGCAAATTTGCTCATGGCAGCCGCTCCCAGAAAGAGGATGCTCAGCCCCGGCGCGACCAACCGGATCACCAGGCCATTATCCAGTTCCTCGTTGCTGCTTTTGTGCAGCGAAGGCGGCCAGAAGACTTGCAGCGCCACCTGCGTCCCCACCGCTACGACCATTCCCTGTCGCAACTGGATATAGCGTATAGCGCGTTCGCTGATCGTGCGCCGCCAGAGCGCGTAACCGGTGTTGGGATGCAGCATGCCAGCGTCCAGCGCCTCGCCGATCTGGTAGCGCGTCACTACATCCAGCAGTCCTGTCAGGTGGTCTGTGCGCGGCGAGGTCAATACCACCGCATCGAGCGAACGCTGCCAGAGCGGCAGACGGCTGTCCAGTTCCTGCGAGAGCGAGGTTGCATCCGGCCCGCCATCCAGCAAAATGGTCTTGCCATCGGGCGTGCGAATCAAAATAGCCTGTCCCTGTGGCGGCTGCCCCGCAGGCCCAACGGCCAGAAACGTGATCGTCAGCCGCCCATCCGGCTGCGCCGCTATCGCTGTCGCCCCCGTAGCCAGCACAACTACCGCCAGCGCCCCGATCTGAATCAGTCGCCATGTACGCTTCGACAGTGAAGGAAACGCCGCAGCCTGTCCTTTCTGCGGTATACGTTCCCCTGCCTGGGTTTGCGGCCCATTGCCAGCCCTGCGTATGTGTGAGAAACCGGCAGGCAGAGCCAGCAGCGCATAGTAACCCCAGGCCAGCACGCTATTGTTAGTTTGTACAGGTATGTATGCCACTCGCAGCATGGAGGTTTCGCTCGTAACAGCAATGACATACCAGAGCAAAGGGTACGCGGCCCAGCCGAAGAGTATGCCCGATGGCGCCAGGAGCAGGCCCGCACCGCAGATTAGCAGCCCCAGCACGAGCAGCACGGCGAGCAACTCCACGGTGAGCAGGTTGACGAGCGGCGAGATGAAAGAGATGACATGGAAGGTGAGCGCAATTACCGGCAACGTGGCAATCTGCGCGGCGGGCGTGACTGCCAGCATTTCCGCGATGGTATGCCCGGCGGGCAGGCCTTTAATGGGCGCGAGCGGGCGCATGAAAAAGGGCGTGAACTGTACGATGCCCAGCGTGCCGAAAAACGACAACTGAAAGCCGACATCCCAGAGGATAAAGGGGTCGATGGCGCTCATCAGCAGGGCGGCAAAGGCCAGCGCCGTGTAGACATTGTATACGCGCCCGATACGGGGAGCCAGCACCAGCAGCATCCCCATAATGCCCGCGCGCATGGCAGCCGGACTCAAACCGTTCAAAGCGACATAAAAAGCGATGCTGGCGATGACGATGCCGGTAGCCAGCCAGCGCCGCCGCTCCCTCTTGCGCCTCTGCGCGGGCAGGAGTATCTCCTGCTGCTTTTCCCACTTCCCCGGTATTTCATATAGCCATCGTGTAGCGGCGGCAACCAGCCCGGCCAGGATGGTCACTTTGAAGCCGGACGGGGCAATCAGGTGCGCGGTTCCAGTATCGTTGAAAGCGTCGGTGAGCGTTTGCGGCGGCGTTGGATTCAATATCGAGGAGGGTAACGACAGCGGAGGCGATGGTGGCGTATGCAATGCGGGAGTGCGCAGGCCGAGCAGGATGGCGATGAGGAGCGCCGCTTCGGGCTGGGGCAGGGACTGTTCGATGACGGTGGCAAGACGAATGCGCAGACTGTAGATGGCTGCGAGCAGGGGAATGCCGCCGGAAGCGGTCACAGTCAGTTGCGGGAAGGCCATGCTGGCAAAGATGCCCGGCGGGGTATCCGGCGTTGGCGGCTGGACTTTGCCCTGAAGTTGCACGCTATCCCCGTAATTCGGTCCGTAGGGCGTGTCGAGCGTCGTCCCCAGAATGCGCACTTCCAGTCCCCCGTTTGCATTCTGCCAGACCGTGCCACCATCCGTACTTACCGCGCTGACGGCCACCTGCAAGACACGGCTGCGTCCCTCCAGCAACGGCTCATCGGAAACGCTGCCGCGCACCGCAATTTTCTGCTTGCCGATGTATGTGGAAATGTCATGGTCACCGGGCAGGGCGAGGGCGTAGCGCAGGCCACCAAGCAGCAGAAAGAGGATGAGCAACATGACCAGTCGCGCAAACTCGTCACGCCAGAGCGGGATCAGGAAGATGATTGCGGTCGCTGTGCCGAGCAGCAGGGCAAGCGCGGGTAGCGGCGTCCAGGCCGAGAGCAGGATGCCTGCCAGCCAGGCAAGCGCAATGGCCAGCAGCGTCAACCCTCTCAGGTCAGGAGCAAAGTAGCTCTCTTCTCTCTCCACGTTTCCCCAACCTCTTACACCGTTACCTGATCCTTAATCTTGTCGTAAATAGACTGGCTCACCACCTGTTGCAACTGCTCAACCGAGGTAAACGGCCCGTGCTGAGTACGATAATTCACAATAGCCTGCGCGGTGGCGCTGCTGATATGCAGGGCCTGCCGCATCTCGTCGGCGCTGGCCGTATTGATATTGATGAGTTGCGTGTTGCCGGTGCTATTGCCAGGCCCAGGCTGCGGCACCCCGCCAGAATATGTTGGTGGGGTCTCGCCGATATGCACCACGTAAACCTCTTCCCCGTCGCTCAGTTTCGCCGCCAGGTTAAGGGCGACGAGGTTGGCGTTCGGCAATGGCCCGCCTGCCGCCTGTAACAGTTGATAGACGCGCGCATCGACCGGCAGGGTGTAGACGCCGGGATGTTTCACCGCTCCCACAACATAAACAGTAATTGTATTTCCGCTGCTGCTAGAGCCGGTGGTTGAACTGTTGTTGCCGGTCGAACCGCCGCTAAAATTCTGCTGAGTTGTGGTGCTGGCCGGTGAAGCGGCGGGCGTAGCGCCATTCCAGGTGAAAAAGAGCGCGATGAGCAGGGCCAGCAGCAAGCCAGCGGCCACAACGCGCTGCCAGCGTTTCCGTTTCTCTGAAGCAGAGGCTGTCGTGTCGAGTTTGTCAACTGTCGTGAGAAGCGGGTCGACTGTTGATGTCGTCGCTATCGGCTGCGGTACGGTTTGTTGCTGCGAGATTTCGTAGGCGGAGGTCGGCGCTACGGGCATGGGCGTGGAAGGCAGAACTGGCTGCCAGGGCGGCAAAGGCGATGATATGGCCGGTTGCCGGTGCCGACGGTCACGGTACGGCGGTGATGGTGGCGTTGGAATCATATCCTGCATCCCCCTCCAGTATGCTTGAATGGCGCAAGCATAGCAGGCAGGGATTATTGTTGTCAAGTATTTTGTAGCCTCAATTGTCGCACTTTTTGAAAAATGCTTCAAAATATAGCTCTACCTGTCGGCAAATAGCCGGGTCAACCTTCATGCAGATGCAGGCGTGATTCTTACTGAGGGTAAAGAACGTCTGTTTGTGGAGAAGGAGATTATTGATGAGTCAGAGCGATCAACAGAACTGGCAAGGTGGGCAGGCCGGACGGTCCGCGCAGGACTGGCCGTACTATGGCAACGTGCCGCCAGGGGGGGCGTGGTGGTCAGGGAGCGGTCGAAGCGATCTCGGCAACTATCAGCCCTACCAGCCCTATGTGCGCATCCCTGACGGAGGCTGGTATGGCCCATATGGCTACGGTGGCTATGGTGGCGGCTATGGTCAGGGGAATCCTCCGGGCTATGTTCCCGGTAGCTACCTCTGGAATGGGCCTGGCTATGGCACTATGGCCCCGCCAACCGGTCCGCGTTGGAATGGCCCGGCCTTTGCCGGACACTATAACAACGCCGGGCCGCGCTTCGTTGGCCCTGTACCCCAGGGTGGAGCGGGCTATCAGCAGCAGATGAGAAATTCGCCCTGGGGGCCGGGCCTCTACAACTACAGCTACCCCGGCCCGTATGGCTACTGGTGGAATGCTGGCCTGGGCTATAACAACTACGCCTGGAATGGCACAGGCTGGAATACCCCCACCGGCTATGTCTGGAACGGCCCCTATCAGGGCGGTGGGTATGTTGGTTCCTCGTACTACGGTGGTCCTTATGAACAGGGTGGTAGCGAGGGCGGCCTGTCAGAGGGCGCGACGGCCCTCAACGAAACCGGCCAGCCGAACACCGGTCAGGGCAGTTAAATACAGAGAGGGCAGGAGCAGTGCGGCCTTCGCGCGCATTGCTCCTGTTCATATTTAAGTCAACTATAAAACGAAAAACTGAATAATTTTTACTTTTTCTTTGCTCGTCTGTTTCTATTCGGTATAGAAACTTTTCGCGCACGATTTTCGTGATAGTTGTGGTGGCTGCCGGTTCCAGGTGCCAACCGGGTATCTCTACAGAACGCAAGCCAGAAGGAGGGTGGCAGGTGCCAGGAAAACAGCAGACAGAGCTAAAAAGGGCGGAAGGGCAGCAGGCACAGCTCACGCCAATCGACGATGTTGTTTTTGATCTGGTGAGCGCGGTCTACCATGCGCTGCAAAATGCCTCTTCCTGCTCCATTTATGCCGGTGATGCTCAACTTGCCGGTGAACTGCAGCTCGCCCGGTTTTTCTGGCAGAAACAGCAAGAGGAAGGGGAAGCAGCCGATAGTGCCGGGGAGTTACTCTCTCGCCTGCTGAGTGGGGGCCAGGCGGTTCAGCAACAGGCCCATATGGAGTTTCCGTCTCGGTTTCGGGGGCAGAGCTATCAGGGTCAGTATGGCGGCGGCTTTGCCTCTCGCTTTCAGGGAGGGCAGGGGAACTATCTCGGTCGGCTGGCGAACTTTTCATGGCAAGCGACAGGCGCTCCTGATGTCACCTATGATCTGGTGAGCCTGCTCTATCATTCGTTAGAGGCCGCGCAGCGATGCAAGACCTCGATACAGAATGCGCAGCAGGCAGGCCAGGACTATCAGCATATTGTGCAGTTCTATCAGAAGCTGTATCGAGAAGAGGCCGACGCGGCTAATCGTGCAAAGCAACTGCTTGCGCCACGATTGCCTCAGAGCGCGGTTTCCGACCCTCCGTCCCGACCGTCTGATCCTGGTGGCGGCAGTGGCGATGGGAACGGCGGGGACGAGCATGAGCAGGTAACCCAACCGTTTGTGGGTGGGGGCGAGGCGCAGAGCGAGGAGTTTCCACAGTATCAGGCGGGTGGGTATCCCGGCGGTTTGAGTCAGAGCTGGCAATATGAGGGTGGAACGGTTGCCGGTGGCATTGGCCAGCCCGGCACACCACAGGGTGGCGCAGGCCCGGGTGGCGAAGAAACTGGTGGCACGGTCGCTGCTGGCCTGGGGATAGGCCCGGACCTCGTCGGCGGCACAGGGACAGGTGGGACAAGTCCAGGTTCCGAGGTATCACCTGAAGAGACCCCGTGAAGGGCTATTACGTGGCGCTGCGGAATGTGGATCATCCCATAAGTACCTGAGAGGCGATGCCAGGGGTTAGAGGTCGGGAAGATGGAGGAGCCGACCTGACTCTTCTGGCAGAGTAAGGTGGTCGAACGTAATGTAGTGTCAGTAAACGACTTCGAGGAGGAATTAGGATACATGACAACGCACGAACACCAGCAGACTGGTACAAGTAATATCGATTATGATCTGGCGAGCGTGATCTATCACTCGCTTGAATCCGCGCTGTCGTCGTCCATCTATGTGACTGATGCACAGTGGATTGGCGACCCGGAACTGGCTCGTTTCTTCTGGAACAACCAGCAAGAAGACCGGCGGTGCGCTGATCTGGCCGAAGCTTTACTCAGCCAGCGTCTGAGCAAGGAGCAACAAGGCCAGCAAGGTCAGCAGGGCCAGCAGGGCCAGTTTGGTGGCGGCTACGGCTATGGCCCCGGCATGTACGGTGGCGGCTACGGCTATGGTCGCGGCATGTACGGTGGCGGCTATGGTGGCTATGGCCCCGGCATGTACGGTGGCTATGGTGGCGGCTGGAACACTCCCGGCATGTATGGCGGCTACGGCTATGGCCCCGGCATGTACGGTGGCGGCTACGGCTATGGTGGCTATGGCCCTGGCATGTATAGCGGCACGTATGGCGGTGGCATGTATGGTGGCACCGGCGTTCCGACGCTGCGGCAGGTCACTGGTACCAGCGATGTGACCTATGACCTGATCAGCACGCTCTACCATGCGGCAGATGCGGCTTTGATCTACCATAAGTACATCCAGGATGCCCAGCAAGCCAACGATCAGGATGCCGTCAAATTCTTGCAGGACATTCAGGGGAAGTGCAAGCAGCGTGCCGAGCGCGCCAGGCAGTTACTGGCTCCTCGCCTGAGCCATAAGAGGTGGCGGCTGAGCCAGTTCCGGAGCCAGCAGAGCAGCCAGCAGAAGCAAACCGCCAGCGCGGGCGCTGGTTCCAGCAGCAGTTCGCAAAGCTCAGGTTCCGGTTCATAGAACTGGCCAGATACTTACAGGGCGGTGAAAAGGCTGCTGTAGCCTCTTTAAGCCCTCTTGACTGCTGCGCTTGCTTCGTCCTCCCCACGTTGAGGGAGGGCGCGGCAGGCGATTCCCTGTCTATCACATCTCTACCTGTATGAAATGTCAGCTACAACAATGAGGTGTTACACGCCATCATTTCATGATGGCCGACTAGTCTGGAGGATGAGATGAAAGCTGACGAATTCTTTGTTGATGTTATGCATCTTGCGGGTTTGCCTTCGCGCGAGGCTGCGGTGAACGCAGTGCGCTCCACGCTGGTAACTCTGTCTGAACACCTGGCGGGCGGGGAGCCGGGCAATCTCGCTGCACAATTGCCGCACGATATTGCCATCTACCTCAACCAGCCGGGAGTGCCACACGCCGAGAGTTTTGATCTGCACCAGTTCTTCCAGCAGGTAGCCGAGCGCGAGGGCGTCAGCTACCAGCAGGCCGAGCGCGATGCCAGGGCGGTGATTCAGGTCTTGAGCAGTTCCGTGACTCGTGGCCTGATACAGAATGTGCAATCACAGCTTCCCCCCGGCATGAAGGCACTCTTTGATGTACCGATTGCCCAGCCGAATACGCAGCCCAATACCAGTCAAACTACTGCTAATCCGTAGACGTTTCCCTGGCCTGATCTGCTGCCGTTTCTGTCGGCGGGGAGAGCGATGAGCAAACCTTTTTGTCAGCGGGGATAGACATCAATCCCCGCTGCATATCTTGCGGAAATGACGCTGAAGGAGCATGTCGTCGGGATGAGCCCCTATGAGAGGAGAGCGAATATGGCAGTTTCACCAGTGATTACAACGGATATCGTTACAGATACCATCCGTGAGTTTGCGCACCCGTTGACCGGCGCGGCAACCGATTACGATCCGCTACTGAATTTGATCGGCGATGCTCACTTCGTCCTGATTGGCGAGGCCTCACACGGCACCCACGATTTCTACCAGCAGCGGGCTGAGATCACGAAGCGTTTGATCAAAGAGAAAGGCTTCTCCGTTGTCGCCATTGAAGGCGACTGGCCCGATGCATACCGCGTCAATCGCTATGTGCGCGGCCTCGATAATATTGCCTCGGCCAACGATGCGCTTTCGGACTTCAAACGCTTCCCCTCCTGGATGTGGCGCAACACCGTCGTCCTTGATTTTGTGCAGTGGCTGCGCAAGTACAACGATTCCCTGCCACAGAATGGTCGGAAAGTCGGCTTCTACGGCCTTGATCTCTATAGTCTCTATACCTCAATCGAGGCCGTTCTCAACTATCTCGATAAGACCGACCCGGAGGCGGCCCGGCGCGCGCGCAAACGCTATGCCTGCTTCGACCAGTTTGGCGAGGATACACAGGCATATGGCTATGCCGCCGGCTTTGGCTTTGTTCCTTCCTGTGAGCAAGAGGTCATTCGGGAACTGGTAGACCTGCAAAAGACGATGGGCCAGAAGGTGAAACATAAAGGTCGGCAGGCGGAAGATGAATACTTTTTCGCCGAACAGAACGCGCGCGTTGTTAAGGATGCCGAGGAATACTATCGCACCATGTTTGAGGGCCGCGTCTCCTCCTGGAATTTGCGTGACCGCCACATGGCCGGAACGCTCAACGACCTCGTCTCCTTCCTCGATCGGTTCAATGGCGCGGGCAGCACCAGGGCCGTTGTCTGGGAACACAACTCTCACCTCGGCGATGCTCGTGCTACCTCGATGGGAACGGATGGTGAATGGAATGTGGGCCAGCTGGTGCGTGAAAAGTACGGTCGCGACTCCGTCTTAATCGGCTTCACCACCTACACCGGCACCGTCACCTGCGCCTCTGACTGGGATCAGCCGACCGAGCGCAAGCGCGTGCGCCCCGGCCTGCGCGGCAGCTACGAACTGCTCTTCCACGAGACCAACATGCCGCGCTTCCTGCTGCCCATGCGCGGCAATGACACGCTCTCGACAGCCCTGCACGGTCCGCGCCTGGAACGCGCTATCGGCGTCATCTATCTCCCGCAGACTGAGCGTATCAGCCACTACTTCAACGCCCGCCTGCCGGAGCAGTTCGACGCCATCATCCACCTCGACGAAACCCACGCCCTTGAGCCGCTCGACCGCTCCTCCCAGTGGGAAGCTGGCGAAGTTGAAGAAACCTTCCCCACCGGCCTCTAATTTTGAGAAGTGCGTGAGCGTCCCACCAGCGCCTCGAGAACCGACGCGAGAGGCCAGCGACCAGGCCACCGGCAAGGGGTGGCCCTCACAGGCGTTAACTTAAGCCCGTGCGAGCGCCCGGCAGGCCACCCCTGGCGGGTGGCCTGCGGCGGCCTGAAGTTAACGCCTATGGGGGTGGCCCTACTCTAGACGGCCCGTCCACAGGCCACACGGGACTATCGTAGAGAGTGAGTAGGGTACCCCCAGAAGCGGTAACTGAAGCCCGTGCGAGCGCGAAGCAGACCACCCGCCAGGGGTGGCCCTGCTCTATGCGATAGCGGTTGTGCCGCTGGTGGAGGGGTCGTATATAGTAGGGCCACCCCTGGCGGGTGGCCTGACCCCTGGCGGGTGGCCTGACCCCTGGCGGGTGGCCTG
>CADDYT010000166.1 GCA_902810755.1 Chloroflexota bacterium
ACCCCTGGCGGGTGGCCTGACCCCTGGCGGGTGGCCTGACCCCTGGCGGGTGGCCTGCCGACGCGCTCGCACGGCCTTCCGGGAACGCTTCTGGGGGCGTCCCTGGCGGGTGGCCTGGCCCCTGGCGGGTGGCCTGACCCCTGGCGGGTGGCCTGGTAGGCACCCCTTGCGAGTGGCTTGCCTGGCACCCCTTTGCAGGGGGCCTGCCTGGCGCTCGCACGGGCTTCAGGTAACGCTTCTGGGACCATCGCTTGCCGGTGGCCTGCCTGTCTCGTTGCCTGTAACTTTTTGTGTTTCCTATCCTGTCCGTTTCTGTCTCTTCATGCGCCCCTTTTTCCTGCGCTGGCCGCTGGTAACCGCGCCTGCTGTCGCGAGGTAGAGCTTCTTTGTCCAGTACAGCACAATCAGGCTAACGCCCAGCAAAACGACAAATGCGCCGCCGATGAGCTGCAGCGGCGAAAGTCTGCTCAATAAGCTGTCTGTCGCTGGCGGCTGCGCGAGTGAGTTATTATTGCTGAAAACCTCTACCAGTTGCTCTTGGGTAATCGTGAAGGGTGTTGTATAGAACAATGATTTCCCATGCCCGTATCGTAACAGGAGTTTTCCCTGGTATGTTCCCACGTCCAGCGCCTTCTTCTGTACATAAACCGGATAGGCAATAGATGTTCCCGGCAAGAAGCTATCTACGCTGATTGCCAGGTTCTGAAGCATCTGGCCTTTGCTATTGATGACCTGCAGCGTCCCGTTTGCTTTGAGCAGCATTGTTCCTGTATTGCTCAGTTCCACTTTCAATAGCTCATAGTTCGCCGAGCCGCCGAACTGAATGCCGTTCGCGCTCAATTGTTCTATCTGCGGACCCGGCAGGTTGATCTCAACGGCAATCACGCGACGACTATGAACGGTGATCTGAATTTTGCTGTTTGTTGTCGTCGAATCCTGCTGTACATTCTCTGCAACAATGCCGCCTACGTGCTGCCCCGCTCGCACCCTGCCCGGAATAACCACCTGGAAGGCCACCTGCTCGCTCTGGCCTGCCGCCAGCGTCAGTTGCGACCTGCTCAGGTGCAGCCAGGCGCCGACATCGTTACGCGGCGCGTTCTGTGGCAGGTAAATAATGCCGCTATTCTGTCCTGTTCCCGCGTCTACCGCATAGAGATTGACCGTTCCCGTTGCCGTGCCGTTGTTGGTGACGATGACGCTGTTGTGCAGGGTGGTTCCGGGCTTCCCGTTCAAAATAAAATAGGCTCTGGTCAGTGGATTGGCCGGATCAGACGTGGCCGGTTGCAGCGTAATATTCGCGCCACCTGCCGCGTGGGCAACTGGTGCGGGCAGAACTCCCGGCGAGAGCCCTATCAGGAAGAGCAGTCCTGATATCGCCAGTGGAAGCGCGCACAGCCGTGGAGTATAAAACAATCGTAACATGAAGCACATCCTTCTCTCTTCATGAGCCGTTGTGTTTATTACTGATGACATGCTGAAAGGAGAGAGTATGTACACACGAATGGCTCTCCCTTTCAGCATACATGTCTCTGCCAACAGGCGGAGAACGCGGGGCGATTATGGCCCACTGGTGATACTGATGGTGAATGTGCTGCTGTACGTGCCAGCATACGCATTGGCCGGGATGGTGACGGTGAAGCTCGGCGTAACCGTAAAGTTGCCCATACCGGTATCAGCTGTCGCGTTAAAAAATTTCGATGTCGTCGAACCATCGGCTGTCAGCACCAGCGGATAAGAAACGCCGCTGACGGTTGGATTGGTGCAGGTTCCACTGTTACAACTGGCAGATGGCTGCGAGCTAATGCGTGCCACATCTGTCGCCAGGGTATGGCTGCCATTGGTGAACGTGGTCAGGCTGATCGTCAAATCCCAGCCAGCGCCAGAGCCGGTATCGTCGTCCACCGCGATGGGCAGCGAGAAGGTCTCTGTCTGGTCGGTGCCGTTGAGGGTGACGCTGGTTGGCTGTGTCACCGGCGTGAGCTGCATGGACAGCGTTCCCGGCGTGACATACGTCGAAGCGCCTGTTGAGCTTGTCGCGACCGGGGTAGCCACGAACGACATGGCAAAGGCATGGGGAGAACTGCCGCCCATCGTTCCCATCATCGCCATCGCGATCACCACCGAAGCCAGTAGCAGGCAACTGGCACAAAAGGCGATGGCGCGTTGTGTGCGCGTCTGCATAATATCCCCTTTCTTTCCTGTTTTCTTCCAAACATAGTAGATACACGAAACACAGGTCTTGATCCAGGAAGGGAAACACTTCCCTTCCATTCAACCTCTATCGGCTCGATGATGGAAAACATGAGGGAAGAAAAAGTGGGGTAAATGCATTTGAAGAGAAGGTAGAATGTCCCCGACAGGAATCGAACCTGCGCGCCTGGTTCCGGAGACCAGTGCTCTATCCACTGAGCTACGGGGACTTCAATGAATATCATACCATATCCGTCAACCTTCAGAAACAAGCGGCAGCGAGATGAAGAAGGTGGAACCCTGATTTTCGGCTGACTCGAACCAGATGCGACCGCCCTGACGCTCGACGAGTTCGCGGCAGAGATAGAGTCCCAGACCGGTGCCGCCGATCTCACGCGCTCGCGCATTGTCGGCGCGGGTGAAGCGACCGAAGATGCGGGCCTGCTGTGAGGCCGGGATGCCGATGCCATGATCCTGCACGGAGAGAACCGCCGAGTGGGTTTTGAGGTCTGCACATACCAGAATATCGATCTTGCCGCCTTCGGGGCTGTACTTGATGGCGTTATTGATGATATTGGTCAGCACCTGCTCGAAGCGGTGGACATCGACGCTGGCAACAACGTATTCCGGTTCGGAGCGGACGGTGATGGGATGTCGTTCGCTGGTCACCTGCAAGCGCGAGACGACGCGGCGCGTGAGGGCAACCAGATCGGCGGGTTCCAGGTGCAGGTTCAAACGTCCGGCCTGCAGGCGCGTCACATCCAGCAGATCTTCGGTCAATTCTACGAGACGAGCGGTGGCCTGGTCGATATCCTGAATCGCTTCCATCTGCCAGTCGGCCAGTTGCGGTCCTTTGCCGCGTGCCGTCTGTACGAGCAGCGTCTGCACAAAGCCCTTGAGGACGGCTAATGGCGTGCGCAGCTCATGGGCCGCAATGCCGATAAATTCGTCTTTCAGCCGCTCGGCCTCTTTAAGCGCCGTCACATCCTGGTGAACGACGATGGCGACCGGTTCGGCTGCCTGCTCCTGTTCTGTTGTCCTCTCCAGCGACCAGTTCAGCACGCGCGAGTCGAGGGCGACGGCGTTGACCAGTACAGGGACTGTGGTGCCATCGGGATGGCGAATGATTTCCTGGTGGTGGCGCACCGATTCACCGGAGACGGCGCGCAGCGTAGCAAATTCCTCCTGCGCCAGCGGGCGCCCGCCCTCATAGAAGACAGCAATGTCGTTTTCCTTGAGAAACTCGGCCATTGGCTGCCCCACCTTCCAGTTTGCCCCCCAGACGGCGGCAACGGCGCGGTTTGCCAGCACCAGCCGCGCATCGCGACCGCGCACCAGATAGACGCTGCTGGGCAGTTCCTCCATGAGCGTTTGTAGCAACGCTCGTTGCGTCTCTGTTTCAGCGTGCGCGCGCTGTTCTATTAGCAGGCGTTGCGCTTCTGTGACATCGTGCCAGACCACGACATTCCCGGCCTGTAGCTCCTCTTCTTGCCTGTCCTGTGTTTGCTCTTCGCTCGCAGACGTGGGTGGTTCTGTCGGCCTTCTCACGGGAGAGACTTTCACGAAGTAGGTGCGCGGCCCCTGTTCTCCTGTCGTTATCTGCACGGTCATGCCCCGACCTCGTTCCTCGTCAGAAGCGTTGAGCAGAGCAGCCGCCGTCTGGCTGCGCTCCGCGTTTTCTCCCAGCGCCTCGCGCAGGCGGCGAGCGGTGCGGTTCTCGCGCAGCACCTTGCCTTTCTCATCCAGCAGGGTCACGCCATCGGCAATGGTTTCAAAGATGGTATCCAGTTCCCGCGCCTGCGTCTCGGCTGCCTGATAGAGGCGAGCATTTTCCAGCGCCACTGCTGCCTGGGTTGCCAGCCCGACCAGCAGAGCCTCATCCTCGGCGCTGAAGCGATCGGGTTCCGTATGGCCCAGCAGCAGGCCGCCGCGCACCTGCCCGTGCCGATCAAGCAGGGGCGCGCCCAGAAAGCTGCGCACAACGGGATGGCCGCGAGGAATGCCCATATAGCGCAGGTGGTCGCTGGATGTCTGCCCATGCGCATAGGCAAAAGCGATGTGCCTGGCTTCCTTCCTGGCCTCGGACGAAGACGCGGCTGCCTCTCCGGCGGGTGGATGGGGCATGAGCGCCAGCGCATCGGGGACGCGAACGGGAACGCCATAGCGGAAGATGGGGGCGAGCAAGCCTTCGCCGCCGAGGGCCATGCGCCGCAACAGCTTCTCCTCCTCTTCAGAGACGCCAACAACGGCGGCCAGGCGGAACAGGTGGCCTTCCGAAGGAACCTGCGGTTTCCCGTATGCGTCAATCGGGCGCAGGGTGAAGGCCGCGAAGCCCGCGCCGGTGAGGTCGCGAGCTGTCCTGGCGATCAACTGCAAGAGGTGTTCCTGGTTCAGTTCGCTGGTCAATGCCGTGCCGACCTCGTTCAGAGCAGCCAGCCGTCGTGCTTCCTGTTCGGCCAGCGTGCGGCGGTGGCGGGCAAGCTGGACAATCGCAAGGACAAAACCCGTTACGGCAGCCAGCGTAATCAATTGCGCGCCGCTCAACTCTGTAAAGGGTTTGAGCGTATTTGCCGGTGGAATAAAGAAAAAGTAGACAGCGCATACTGCCAGCAGTCCGGCGATCACCGCCTGTGCAAGCCCCCAGTAATAGGCCAGCATGGCGACCAGAGGCAGGTAGACCAGCCCCGGATTGGGCAGGATAATACCCAGGCGATCGACCAGCATGATAAAGAGCGTGGCGCAGAGCGTGCCAACCAGCATCACTGCCGTCCCTGCAAACTGATTATGCAGCAGCCATGATGCCCCGCGCCGCCACGCTTTGACGCGAGCCGATTCCCATATATGACGTATGAAACGTTGTCTGTTGTTCATTGCAAATCTGCTGTTCGTAGCAAAAATGAAGATATCTTGCCTGGCAAAATTTGTGATATGTTTGTGATATTCAAGTCCATTCCGTGATTCCAATGTGAGTAGTATATCCCTATAATAAAGCATACACCTGCAAGAGACAAGCGCGAGCGGGAGCAGGGGAAGGGAAAACACACATATAAGGAGATGTTATGCAGTCACAGGAAGAAGAAAGCGATGGACAGACGGCAACCGAAGCTATGAACGCGGAGGTCCTGGCAACGGTCGGCCACGAACTACGCAGCCCACTGACCTCGATCAAGGGGTATACCGCTACTCTCCTGCGACAGGAGCGCCGTCTCTCGCGGCAAGAGCGGCAAGAATTCCTGCTTGCCATTCGCGAGGCGAGTGAGCGACTGGAGGCTATCGTTGAGCGTTTTTTAGAGATGTCGCAACTGGAGACCGGCAATCTCAATGCCAGACCGATTCCCGTTGATGCGGCCCGTGTGGCGCAGGAGGCGCTTTTGAACGCTCAGCAGCGCACAAACGAATCTCTGCCCGCTCATTTTACCTTCCACCTGCGCCTCAAAGACGAGCATGGCGCGCTTACTTCACAGGAGCCGCTGATTCTGGCGGACCCGCGCCTTTTGCGAGAAGTGCTGGATAATTTGCTCGATAATGCCATCAATTATTCTCCTGATGGGGGCAGAATCGATATTGTTATCTATCCTGTCCAGTCATCCTCTGCCGGGCGACAATATGCAGCGCAGGAGATGGTATCGAGAGAAGAGCGGCGGGAAGGGCAAATGCAAACGGAGGGGGAGGCAGAGCAAATGCTTGATATCTGTGTCTGCGATCACGGGCTGGGCATCCCGGACGAACATCTGGAACGCATCTTTGAGCGTTTTCACCGCGTGGATACCGGGCTGACGCGCACGGTGAACGGTCTGGGGCTTGGCCTGACGATCTGCAAGCGCATTGTTGAGATGCATGGGGGCCGTATCTGGGCCGAAAGCTGCTCCGCAGGAGGAAGCGCGTTCCATGTCCTCTTTCCCCTCGCTGAGAAGAGCGAAGTGAGTGATGTGCATGAGATATGAATTGACCTGCGTAAGCGGTATAATTAAAGAATACGAACGACAAATTGAAGGATGAAGACGATGCCAGCAAAGAAAACGACTATCTTGACTGCTGATGATGACCCGCAGTTGCTGCGGCTCATCTCGCGCAACCTGGAATTTGAAGGCTATGAAGTAATCGCGGTGAGCGATGGGCAGCAGGCGCTGGAGCAGATCGAACGCCATGTGCCTGATGCCGTGTTGCTCGACGTGATGATGCCGAAGATGGATGGCTTCACCGTCTGCCAGCGCGTGCGCGAATTTTCGACGGTGCCGATCATCATTGTCACGGCACGCGGCCAGGATCAGGACAAGATTCGAGGTCTGGACCTGGGGGCCGATGACTACCTGACCAAGCCCTTCAGTGTCGATGAGTTGCTGGCCCGCGTGCGCGCCGTGTTGCGTCGCTCGCAGTTCATGCTCAACGAGCAGGCGCAGCACCTGCGCAAGCCCGTCACCATTGGCGAACTGGCCATTGACTATAGCCAGCATCTGGTGACAATGGTCGGCAAGGAAATCCCGCTCACCCCTATCGAGTATCGCATCCTGGCCTATCTGGCGCAGAACGCCGGACGTGTGGTGACGCAGGATATGCTGCTCGAACAGGTCTGGGGTTCGGAGTATATCGGCGAAAGTCACATGCTTCAGGTTAACGTGAACCGGCTGCGGCGCAAGCTGGAGCCGGAGCCAACCAGCCCCCGCTACCTGCTCACTAAAGTCGGCGTTGGCTATATGCTGACCGCCCCTGCGGAACATGCTGTTTAAGTGGCGGCCAGCACACGCAGGCGGTCGCGGTTCAAGACGACAGGGCGGCCCTGGCGCATCTCGATGGCTCCTGCGATCTCCAGTTCCTTGAGCGCGCGGCCAACCACTTCGCGCGCCGTGCCTGCCAGCGCGGCCATTTCCTGCTGAGTGATGCGATGCTGGAGCCGCCCTTCGCTCTCCGCTGTCTCCTGATCGAGCAGGATTTTCGCCACGCGCGCCGTCACGTGACGCAGGGAAAGGTCTTCCACCAGCATCACCAGATGGCGCAGCGCCTGTGCCAGCGACTGCACCACCGCCTGGGCCACTTCTGGCCTGCTGGCAATGAGTTTGCGCAGCTCGGCGCGCCCGATGACGTACACAATGCTCGGCTCCAGCGCCGCCGCGCTGGCCGGGTTTGGCCCGCCGTCCAGGGCCGGGACATCATTGAAGGTGTAGCCAGGAGCGATGAGGCGCAGTACCTGTTCTTTGCCGCTGGCCGACGTTTTGAAGACTTTGACCAGCCCGGACTGCACATAGTGCAGCGCGCCGCCCATCTCGCCTTCCAGCAAGATGATATCTCCCCGCTCATAGCGGCGTTCCACCGCCATTGCCGCTACCGAGGTCAGGTCTGTCGGCCCCAGCGCCGCGAACAACGGAATCTGGCGCAGATTTTCAGTTTTCACAGGCATACATCTCATCTCCCCTTCGTTCGCGACTTTTGTCACAGCTTTTACTATCCTTTGTAGTATATGCTTTGCGAGACAGGGATGTCACGTGGATATGCAAACTGGAAAAGTTTGCGTCTACGTCTGGCAAGGACGCCTGTCGTATTCTCTTGAGAGATGGAAGAAGGAGCATTTTCTATGGACAAAGAGAAGGTGATGCAGAATCCGGGCGAGCTGTTGCTGGATGTGCGGCCAGACCTGGCGCGCGGCGACGAGCCGTTTGCGCGCATCATGGAAGCTGCCGCCAGCGTGCAGCAGGGCCAGACGCTGGTGCTGATCGCCCCCTTTGAGCCGGTGCCGCTTTACGGCGTGCTGGCGGCGCAGGGCTTTACTCACGAGACGCGGCAGGTCGGAGCCGCAGAATGGGTGGTGCGCTTTGTTCGCAGCTAAGGGAGAGACAACGCCATCGCGCAAACCGGCGGTCACTGTGGCGAATGCGGCGGCAGGCGCGGGGATGATGGTGGGAAACCAGAATGTCCCGCTCTCGATCCCGCTGCCCTTTTTGCTGACGGGTGCCTGCGCTGCCGCTCTCTTCGGTCTCCTGTTGCCCTGGCTGCTACCGGAGGCGCTACTGGCCCCGGACTTCCCGCACGTGCTGGCCCTCGTGCATATCGCGACGCTGGGCTGGCTGACGATGACAATCATGGGGGCCTCGCTACAACTGGTGCCGGTCATCATCGTTGGCCCCCTGCGCGCGGCGCGCCTGCTGCCCTGGCAGTATCCGCTCTATCTGGCAAGCGTCACGCTGCTGGTTTGCGGCTTCTGGTTCATGCAGCCCTGGCTCATCATCGCAGGTGGGGCAGGAGTGGTGCTGGCTGTTGCCCATTATGTTATTGTGCTGGCTGTGACGCTGGCCCGCGCGCCCAGACGCCCGCTTACTGTGCGCTTCCTCGTGGCCTCGCTCGTCTACCTCTGCCTGGTGGTCTGCCTCGGCCTCACTGCCGCGCTGAACCTGCAATGGGGCTTCCTGGGAACGGCATTTGACCGCTTGCTGCCGCTGCATATCACCCTGGGAGTGGTGGGCTGGCTCAGCGCCACGCTGCTCGGCGTCTCCTACACCCTCGCCCGCATGTTCTCGCTTTCGCATGCGCATGATGATTGTCTGGGCCGCATCGTCTTCGTGCTGCTTAACGCGAGCCTCGTTGTGCTGGCTATCGGCCTGCTCGTTTCCTGGCATCCCCTGACTCTGCCTGGCGGCATGCTGCTCACATTCACTGCATGGCTCTTTGCTTATGATTACCGCCGTCTTCTGCGCCTGCGCTTTCGCAAACTGCTCGATGTGACGCAGTACCACAGTATCGCCGCCGTCGTCTGCTTCGCTCTGCTGGTACCTGCGAGTCTGCTGGTGGTGATGATGGGGTGGGAAGAGCCTGCCGTGCTGGCGGCGCTGGTGCTGGCCGCGCTGGTGGGCTGGTTGGGCCAGAGCATGATCGGCTACCTCTACAAGATAGTCCCCTTCCTTGTCTGGCAGCATCGCTACGGGCCGCTGGCGGGCCGACAGAAAGTTCCCCTGATGCGTGAGATGCTGCACGAACGGCTGGCCTGGCTTAGCTGGTGGGCCATCAACGCGGGCTTGATCGCCACGCTGTGCGCCATGCTCCTTCATATAGTCTGGCTGGCGCAACTGACCGGGGGTGTACTCGGCCTCGGCCTCGCCCTTGCCGCCTGCAATATCGCGGGTGTGGTACGCCATCTACGAAACCCGTAGATGGCGTATCGCTCAGCAAATGCCGAGCAGGCGTTTACCCTCTTCGCTCATGCGCTCAGGCGACCAGGCTGGCTCCCAGACCAGGCGAATCTCGCCGCCGGTCAGGCCGGGAATGCCTGACAGCGCAGCGCCGACGCCCTCGGCCAGCGATTCGTGCATCGGGCAGCCGGGTGTGGTTAGCGTCATGGTAATGGTGACGAAGCCCTCTGCGGTGACATCGATATCATAGACCAGGCCCAGATCGACGACGTTGACGCCCAGTTCCGGGTCATAGACCTCGTGCAGGGCTTCGGCGATCAATGCGCGCGTCCTTTCAAGCGTTGCGCTTTCCATCTTTCCGCTCCTCTCCTCTTCTCTGTTTTTCAGAACACAACCTCGTGGGAACAGTATAGGTTTTTTATGCCGCGAAATGCTGCGACATTTGTCACAGCTTTTGACCGGGCAGATGATGCATACTCTGAACGTAGCGACGCGGTAGTTGCTACGCTTTCACATAATGGATTATTCGACACAGCGTGTCGTGACAGAGCAAAGGAGAAAAACACCAATGGCAGAACCAGCAACCGTAACCCTGGATGTGCGTGAGATGCCCCCGCGCCAGCGCCACCCGGCTATCTTTTCCCGGCTTGATGCCCTTGATATCGGCGAGAGCCTGCGCCTGGTCAATGACCACGATCCCGCTCCGCTGCGCTACCAGTTGCAGGCCGAGCGTCCCGGCATGTTCGCCTGGGAACCGGAACAGCAGGGACCGGAGGAGTGGATTATTCGTATCCGCAAGGTCGCGGACGAAGAGTAATGCTATGCAGGAACAGCAATTGCTGCTGTTCCTGTACCTTTTTCTTTGAAAAGAGAGAGTGTGGGGAGATCGGGAGCAAAAGATGAAACAGACATCTGAGAATCAGGTAGCGCAGGGAAAGCCGGGCGAGATGATTGTGTTCGACTTGCAGGCGCTCACCCATTTTCGCGATGAGGGGCCATATGTTCAGGTGCTTTCTGATATTGGGGCGGCTCGCGTGGTGCTTTTTGCCTTCAAAGCGGGACAGCAGTTGAAAGAACATCGCACCTCAAGCCAGATTCAGGTGCAGGCGTTGCGCGGGCGCGTGGAGTTTGAGGCGACCGGCCAGAGCGTTGAGCTGGAGGAGGGCATACTGCTTCAACTGGAAGCGGGCCTCCCACACAGCGTTACCGCCCTGAGCGACGCCGTCATACTGGTCACTATGACGCCCAGCCCGGCCTACCATAGCCTGGAACGCGAAGTATTCCAGCAGGCTACCCCGCTGGTCAGGCGAGCCGGTCATGGATCGCCTGAGCCAGAGGAGTAGTCAACCATTGCTTAGCTGTGCCGACTGCGCAGGGCAGGCCAGAGATTGAGCAGCAGGCAGATAGCGAGGGCGAGGCCGAGCGGGCCGGAGAGGCCGAAGGCAATGGCTGCGATCTGCGCGCCGCCGCTCACTGCTGCCAGCGCAGGGGCCAGCAGCAGTGAGCCGACGCGCAGCAGCGCGGCGGCATTGCCGAGCCAGAGCGTGGCCTGTACCAGCACAGGCGAGGCGATGGATTGACCGGAGAAGCCGGGAATCATACGTACCGAGATGCCGCAGAGCAGCAGCGTGATAAAGCCGATAGCGAAGCTGTGGCGGATAGCGTCGAGCGCGAAGGGCGCGGCCCCGCCTGCCGTCAGGGCGATGCCATCGCTGACGAGGAGCAGGCCGCCGAGCATGGCCCACAGATAGGCGCTGGCGACCAGCCCGACGAATGGTCCGTAGGCATGCCGTTCGTGAGCGACCTGCCGTTTGTAGGAGGCTGCCACTGTACCCGGCTGCGGCGCCAGGTGCGAGACGCGCTCCGGCAACTTCCCACGACTGCGCATCATCCACAGGAAGACGCCGATAAAGACGAGGATGACCGCGCCCATCAGCGCCAGGCCCAGGCCGAAGAGTGTTCCTGCCCATGCCCCTGCCTGCGCTCCGCTACAGGTGCCAACAGCCGCCAATGTCAACCCCACCAGATAGATGATCGAAGAAGGCCGCAGGATGCGCGGCGGAAATGCCTCTAACCCGGCGTACATAGGCAGCGAGCGCGCCGACATCGCCAGCGCAACCGGCACGAGGAAGCCGAACAGGCCGAGCAGCACGTTGAGGTCATCCCCGTTGCTCATGACGGAGCCGCCGGAGAAGGCTGCCTGTACCGTGTTGAGCAGATTGACGATGCTGGCGAGGGCCAGCGCGCAAAAGGCCATTGCCAGCAAGGGCAGGATGCTGACCAGCGCCGGGCGACTGGCAAGCCGGGGGCCTCGACCGGCGGTCAGCGTCAGCAGGATGACAAATCCCACCAGCGCGAGGCATTCCAGCAGGCCGCTTCCTGTGAGGAATATACTCCACAGCCCGTTGCCGGTGATTGCCAGCAGCGGCTGGCTCAGCCCTCGCAGCAAGAGGCCGCTCACCTGCAAAGCGAGCAGCCAGGGAACGAGCCTCGGCGCGACCAGCGGCGAGCCGCGCAGGCGAGGAAGGAAATGCAGGGACACGCCCAGTACGAACAGTCCCGCCCAGCCATAGAGTTGCAGGTGACCATGCGCCTGCGCCGTTGCTGTCCACCACGCCCCCAGGGGAAACCCCAGCGCGTAGGAGAGCGAGAGCAGCGTGGCAAGAACGAAGCCCGCGCCCGCTCCCAGCAGCAGCGCTGCTCGTAATACCGCAGCCACTCGCGAGAACGGTTCTTGATGTGGCATCTTTTTCGTTGTGCTTTTCTCTATCAGGGTTTGCAACTGAGATACTCCTGATCTGACTCAAAATAGTTTTCAGTTAACTGGAAAAAATCATAGCACGCGCTCCTGTAAAGTTACTGTGACTTTCATCGCAGCCCTCTGCGCAAGCAGGTTCTTCCCCGGAAATGACAGAGCGAGGCGCCCGGAAAATGACTCTCCGGGCGCCTGTTCTCCCCTCTTAACCATCCCTTCTTGCCGGATGGGACGGTCAGGGTTGTTACCGTCACCGCGTTGCGACCGGATCTTTGGGTGGGGTGGCTGCGGCTGTTGAAGTGGTCTTGTGAACCAGCGGCCCCGTCCAGGGTGTGCCGAGCAGGGGCAGGATGTAGCGGTCGAGGCCGTAGTAGCCGGCGATACGCCAGGCCAGGATCAGGAAGAGCGCCAGGAAGCCCAGGATGGGGTTGGTACTCACCGTACCGGCCAGCAGGTAGTTCATGTTCATGAACACACCGAAGAAGGCGGCGATGCCGGTCAGGATGCCCAGGATCAGCGCCACGCCGACGAGGACTTCCCCGAAGGTCACCATATAGGCGAACAAAGTCGCATTGGGCAGCACTACGTTCTGCAGGAAAGCGGCATACCAGCCCTGCACGGCAGGATGCGCTCCACCGGTCTGGGCCAATGCTCCCATCACGAAGCCTTTGATGGCGGCCCCGTCATGGGCGCCGAAGACCCAGGGGCTGCTTACCACTTTGCCAAAGGTGGAACCAATGGTGAAATCGCGCCCGGTCAGCTTCTCCAGACCGGCGATCAGCCACTCATAGCCAACATACAGACGGACAATCAACCAGAACCACGCCATGCGGGTGTCGGAGAACAGGAACCGCGCAATCGGGGGTTCAGGAATCTGGGTTACCTCTTTTGGGCGAATCGCTATCGTATTTTTCATTGTCTTCTCACTCCTGCTGGTCTTTATCACCAGCTCGTACTGCTCTGAAAAGTTCTTGCTCAGATGTCTTCTTCCATCTGACACTGCTAGCATACTGCCCTCAAATCACAGCGAGATCATATTTGAGCCGACAAAATCACGGATGCATCACAAACAAAACTATGCCCTCAAAAACGTC
>CADDYT010000167.1 GCA_902810755.1 Chloroflexota bacterium
AGCAGCTCGGCGGCATGTGCCTTTATCTGTTCGCAATTATCGTTGACCGTTGTGAACCAGCCCCAGTCCTGCGCGCACAGCCGCGTGATGATGCTCATATCCAGCTCTTCGCCCGGTTGCTTTGAAGATGCGACCGGCGGGAAATCGAGCAGGAGCGCGAGCATATCCTGGATATCTTTCGCGTTCAATTGCACGATCTGCAGCTTGGTCAGCAGCAAATCTGCCGGGCTGAGCGTCAGCGGGTGGAGATTGAGGCGCTGGTCGAGCGGCAATTTGTGGCACATCTCGAAACTGCCCACAAAGATATCAATTTGCCGCGACCTCGGTTCATCATAGAAAAGCAGTCGCTTCTCGCCATGCAGGGCATTGAAGCGGCGGTTTGCTGTATAGCCGTTCGCAGTGAGGATAGCGGGAAGGGCGCGGGCCTGCTTGCCGCTTTGCACCGCGAAATCGATGTCCGCGTAGTTGCGATTGAGGGCGCGATGGCTGGCGTGTGGGCAGCGCAGTTGAATGGCAACGCCGCCCAGCACGCGCAGCGTCACGCCTTGCTCCTGCGCCAGCGCGATCAAACGCCGCGCCTCGTCCTGCCCTGCCTCAAGAGTCTGTGCTGTAATGTCCTGTGTGCTACTGGTGCCGGTATCCGGTTCTGGCTTCATAATATATCCTTTATATGATACGCAAACACATGCTCGTGTTGAGAATGTTATATCACATTTTCCCTTCCATGTAACTGCTTTGCCAGAACATCTTCTCGCGTCAAAAATCCAGCGAGGCCGTGACCCGCTCAATGAAGTCAGGGGTGATGGCGCGTCGGTGAATGATGCCGAACCAGCGATCGTCTGCCAGAGTACGCTCGCGCAGTGTCTCCAACGCGGTGACGACATCGGCTCGGCTCAGCCCGTTGGCGCGAGGCGAGTGCGGCAGGCCCACGCGCTGCATGATTGCCTCGATCTCTTCAGGAGCATTCTCCTGTAGCTGGCTCATCAATTGAATACCCAGACCGACGATCCAGCCATGCACAAAGGTGCGCCGTGTCCGGTACTCGACGTTGTAGGCAAAGAAATGCTCTGGCCCCTCTTCGGCGCGATAGTGGCCGAGCGGAATGCAGATATCGTTAATCTCCAGATAACATTCGACGATGGTGCGGATGCCCTCATCGCTGAGGGCGCGAATCTCCTGGGCCGCCTCGTCCAGCTGCCCGATCAGGGCCCGTGCCCGTGCTACTGCCTCCGGCACATAGCCTCGCGGCTCCTCTCCAGCCTCGTAAGCAAGCTGCCAGTCAAATGAAGCGGTGTGGATGGAGAGGATATCGCCGCAACCGGCAATATTGAGTTCGACGGGTGCGGTGCGAATCAGGTCGTAATCAATCACCACCAGTTCGGGCGTGACCTCGCCGATATACTCTACACGCCCGTTGTTGCGCACCCCCACTGCCTGCGTGACATACGCATTGGTAGAGACAATCGTTGGGATATTGATGAGCGGACAGCCCCGTTTCCAGGCGATGTACTTGCCCATATCCATCGATTGCCCGCCGCCGATGGCAACCACCGCATCGCAGGAAGGCGTTGTCTCTTCGATGAGCCTGGCCCGTTCCAGATCCATATCCTCCACATCAATGACCTTGAGCGGCTGCGCCCCGATCTGCTCCCTCACCAGTTCCCAGGGAACCGGCATACTGGTGACGACATAGCGGCCAAACTGCGAGCCGAGACCATTGACGAGGCCGCGCCCGAATTCCAGGCGTTTAACGTTGGCATGTGGCAATCGTTCAAGCAGAGACATAGGTGTTCCCTTTCATAATGACCTGTCAGAGGGCTTTCTTCATAGCATGTGATAAACGGCGTGGAGCGCGTCGATCATTGTCTGGCACAGTTGCTCGCCTGCCTCTGGCGCTACCTGTGTGGCCTCGCATTCGTAGCCGCCCTCGGTGTAGACATTGGGGGTCGGGACATAGCCGATGAAGCCGTTTGCCAGGCCGAGTACCAGCGTGGTAGTGAATGGCGAATGCGCTCGTGCTTGCATGCCATAGGCACAGAAAAGTTCTGCCGGTTCCGAAACGAGACCTGCACTGACGCCCTCGCTTCGTAGCCCGAAAGCCGTCACTTCGGCGGGCATACAGGGCTGCTCCAGATGCTCGCGATTGTGCAGCCGGTAGCGAGCCACTGCCAGGCGCATCTCGATATCCCAGGCTCGCTGCTCGTCACCTTCCGTTACAAAGCGCCGATGTTCCTCTTCCAGCAAGCGAATATATTCCCTCTGCCGCTCAGGGGCTGCCGCTGGATTGAGCGGCAATTCTGTGCGCCTCGTCGCTACCTGAATGCGTACCCCGGCATGTGTCTGCGTACTTAACGCCACCTGAACCGTCTCCGCGCCGAGGATGGTTCCCAACCGCTGAGCATCGGCAAACGTTCCCGGATGCACAATAGAGTTCATATCGCCCTGCGCCCCGTTAGCGAACAGCGCCACGACATTTCCTCCCAGCGCGGACTCAATAAAGTTGACGGCGTAGCCCACATAATCGGCGGAAATTTCAAGGTTTGGGCCAAGCACGACCGGATGACAGGCATAGCTGAGCAGGATGGCCAGTGGCTCGCCCGTTGTCGCATCATCCACCCGCAGCACACCCACCTCGCGATCTGTAATACCCTCTGGATTTCTGCCCAGAAACGGCAGGCCGCGCAGGGTGCCATCTGGCAAGATCTCACGTCGGTTGATGTTGATGAAGCAAGTTCCACTTCCCGCACCCAGCCGCGCAGGCCGCTGCCGACGCTGCGCCATGATAACCGCGCTGGCGATGAGACGTGGCAGCAAACGAAAATAATTTTCATCTGCCTGTCCCGGCACCAGATCGCCGGGTGGGAAGGGGTGGACAATCGGCCCGGAATGCGTATGCGTGCAGGCAACAATGAGATGCTGCGGCGCGATCTCCGTCTCGCGTTCGACGATGGCACGCACAGCTCCCACTTCCTCGTCATCCAGCCCGATCAGGTCGGTTGTCACGATAGCCACGCTGCGTTTGCCATCGTTGAGGACGAGCGCGCGGGCGTACAGGTCGTCATGGATCTCGCGCGCCGTCTCCTTGCGCCCCTCCGCCGCGAAATAGCCTGAAAGCGGCACTCCTACCGGCGGAGTGATGACTACACGCGCCGCGCCAGCCTCCAATGTTGTCATAGCCTCTCTCCTTCCTGTCTATGCTATCCTTCGGTCAAAAGAAAATCTTCGACGCCTTTGCGGCCAATCTGCACCAGTGCGCCGCGCAATACACCTTCACCGTACTCGCTGCCGGGATTGATGCACAGCGTGCGGCCTAGCTTCACGTGGCCCCGCGACTCGTGGACATGCCCGTGTAACGCCAGCATCGGCGAGTAGCGTTTGAGGATATGCGTGACGGCTGTGCTGCCTACCGAGACCATCTGCACGCCGCCTGGCAGCACTAACGGCTTCAAATTACTATCGAGCTTCGGAGCCTTATCGAGGGCGGTATTGTAGGGCGGGACATGGATATTGTAGATGGCTTTCGCCTGATTTCTGACCTGCCCCGCCAGCCCGTCCAGCAGCTTTTCCAGCTGCTCTTCCATCAGCTCACGCGGACTATGCCAGGGCGTGATATTCGTTGTGCCACAGGAAATCATCTCACATTCGCCTTTCAACACCACGACCCGCTCCTCCGGGTTCACGACCGCTCCTCCCCGGTTGAGGATGGCGTCGATAGCTGGCGGATCATCGTTGCCCGGCGAGATATAGCATTCCACCCCTGTGCCGCGCAGCCGCTCCTCGGCGAGATCCATCCAGTGGCTGATAGACTCGCATGCCAGACGCACAAAAAGTTCCTCAACTTGCTCTTTGTCCGTGCTGAGTGCAGCCACCTCCTCCGGTGTGAGCAGCGCCGGGTAGTAGCCCGCGTCACGCAGTTGCTTCTGCGCGTTTGCCAGTTCGCGGCCGCTCACCCGATGCTCCTCACCATGCCAGCGAAAGCTATAGTTGCCGGAGCTATCCTCGACAATGGGCATAATCAATTTGCCCGTAATATCGCCGCCCAGCACCAGTACATCAGCTTTATAAAATTTCGCTGCGTTCATGAACTTGCGAAAGCAAACATCCGACCCATGAATATCCGTCACAAAGTACAGGCGAAAACCGCTCATGAAAGCTCCTTCCTAATCCATTCTCCACCGCTGCACAGATGCCATCCGGCAATGGCGCCATTACGGGCGCGCACCCATCCGTAACAGCACAATTGCCGGATAGCGAATCCTATTCGGGCGGGATATCCTTGTACGCCTGCGCTATATCCAGATGGCGCGTACTCTTGTTGATGAAACGCGACACGAAGTAGAGCAGGGCGGGGATGATGATGCCCAGGGCGGTGAAGAAGACGCCTTTCAAGAAGGTGGGATCAAGCACGTTCGGGCTGCCGCCGAAGGCCGGTGAGGTGAAGGCAATGTAGCAGAGAACACCGTTGACAATCATCGAGAGCGCGCCCCATATCGAAATGGCGGGGATACCCAGCAGACGGGCGCGCACGAAGGCCGGAGCTTTCTCGAAGATGTCGGGACGCCGGAAGGGGAAAATGACCGCCGCGAAGGAGATAATGACCCCCACCAGCGCGCTGAACGCTGCCAGGCCGAGCAACTGTCCGAAGTAGTTGGTCTTAATCGTAATCAGCGTGAACAGTTCGATGATGATAGCCACAATCACGGTTGCGATGACCGGCGAGTGCAGCCGGTCGTTCACGTCAGCCAGTTTGCCCGGCAGGAGCCGGTCGAATGACCAGGCGAAGAGGTTGCGCGTGCCGATCAGCACCGCCGGAGGCTGAATCCAGAAGATGGCCGCCAGGAAGGTCAGGGCGATAATCATATGCACAATCGGGTTGGTTGTCACGAAGAGGCCGAGAGCGGGCATGACCGCCGGGAAGGGGAGCGCGCTGGCATTGGGGAAGGCCAGGCCATTGGTGGCGAGCGAGCCGATAAAATCTTGCCCGTAGTAGTGGTAGATGGCGAGCATGCCCAGGCTAAAGCCGATGGCCCCAAAGATCAACGCGCAGAGCATCGCTCGCATCACCGACGCGGGCGCCTGCTTGATTTCGCCGCTGAAGTAGCCCGAGTTCTGGAAGCCGTTGTAGCTCTGGAAGGCGTAGATGACGGCCTGGAAGGTGTTGAAGAAGACGGCACCCGGCAGGATTTTGTAGCCATTCTTCGCCGCCGTTGCCAGCACTGCGGCGTAGGCCCCGTTGCCCTGGTTGGCGTTGAAGAGCGTGACAAAGTCGTTGTGTGAGAGGGCGAAGAGCAGGATGAGCCAGAAAATCGTGCCGAGCATGATGAAGGTGAACAGCCCGAACATAATCTGGCGCACGCGCCGCAGCCCCAGCAGGAAGACCCCCAGCAAGATCAGCGTTACAACGGTGCCGACCGTCACCGCGCCGTAGCCGGTGGTATCAGCACAGAACGCGGCTACGTTGTCTAGCCCGATGATGTGGAAGACTGGCGGCAAGAACCACGTTGCCATCAGCAAGCTGTTCAGGCCCGCGCTGGAAAGCAGGATGAAGGTGACAAAGAAGTTGACGCCAAAGCCGATGGCCGGATGCAGCACGCGGCTGGCCCAGACGTAATCGCCGCCGGAGCGCGGCATGGCGGCGGTGAACAGGGCATAGACCATACCGATGGTGAGCATGGCGGGGGCGGAGAAGATGAAGGCCAGGGGCATATTTGCCGCGGGGAAGGTCGAGGTTCCCGTCGCGAAAGCCGCGACCTCTGAGAGGCCGAGCGGAATATTGAGAATCGCGAACACCATAATGAAGGTATCAACCCACGAGAGTTCGCGCACCAGGCCCGTTGCCTGGCGCACAAAGACCGATGCCATCGGCCTGCCGCTTTCTATCGTATTTGCCATAAGACCTCCGAAGCTGTGGTTGAAGAAACAAAACATCGCCAGAGATACGGGGACGATCAACGCTGTCTAACCGCCTGCATGGCGGTTCCAGAAACCATACCTCAATGCAACCAGCCTCATTTGCTCATCCTACCGGTATTTCAACCGGATGAGCGTATGAATTTTCCTCCTCCTTTCAGCCTGTACTCGCCGACTGCGCCACCAGTCGGGGCGCCGCAGGGAACCTTGCCTACTCACATTCTGAAGCAAGCTGCCTGGCAAATTCAGGTGTAATCGGTCGCAGGGTAATGACGCTGGCGGGAAGAGCCTCGCTCTCCGCGTACGCTCGCAGCGTCAGCAACGCCTGTATGAATGCTTCGCGACTGATGCCCAGTTCGTGAAGCCGCCACGGGCACTGTGTCCGCTCGATCAACTGGCGCACCCATGTCGCCTGGTTCTCCTGCAAACGGGCCATGACGTAGGTGCAGAGACAGATCAGCTGGCCGTGGACATACCCCTGCCCGGTGATGTACTCGATGTTGTAGGCGAGAAAATGCTCCGAACCTTCCTCCGGTCGGCTGTTGCCAGTCTGCAAGCAAAGCGCATTCTCGCGCACAAAGCTCTCCATGATGGAGCGTAGCGCATCTTCATCACAGCGCGCAATGGCCTCCGCTCGCCCATCCAGCTCATTGAGGATGGCGCGCGTCTGCTGCCCAATCTGGGCGTCGTAATCACTGCCTGCGTGCTGCCAGTCCCAGAGTGCTGTGTGAATAGAAAGGAGATCACCGATGCCCGCCCGGTTGAGGTTCGCCGGAGCCTTGCTGATGACCGCGAAGTCAACGACAACGGCATCGGCCACCACGAAGCCGCTATAGCGCACGCGGTTCCCTTCACGTAGCGCGATGGTATTCGTGACCGCCGCGTCTACAGAGATAATAGTTGGTGCCAGCAGCAGAGGAATGCCGCGTTTCCAGGCCACATACTTTGCCGCGTCCATTGCCTGCCCGCCGCCAAGTCCCATCACGAACCCCATTGCGGGCAGCGCGCGCTCCATCTGCGCCATTTCATTCTGCTCCATGGAGTGCAGATAGATTACGCGCATGGCGTCGAGGGCGGCGAACTGCTCGCGGGCGATGGCCCAGGGTTCGGGCTGCGTCAGAATGGTACAGGTGCTGTTCTCATACCTCTGCTGGAGAGTGCGCGCCGTGTCCGCCAGAAGATTATGCCCGTAAACCAGCGGCGGCTGCATGGCGCGTTGCAGCAACTCAACGGGAATGTGTTCAAACACTGCTCACCTCCTGACCTTGCGAAACCAGCAGCGCCGCTCCCCATAGCGCGCTCTCGCCGCCCAGGGCGGCTGGCACGATGGAAACCAGGGCGTCAAGCGGTGGGATGGCCCGTGCCGCGAAGGTCTCACGGGCGCGTGCCAGCAGGCCGTTTCCTGAAGCCGCGCCGCCGCCTACGACGATGACCTCCGGGTCAAATGCACATGCCACCGCCGCCAGCCCGATGCCGATATATTCCCCTGCCGTCTCGATGATCTGCTTTGCCAGGGCGTCGCCTGCCGCCGCCGCCTGCATCACCTCGTTGGCCGTCAATTGCGTCGGCTCATAGCGCGCCAGCAGGGTCTCATTTCCACGCATAATTGCCTCTCTGGCCCGTGCCGCGATTGCTGAGCCAGAGGCCAGAGCCTCGAAGCAGCCGCGATTGCCGCAGGCGCACATGGGTCCCTTACTGTCGAGCGTCATATGCCCCACCTCACCGGCACAACCATGCGCTCCCTGATACAGCCTGCCCCCGATCACTACACCTGAGCCGATGCCTGTGCTGATTGTCACGTAGACTGCACATTGCGCCCCGCGTGCCGCTCCCATCCGCGCCTCGCCTAGCGCCGCACAACGTGCATCGTCTTCTATGATGATAGGAACATCGAACTGGCGGCGCAGTAGCTCGACGAAGGGGACATTGCGCCAGCCAAGATTGGGTGAGAAGATGACCACTCCCCTCTCGCTATCCAGCGGCCCCGGCACGCTGCATCCAATGGCCTGCAGCGCCGCCCTGTCTGCCCCGACCTCGCAGAGTAATTCGTTCAACGTTGCGCCCGCTCGTGCGACCACCTCTTCCGCGCCGCCGGTTGCCCCTGTCTCGACTCGCCGCCGGGCCAGCAGCCTTCCCTGCTGGTCGATCAGCCCCGCCAGAATTTTCGTGCCGCCGATATCAAGCGCGCCGATGAGCCGGAACGTCTTCATAGCTCGACTCCCCCACCGGGCCAGACCGCCTGCAACACGGCCTCGGCCTGCTCAATTGAACGAATTAAGGGATGCGCGACGAGCGCCTGTAAGGCAAGGTCGCGTTTCTGCTTCACAATCGCCGGAACTGCCAGCAACTCATATGTTGTCTGTGCGTACAGCAGGGCGCGCAGCACATCGGGCAGTTGATCGGCTAAGATCGGGAGCGGATCGGCCTTTCTCCGATCGACGTAGGATGGCACTTCAATCACCGCCTCAGGCGGCAGCCAGTGAATCCGAAATCCGTTGATGACGTTGACCACCTGAACGCTTCTGCGCTCATAGATCATGGCGTCCAGTACGGGGACAACGATGGCGCTGTACCAGATTGCGCCGCGCTTGCCGGTGACAATGGATGGATTGTTCTCCGCCAGCGCCTGCTCGAATGCCGCCAGCAATTCCTGTTCCATCGCCTGTAGCTGCAAGGCGCGTGGCGGCTTGCCCTGCTGCTGCGCCAGCATGCGCTCCGGGTGCAGGTAATAGCGCACGTAGGGGATGGGAATGGCGCGCGTGGCGCGGATAAACGCGCTGTCAACTCCCAGGTGAGGCAGCCGCTCAATCTGGTCAAGAACGCGATCGATCACCTGTTTCTCCACCCCATACATATCGGTAATCCAGCCCAGGTGATTCACGCCCAGATAGTTGTGTTCGATAGTATCATGCCGCCCCCTGAGCAGCTGCATCACATCCTTTGCCAGGGTCGTGGGCGAATCACAGAGGCTGATCAGGCGTGTCTTTGTATAGCGAGCGGCAGCCTGTTGTACCATGCCAGCCGGGTTCGTCAGGTTGAGTACCACTGCCTGTGGGGCTACCTCTTCAACCAGTCGCAGCATCTCAAGCACACGGGGAAGCGTGCGCAGAGCGTTGGCGAAGCCGCCCGGTCCGATGGTCTCTTCGCCCGCGATACCCAGCGTCTGTGGAAATGTCTCATCATGGGCGCGTGCCGCCAGCCCGCCGATGCGCATCTGATTCAGCACATAATCAGCCTCGGCCAGCCCGGCGCGCCAGTCTGTCGTGGCCTCGACCTCAATGGGCGGCCTGGCTTCTCTCACCAGCATCTGGCAGACACGACACACCAGCTCCAGCTTGCGCTCTGAACGTCCCAGCAGCACGACGCGCAGTTCCGGCCTCGCGTTGTCCGGCCAGTGAAGCAATGCCTGAAAGAGTTCGGGGGTGGCAACGCTACTTCCACCCGGCACGGCCAGCGTGATTCGGGCCATCTTCACCTCCAGTATTTATTTCAATGGAAATAGAAAATATTAGCTCGACGCGCTGTAAAACTCATGGATGGCCGTACAAACCCGTTCGATCTCGTCGTCGTGCAGTTCAGGGAACATCGGCAGGCAGAGAATTTGCTCGACCAGGCTGCGCGCTACCGGGATCGGCTCGCAGCGGAAGGGCTGATCGCGATAGGCGGGCTGGTCAGGCACCAGCACCGGGTAGATAATCTGCGTGCCGATCTCACGGGTCGCCAGATAGTCGCGCAGTTCGTCGCGTCGGGGCGCGAGTACGGTATACAGGTAATAGGCATGGGTGCGTTGTGGCGCGACGTAGGGCAGGACGAATTGTGCTTCTCCCACATCTGCCAGCAACTCCCGGTAGCGGGCGGCGATGGCCTGTCGGCGCGCAATCCAGCCATTGAGGTAGCGCAGCTTGACGCGCAGCATGGCCGCCTGTATCTCATCCATGCGCTTCTGATAGCCAGGTATTTCGTGGTGATGCTTGACCTTCTGGCCCATATAGCGCAATTGCCGGATGCGCTCATCCAGCGCGCCATCGTTGGTCACGATGGCTCCGGCGTCTCCCAGGGCGCCGAAGGTCTTGGTTGGATAAAAAGAGAAACAGCCAAGATCACCCAGAGAACCGGTCGCCGCCTCATGGTAATAGGAACCGTGCGCGTGGGCCGCGTCCTCAATCACGCGCAGCCCGTGCCGCCGCGCAATCGCCAGAATTGGTTCCATCTCGCATGGCTGCCCGTAGAGATGTACAGGGATGATGGCGCGGGTGCGCTCCGTGATAGCTGCTTCCAGCAGGTGCGGGTTCATATTGAATGTGTCCGCTTCCACATCGACGAAGACGGGCGTAGCTCCGACGTAGGTAATGGCAAAGGCGGTAGCAATATAGGTATTGGGGACGGTGATAACCTCATCACCGGGGCCGATCCCGCAGGCCAGCAGCGCCAGGTGCAGCGCATCCGTGCCGTTGCTGACGCCGATAGCGTAGCGCGTGCCGCAAAATGCCGCGTACTCCTGCTCGAAAGCCGCCAGTTCTGGACCCATCACATAGCGGCCACTCGGCAGGACGCGCTCAATTGCTTCGTGCAACTCCCGCTCAATCAATTGATGCTGGCGTGCCACATCTTCGGCAGGAACAGGACTGACTGCCCTCTCGACTGAGGTGGGCGTATTGACAATTTTCGGCCCGGTGTTTTCTTGCAACATGCCTCTCTCCGCATGAATAAGAAACCGGCGAACGAGACAGGCTCGCTATTCGCAAGGGCGAGCTAGTAGCGCCGTCGGTTGACATAAAACTGGAAATTCTCTCCCCGGTGATAGTCCTGCGAGGTCAGTACCGGCTTGCCCTCTCTGGTGAAATTGAGCTGTTCCATGCACAGCCATGCTGTGTGGCTGGAAACGCCAATTTCCGCGCACAATTCCGGCGGCAGCGTCACCGCCCGGATGGTGGTGCGGCTGCTAACAATTTGCGCGGCCTGCTCATCGAACAGTTGCAGCAGCGACCCTGTCCAGTCTAACGTTTGCCACGCGCCAGGAATAAGCGCGCGAGGGAAGATATCGACGGAATAGATAAGGGGTTCGTTGCGAGAACTGCGCACACGCTCAAGTTGCAAAACTGATTGCGTTTCATCCAGTTGCAATTGTCGCCGTACCTGTGGCGAAGGCATCTCTTCACTGATGCGCAAGACGCGATTTTCGACGATATAGCCCATTTCCGTCATGAGTTCCGTGACGCTCTGTAACTGCGTGATGGGTTTGTGAATGACCGCCTCGCGTGAAAGCACAAAATAGCCCTTACCGTGACGGCAACCGAGCAAGCCTTCCTGCACCAGCCCCTTGAGCGCCTCGCGCACCGTCGCCCGGCTGGCCCCGAAACGCTCACCCAGTTCCTGTTCCGAGGGAATATAGCTTCCTGCTGTATACTGCTCGTCCCGCAGCAGATCAACCAGCGCCTGGCGCACCTGCTCCACCATCGATTGTCGCGCAATCGCTGCATATGCCATGCCGATCTACCCTTCCTCAAAACAACATATCGCCGATAACAGATATCAGATGTCTGACATCTTATCTATTAAGTATACTGACGAGCCTCGAATTGTCAAGGGTAGAGCAGGGGAAATGCTATGCCAGTAGTTCCTCGTAGAACGGATTGAAGTAGTCTTTGTTGCGCTCGATCACGCCTTCCAGCCCGCGCCCGCCTTCGGGAGAGCGTTTGATATCGGCGAAGAGACCGGCGGCGAGGCCGTTGAAGAGACCCAGCTCATCTATCTGGCGAAGTAATGCGACGGCGGCGCGCAGAATCTCGCCTGCCCGCCGTGCCACGAAGCTATCCTCGCGCCAGTCAAATTGGTCGCCCAGATGGCGCGCTGCGTTAAAAACGTAGAGGGCGTTGCGAATAGCGAGGAAGCGATCCTGCAACAGGGGGGTGTGAATGGCCTCCGTGGGCATGCCGAGCAACTGGATGCCCTGCCCCGTCAGCACGCCCACAAGGTTGAAGAAAGCGTCGAGGACATGACCGCGAAAGATATCACCGGTCATATGCTTCGTCGGCGGCATATATTTGATCGGATAGCCCGGAAAGAGGTCGCGAATCAACTGGGCCGAAGCAATTTCGTGCAGCAGGTGATCGGGTGTGGCCGGGTCAATTTCGAAGGCATGGCCCAGCCCCATCTGCTCCGGCGGCAGACCGGCGATCAACGCGAATTGCTCGTTGATGAACTGCGAAGCCACGACCGTATGCCCGGCTTCCAGCGCATTGGCCGTCGTCAGGTAGTTATCCTCGCCCGTGTTGATAATGATGCCAGCGGCGGCGTTGATGCGGCGCGAAAAAAGCTGGTCGATCAGCGTGCGTTTCATGTTGATGTCGCGGAAGATGATGCCGTAGAGCGCGTCGTTGAGCATCATATCCAGCCGTTCCAGCGCGCCCATGGCCGCGATTTCGGGCATGCAGAGGCCGGAGCAATAGTTGGTCAGGCGGATGTAGCGTCCCACCTCGCGGCTGGTCTCGTCGAGGGCCGCGCGCATGAGTCGAAAATTGGCCTGTGTAGCGTAGGTGCCGCCAAAGCCTTCGGTCGTGGGGCCATATGGCACATAATCCAGCAGGCTCTGCGCCGTCGAGCGAATCACAGCGATGACATCGGCTCCCTGTCGAGCCGCCGCCTGCGCCTGCACGATGTCTTCGTAGATATTGCCGGTTGCCACAATCAGGTAAAGCCAGGGCGTCGGCGGGTTGCCCAGTTCGGCGACCATCGCCTCGCGTTCCGCCCGCCGCGCGCGCACGCAGCTCACGCCCTCGCGCGCCAGCCGTTGCGCCTCCGCCTCAACGACTTCGCGCTCTGCCTCCGGCACCTCCTGCAAGATCAGCTTTCTCTGCCTCACTGCCTCCGCCGCTTTCTGCGCATCAAGCCCGTGCGCCAGCATGGCTGCGACAAACGGGCGTAAGATGCCGCCCGCCAGCAAAGGAAATGCTCGCTCCACCACGCGATTTGGCAGCGGCACTCCCTCCTCGTCGACTCCATCAATGCCCAGCAGGCGCAGCGTCGCGCGCTCGACCGCTACAGTCGTATGCGCACTGATATACGTAAGCACCGGCTCGACAATATGCCAGGCCAGCGCCCGTGCCTCCTCTACCAGTGCTTCATCGAGTTTCAGGTGGGGCATAGTGATGCATCTCCTCTGTATGTTCTTAAATATCCTGATATCACATCTGGCGTAGAAAGTCAAAGCAAGATATGGCCAGATGGCTGCCGCGGCGGGCAG
>CADDYT010000168.1 GCA_902810755.1 Chloroflexota bacterium
GGAGGTGCGGAGGTTGCTAAGCCAGGGGCGTCGCTGACACAGGATAGAAAATTGCTCCTCAGCAAGTATTACGCGCAGGTCTGGATTTCGGCGGCAGTGCAGGACAGGTGGCCGAGCTTTATTCTGCCGCGAATATAGCAGCATCGATGCGAACCGCATCTACGTGACCGGGCTTTCTATGGGCGGCTATGGTGTGTGGGAAGCCATTGAACGCTGGCCCGATTACTTCGCCGCTGCCGCTCCCCTTTCCGGCGCAGGCGACCCGACGAGGGCGGGCGTGCTGGTTCACATGCCCATCTGGGCCTTTCATGGCGCAAAAGATACCACCGTCCCCGTTTCCGGCTCGCGCGATATGATTCAGGCCATCATCCAGGCTGGAGGACATCCCCGCTACACCGAGTTTCCCAACGAAGGTCATGACCTCTGGCAGCCCGGCCACGTCTATTCGCCCGATACAGACCCCGCCTTCTTCACCTGGCTCTTCTCCCAGAAACGCTCGTCAGGCTAACCGGGATTTCTTATAGCCATAGTTTTCTTCGACGTACCACAGGTGAGATTGATTCAGCATTTTTTCAGTTCCCATGCGCTGAATATTCAGCGAACTGTGGCATCATCTTCTTATCAGAGAAGCACAGTGATAAGAGGTGATGCAAAACAGAATGAATCTCATAGATACATCTGAGAAAAACGAAGCACGGGCTGCGCGGGAAGAAACGACCCGCGCGGGCCAGCTCTCTTTTGATGAACTATCTTTGCGGCGCTACGGCTATCAGATTATGGACGAGGTGACTGCCTATCTGGGCGGCATTGCGGAACGGCCCGTGTGGCAGCCGGTGCCGGAGAGTGTGCGCGAGGAGATTCTCACGCAGGAACTGCCGCGCCAGGGATATCCCTTTGAGGAGACGCTGGCCTTTCTGCGCGAGCTGATCCTGCCCTACCCGCAGGGAAACGGGCATCCGCGCTTCGCAGGCTGGATCAACTCGGCCCCGGCGCACGCGGCCATCTTGATGAAGCCACTGGCGGCGGCCATGAATCCCAACTGTGGCATTGGCGACCACACAGGGCAGGAACTGGAACGGCGTACCGTGCAATGGCTGATGGAACTCTGTGGCTTTCCGGTCGAGGGCAGCGCGGGCGTCTTCGTCAGCGGTGGCTCCGAGGCACAATTTACCTGCCTGCAGGCTGCTCGCTATTGGGCGGCTCAACAGGATGGCTGGAACATACGCAAAGAAGGTTTGCAGGGCGCGCATGCGCCTTTTGTGCTTTACCAGTCCGATCAGGGCCATTTCAGCATTCGTCGCTCGGTCGAGGCAATGGGGCTGGGCAGCGACGCGATTCATATTGTTCCATCCACGCCGAGCTATCAGATGGATGTGCAGCAACTCGCCCGGCGCATAGCGGAAGATCGAGCGGCAGGTATGCGCCCGTTCTGTGTTGTAGCGAGCGCCGGAACGGTCGAGACGGGAGCCATCGATCCGCTGACCGAACTGGCCGATCTCTGTGAGGAGCAGGGGCTATGGCTGCACGTGGATGGCTGCTACGGGGCGGTTGGCATACTGGATAAGCAGGTTGCGCCCCTTTATAAAGGCATGGAGCGGGTCGATTCTCTTGCCACCGATCAACATAAATGGCTGTCTGTGCCGATTGACTGTGGCTGCGCGCTGGTGCGGCATGGCGAGGTGTTGCATGATACATTCCGCCTGAAGCCACCGGGCGAGGATGAACACGAATACTGGATGTCCGAATTTACCTTGCAGCGCACGCGCCGTTTCCGCGCGCTCGATGTCTGGACGGTCTTGCGTACCGCCGGACGCGAGGGGCTGGCGCGGGCAATTACCGGCAACATTGAGATGGCGCGGCTGCTGGCAAGGCTGATCGAGACCGAACCTGCGCTGGAACTGGTGGCGAGTGGGCCACTGAGTATTGTGCGTTTCCGCTACGTTCCATCCATGTTCAAAGATGAGCCGCACCTGCTTGACCGGCTGAACGGGGAACTGGCCCGTGAGATACAGCGGCGCGGCAGGGCCTTTTTCACTTCCACTCGCTTTCAAAACAAAGAAGTGCTGCGTGCCTGCCTGGTCAACTACATGACGAACGAGACAGATATCTACTCCATGTTCGATGAGATTCTCCGCGCGGGAGAATCTCTGCTCTCGCGCTATGGAGAAAGGAGCTAATGCACATGTATTATCATGATGTGTTGGAGACGATTGGCAATACGCCGCTGGTCGAGCTGAAAAGTTTTAGTCCGCGTCCGGCTGTGCAGATTTTCGCGAAACTGGAAGGCGTCAATCCATCGGGCAGCCTGAAGGATCGCATTGCCAGGAAGATGATCGAGCAGGCAGAAGCGCAGCGGTTGCTGAAAAAGGGAAGCATCTTGCTGGAGCCGACCAGCGGCAATACGGGGCTGGCGCTGGCCTTGGTTGCGAGCATGAAGGGCTATCGTTTCACCGCCGTTGTCTCCGACAAAGGGACGCAGGACAAGCGCAGGATGCTGGAACTCTACGGCGCGACCATCATCACTTCTCCGGGTGCCGCTGGCAGCAATGGGGCGATCCGGCTGGCGCAGGAGATTGTGCAGCAGGATAAACGCTATGTCATGCTCTACCAGTATGGCAACGAAGCGAACCCGCAGGCGCACTATGAGACGACCGGCGTTGAAATTGTGCGCGATATGCCAGACCTCGATCTGCTGGTCGCCGGACTGGGAACGGGCGGCACGCTCACCGGCATTGGTCGCCGCCTGAAGGAACACAACCCCGCCATTCGTGTGGTCGCGGCAGAGCCGGTGCAAGGCGAAAGTATTCAGGGGTTGCGCAACCTTGCCGACGGTTTTGTGCCGCCCGTCCTCGATCAATCGCTGCTGGAGAGTCGTGTTCTTGTATCGAGCAAGCAGGCATGGGCGCGCACGCTCCAGTTGAAGGAACACGAAGGCATCTTCGCCGGCCCCTCAAGCGGCGCCGTTCTCGACGTGGCGTTGCGCTATGCCGCCCGCATGGAAAAGGGAAAAATCGTGATTATTCTGGCCGATGGCGGCTGGAAGTACCTGAGCGAGCAGCACTGGACGGCGCAGCCGGAGGAGACGGTCGCCCTGCAACTACAACACTGACTTTCACCCCCCATCTTATGCCTGTCTCGCATGACCCTGCTGGCTGCCGGTAGTACAACGGCGTTCTATCGCGTAGTCGGCAGGGTTTCTTGCTCACCGGCCTCACGTTCTGATGCAAGCGTATTCCTGTATTTCTTGCCCGACCGGGAAGCGAATGGTGACGGTCGTCCCCTCACCGACCACACTGTTGATGGTGATGGCTGCGCCCTGGGCTTCCAGCAACTCTTTTGCGATGGCAAGGCCGAGGCCGCTGCCGCCGACCTGCCGGGACTGGCGACTGCGCGCGGGGTCTGCCCTGTAGAAGCGATCGAAGACATGCGGTAACGCTTCCGCCGGGATACCCTGGCCGGTGTCTCTGACGCGCATCAGCACCGCGCCCGGCCCATCGCTTTCGGCGATGATATCGACGCGCCCGCTCGCTGGCGTGAATTTGAGGGCGTTGTCGACAATATTGAGCAAGACCTGTTGCAGGCGATCTTTGTCGGCCTGAATGGGCGGAAGGTTGGGGGCGATATCGCTGTGGATTTCCTGTCCGTGCGCCAGGCACTCGGCCTGACTGCATATCGTAGCAATGACCGGCTCGATCTGTATAGTATCGCGGCGCAGCGCGATTTTTCCCTCGTCCAGCCGTGTCAGCACCAGCAGGTCTTCAACCAGTCGGTGCATGCGCTGCACCTCGTTATACATGCTGTGTGCCAGGCGGCGTGATGCATCGGTATCGCCGCGATCAGCGCCGATGAGCAGCATTTCCAGGCTGCCACTCAGAGCGGTCAGGGGGGTGCGCAATTCATGGGAAGCGTCGGAGACAAATTGTTTTTGCCGCTTGAAAGTAGCCTCCAGTTTCGCCACCATCTCATTGAAGGAGACGGCCAGGCGGTCGATTTCATCGCCGGTTGAGGGAGGGTCGATGCGCATGGAGAGGTCGCCCCCGGCAATATGCCGGCTGGTGCCTTCCATCTCCACCAGCGGGCGCAACGCCAGGCCGACCAGCGGGAAGGTGATGGCTGTGGCAAGAACCAGCACGCAGACGATACCAAAAAAGAAGATCGAACGCAGCGTTGCCAGAAACTGGTCGATGGGGGCCGTTGGGGTATTCATCTGGAGAATAGCGATAGCGTGATGATTGCTCACCAGTGGCATCAAGGTAACGAGCTGGCGCTGGCCCTGCGCATCCCTGATCAGCGTGTAGTTCATCCCGTTCTGCTCTGCATTCAACAACTGCTGAACGCGCTGCGGTGAAAGCACAATCGGCTGTGGAGCAAGGATAAAGGTGCTGCCGGGGATCAGTACGGACCCATCGGTTGATAGAATAGCGGCATTGGTCTCTGTACTGGCAAGTTTGAGAACAAGTTCGTTAGCGATCAACTCGAAATTGGCAGGAGGCGGCCCGGGTGGTGGATTGGAGAAGCGGGCAAGCACGAAAGGACGCCCCTTGATGTCATTGACGGCCAGCCGGGCCTCGTTGTGCAATACATTGACTTCGTTGCTAAAAAGGACCTGTTCCGCCACCAGCGTAATGGCAACACTCAAGCCGCTGAGCAGCAGCGCCAGCACGCCCAGAGAAACCAGGGTGAGCCGCCAGCGAATGGGGATATGTCTGATTATGTCGGAGAGATATTGCCTGCTCCACATAGCTCTTTCAACCTCGCAGGCTATAGCCGATGCCTCGTACCGTTTGAATCAGGCGCGGCGGATTGTCATGCAACTTCTCGCGCAGATGACGGATATAGACCTCAATGATATTGTCGTCGCCGAAGTAATCATACCCCCAGACACGCGCCAGAATGGTGTCGCGGGAAAGGACCTGGCGGGGATTCATCAGAAACAATTCCAGCAGGTCGAATTCACGTGGCGTCAACTCAACTGGCTCACCTGCGCGCGTCACGATGCGTGTCCCGCGATCCAGTGTGATTTCATGAAAGGTGAGCGTATCCGCCAGGTTGTTGCCATGCCGCCGCAGCACGGCCCGCGTGCGTGCCATCAATTCCTTGAAGGCAAATGGTTTGGTGACATAATCATCGGCCCCCGTATCCAGTCCGGCCACGCGATCGTCGACGCCATCTCTGGCTGTGAGCATGATAATGGCGGTGTCATGAAGTCGCTGTATCTGCCGCGTTGCCTCCAATCCATCGAAGCCGGGCAGCATAATGTCCAGAATTACCACATCTGGCTGGTGGGTTGCCACCGCCTGCACAGCGTCTGGCCCGCTGGTGGCGGCAAATACCTGGAAGCCTTCATACGCGAAGCCCATTTGCAGAAAATCGATAATACCGGGTTCATCATCTACGATCAACACCACCGGCTGCTTGCTTCCGGCGTTTCTCTCGTCAGGTGTAATCATCTTTCTCAACCTTTGTCAGCAGGTATCAGGAGAAAACTTTTCCTTCCTGAAAGGTATACCAAACTTCGCTGAAATTTCGCTGAATATGGCAGACTTTCCAACCCTTGCTACTTCTATCTGTAACAAACAAATCTCAAAAAACTTCGAGGAATTTGTAAAGATTCTGTATCCTTTTCCCATTATCAGCGAACGCTGCCTGCTCGCGTGGCGCGCTGAAACAGGGTCTCGTTGGCCTGTGAGGGCGCGCGCCCTCTTCCTGATTCAGCAAGTTTTCAGCCACGTTCCCCTATTTTTCAGAATGGTGTGCTAAGGTCAGGGGCAAGAATATCACACGATCAGTCTTATGCTGAGTGTAGCGAGGGGGGTCGCAGATGCTTCGCTGCACTCAGCATGAGATGCCTGGAGGAGAAACAGTTATGCTACATCTGGAGAAGCTGCCAGATAGTCGAGATCAACTTATTCAGGGGACGCTCTATACCAGTCTGATAAAGTGGGCGGCAGAGCAACCGCAGGCCACATTTCTGGTCGAGGCGGAGACGGGCCGAACATTGAGCTATGCACAGACGCTGGCCGCCGTCAACAGGATGAGACAGTTTCTTGGCGACGCCTCACATCATATTGTACTGGCCCTGCCCGGTGGCATTATCAATGCCGTCCTCTGGTTGAGCGCCTTGAGCGGCGGTCATCACCTCATCCCCGTCTCACCTCAGGCTACTGATAGCGAAAAAGCGACCATAGCTGGCCGACACTGCCCGGATATCCTGTGCGTGGAACAACGACAGGATGCCATCGGCTTCGCCAGCTCTCACGCGCAGGTGCTGACACGAGATGCCTGTGAGGCATTGCTGACCGGGCCAGCCTTTCATGAGATGCTAGATCCCATAGAGGGCTGCGTTTATCTGGGAACATCAGGGACGACGGGCGAGCCAAAAAGCGTGGTGCTGAGCGAGCGGCAGATGGCGTGGACGGCGGACTCTGTGCGCCGCAGCCACGAACTTTCTCCCCAGGATCGCGGGCTGACCGTGTTGCCATTTTTTCATGTCAACGCGCCGGTTGTGAGCCTGTGTGCCTCTCTGCTGGCCGGAAGCGCCGTCGTCATCGCCCGGCGCTTTAGCAAACAGCATTTCTGGGAGTGGGTGGAACGCTATCAGGTGACGTGGGCCAGCGTTGTCCCTGCGATTGTCGCCATCTTGCTGGAAACGCCGCGTCCGGCCTTCCTGCCCGGTTCGCTGCGCTATGTGCGCACCGGCTCGGCTCCGCTGCCGTCCGCGGACCTCTCCACCTTCGAGGCTCGCTTCGGCGTTCCCGTCATTGAAACCTATGGCTTATCGGAAGCTGCCAGCCAGATCGTCGCCAACCCCATGCCGCCCGGCGTGCATAAACCTGGATCTGCTGGCCTGCCCGTCGGCGTTGCCCTGCGCATCTGCGCTCCCAGAGATGGAGACGAGCAGGAATTACGCGATGTGCCACAGGGAGAAGTCGGCGAAATCTGCGTCGCGGGGCCGAGCTTGATCCGCTCCTACCAGTATGACCGGGGCAAAGAATCATTTCAGGATGGCTGGTTTCGCACCGGCGACCTGGGCTATCTGGATGAAGACGGCTACCTCTTTATCAAGGGTCGCCTGCGTGAGGTGATTAATCGCGGCGGGGAGAATATTGCGCCGCGCGAGGTCGAAGAAGTGCTTCAGGGCTATCCAGCCGTGCGTGAAGCAGCGGTCGTCGGTAGGCCTGACCCCATTTATGGCGAACAGGTCGTCGCCTACCTCACGGTGCGCGAGAACTGGCAAGAAGAGAGTGTACAGCAACTGCGCAACTATCTCACGCATCATCTGAGTCCGCAGAAGATTCCCGTTGACTTCATCGTACTCGATGAACTGCCGAAAAACGCTACGGGCAAAATCGAACGCCGCCTGCTGCGCGCCCGCGAACAGGCACATTATGGTCAACGCTAGATACATACAATCAGAACAGGGAAACATTCATGGCACAGGTAGCTCAAACGCAGGGGAAGCGCCCGCATATCTACGAACTGGACCCGCTGCGTATCTGCACGGCGGTGAGCGTGGTAGGCGTGCATGTCCTCTTCTATACGCTTCCTCTCAACTCGTCGGCGACGGGATTGCAGGTTCAAAACGCTTTTATCACCGCGCTGCATTTTACCAGGGAGGTCTTCATTTTTGTCACCGCCTTTGCCCTGGTCTATGTCTATTATGGCAAACCGTTTCCGCTCAAACAGTTCTGGCAGAAACGCAGCATCGGCGTCCTGCTGCCCTACGCTGTCTGGAGCGTCGTCTACGTCTGGGTCAATATGCCCGACAAAACGCCGCTAACGTTTCTACATACCTCTTTCATCGATATCCTGACCGGCAATGCATCGTACCAGCTCTACTACATCCTGCTCACCCTGCAATTTTATCTCATCTTCCCGCTGTTTTTGCTCTTCCTGCGCCGCTGCGCCTCTCACCCCTGGATCGTGCTGTCCATCAGCTTCGTCTTGCAGCTCATCCTGTTTTACTTCGATTACCACACGCTCCAGCAGGGAACGCTGGCCTCCTCACCCTTCTGGCAGACGTTTTCTGAGTTTCAGAATCGCTTCGTGCTGGTCTACCAGTTCTACTTTGTACTGGGCGGGTTTACCGCGCTCTACTTTCAGCAGGTGCGTGCAATCCTGCTGCGGCATGGCAGGCTCATCGCTGCGTCCTTCCTGCTGGTGCTGGCCGCGTTATGGCTCCACTTTTTCATCCAGGTGAATGTCTACCATGAATCCATCGGCTATGCCACCTCGGTTTTGCAGCCGGCGATGGTCTTTTACAGCGTGGCCATCGTCTTCTTCGGCCTCTGGCTTACGGCGCGCTGGGCCAGCAAGACAGGCCCGGATAAACGTCCGCGCGGCTACCGCTTCTGGCAAGTCCTCTCAGATTCATCCTTCGGCGTCTACCTTATTCATGCCCTCCTGATAACCGCTCTCCTGCGCTGGATTGTACCCGCGATGCCCACCACCTGGTTCACGGCGGTGCGCGTCCTCCTTAGCTGGCTATTTGTAGCAGCGGGGGCTACCGCCATCACCATTCTTCTGCTTAACATCCCCATTGCCAGCCGCCTCGTCGGTCGCAAGGCAAGCTGGCAGCGCAAGCGGGAGAAAACGCAGCAACAAGAACAGGCAACAATGCAACCCGCGAACAACCCGGAGGTGGCTGTGCAGGTCTCGGCAAGTCGGGACAGCAGGTAATACAACTGCATAATCTTGATAGAAAACTATTCGCTCATCGTATACCTGTACTCTTGAACGATGAAAACATCTGGTGATTACCTACATCTTTGATATCTGTTCTAAAAGGGCTTGAACGTGATCCAAAGAAACAGGGAAAACCTCTGGGTCACGAACTTGCCGGTTATCGAAGCATAAGGGCGATAGGACAGCGTTATCGAATTATTTACAGGATAGAGGAGGAGCGGGTGTTAGTGGTGGTGGTAACTGCAGGTATCCGTCGGACTGGAGACAAGAAGGATGTCTATGAGGTGGTAAAGAAGCTAGCTCGCCCGGGTTTATTTGATCTAGAGGATCAGGAATAACATATTTCAAATCCATTCTCCTTCATTATGCTAAGACTAACGAACGATACGATGATGGTAGCCAGATCATCGAATACGGTCAGCACGAGATGGTCGATGCGAATGATCTCCATGTCCACATATCTCCCTTCTTCAAGAAATATCAGCGCGCCAGCCGGATATTGGAGGGGAAGCCGCTGAAGCGCGCGCGCAGCACCTCGACGCCGTGCTGGTTGACGAACGTGGCGGTAGCCAACATCAGGCGTCTCTCCTCATCCTTCTCCTGAATGGTGACGGTGCAGGTGATGGTATCGCCGATGGCGACGGCCTCCACATATTCAAAGTGCATCTCCGTCGCCAGGAAGCCAATCATGCCGCCGATATGCGTTATCATGCTGCTGGTGAGCAGGCCGGGGATGATGCGCCGCCCGAACCACGTACTCTCAGCAAACGTCTGGTCGATATGATAGGGATTATAATCGCCCGTCACGCCGCAGAACAGCGCGACATCCCCCTCCGTAAATGTTCGCCGGAACGTGAATGTCTGCCCGACCTGCATCGCCTGAAACGCCTCACGCAATTGCTGCTTAAACTCCGGTGTCGCACCCATAAATGATGTTTCTTTCCTTCCTGAACCTGTTCCTGAGCTTTCACTGTTGCGTGCCATGAGAACCCATCGGGGACGTGTCATGCTGAGCGGCAGCGAGCTTCCGGGGTATTCCTGGTCTTCAATGAAGAGAGGAAATGCTTCGCTACTGCTCAGCATGACAGGCACCGATCTCTCTTCAATGACATGCCATACTTTCTTTGCATTGTACGAGATGGACAGGCGTTTTTGCCAGCCTCTTGCAGAATTTCCGTTTGTGCCTCAAGGTTCTGGAAAAAGAGGGTAGGTGAAGATAAACAATGTGCAGGTTCCTGGCCCGCGTGCCTGACACCCCCCTATGCCTTACAGCGCGGTTCAGCGGCCTGGAGCGAGCTGAGGAGGGCAGGGGCGACCCTGGTGGTCGCCCGGCAGGGCAATTCTTACCAACCTCGCTTTAGAGGGCGAGCAGAAGCGAGTTGACCTTCTGTCATAAAGATCAATTCGCTCCCGTCAAAACTGGCGCCTACTTGCCGAACGTAATCGGCAAGTGTTTGACGCCTTGCAGGATGTAGCTGCTGGATGGTTGCAGCGGGATGTCGCGCACTCTCTGGATATTCGGCAGACGTTCGAGCATGAGGTTGAGGGCAATTTTTGCTTCGAGCCGGGCCAGGGGCGCGCCGAGACAGAAGTGAATGCCGTGACCGAAGGCGAGGTGCCGGTTGGGCGAGCGGTGAATGTCGAAGCGATCGGGGTCGGGAAACTGCTCCTCGTCGCGGTCGGCTGAGCCGATCCAGGCCACGATGAAATCGCCCGCTTTGATCTGCTTGCCGCCCAGTTCCGTGTCCTTGCCTGCCATGCGGTACATACTCTTGACGGGGGAGAGGTAGCGCAGCACCTCTTCGATGGCGTCCGGCAGCAGTTCAGGGTGCGCCCGCAGTTCTTCCATCACTTCCGGGTGATCGGTGAAGGCGAGCAAAGCGTTGCCGAGCAGCGTGGTCGTCGTCTCGTTTCCGGCCACCAGCAGCAGGATGCAGAAGCCGAGCAGTTCCATCATGTCCAGGTGCTGGCCATCGATCTGCGCTTCTATCAGGGCGCTGATCAGATCGCTTTTTGGCTCCTGGCGGCGCTGCTCAATCTTCTGGTAGAAGTACCTGCCCATCTCCATCTGTGGATTGTGGCCTGTCGTTTGCGTTTCTCCAACCAGTTCGTCCGACCAGCGTTTGAACTGTTCGCGCTCCTCCGGTGGAATACCGAGCATTTCGGCAATCACGATTACCGGCAGCGGGTAGGCCAGATCATCGACGACATCCATCCTGCCACTCGACTGCACCTTGTCCAGCAGTTCGTTAACGATCTGTGTGATGCGCGGCTCCAGTTGCGCAATGCGGCGCGGCGTGAAAGCCTGCGTGACCAGCGAGCGCAACTGCCGGTGGCGCGGCGGGTCGGTGTTGATGATGCTCATCGCTATCGGCTGCTGCTCCCCCATGTACTGCGAGGAGAAAAGGCTGTAATCGGTCAGCACTTTCTGCACGTCGTTATAGCGAAAGACCGACCAGCTTCCATACTCTTCACTGTAAGAAACCGGGTTTGTCTCCCGCATATGCTGATACCAGGGAAACGGGTTTAACTGTCGCTCTATGGCGGTAGTTGCATCCATGAAACTCGCAACCTCCTTTGTCTCGGCTCCCTGCGGAGTTATGAGACATACTATATCTTTTGATTTACAATGTATATTTATTTTACGACAAAATACCCTGAAGGTTGCAAGATGTGGGTAGAGAGAGCAGTCAGCCGATGCCCCAGGCCATCCCACAACCCCCGTTTCCATCTGCTCAGAAAGGAAACAGATGGGATCGTGTATAGTAGGGCCACCTCTTGCGGGTGGCCTGGGGCGGTCTTAAGTTAACGCCTATGGGGCGGGGGAGAGTGCTAGCGACCACATGAGCAACCAGAAACGGTGCGGTAGCGTATCTTCTTAAAGGTCGAAATAGTGCAGCGCTTTGCCAAAGGGGTGCTGCAAAAGCGGCTCTGAGCAAACGATACGCTACCAACGATTCTAAAAGAGGAGGAATTGAGAACATGGAGATCAAAAGAAACTGCGAGCAAACTTCTGGCAAAGGCCCGGCGGAGTACTTTACGGGTACGGTGCGCATTGATCCTTTGTTCGAGCCACCCGAACCCGCGCGGGTGGCTGGTTCCAGTGTCACCTTCGAGCCGGGCGCTCGTACCAACTGGCACACCCATCCACTTGGTCAGACTCTGATCGTGACGGCTGGCTGCGGGCGCGCAGCGTTGGGGAGGGCCGGTCGAGGAAATTCGCCCCGGTGACGTGGTCTGGTTCGCGCCAGGTGAGAAACACTGGCACGGGGCCTCCCCAAACAGGGCTATGACGCATATCGCCATTCAGGAACGGCTCAACGGCAAGGCCGTCGACTGGATGGAAAAGGTCAGCGACGAACAATATCAGGAGCAGCCCCAATGAAAACGAAATATCTGGGACGGACAGGACTGCAGGTCTCGGAGATTTGCCTGGGAACCATGACTTTTAGCGTAATTGTCTACAACCCCCTCGCCGGAGGTATGCTCACCGGGCGCTATCAAGCCGGGCAAGCGCCGCAGGAGAATACGCGCTTCACGCTTCGCAATGCGGGCAGCTCTACCAGGCTCGTTACTGGCACGAGGAGCAGTTGAAAGCGGTTGAGCATCTCAAGCAGCTTTGCGATGAGCGCCACCTCCTGCTTGCCCAGGTTGCCATTGCCTGGGTGCTGGAGAAACCGACGATTACCTCGGCCATCACAGCGATGGCTACGATCTTTATGGGAAACGATGCGAGATTCGATACAGATCAGACCGGCGCGGCCAGACGATGCTGAGGTAGCGGCAGCTCTGCTTTACTCGGCGTACACCCATACGCGCGTCACCTACCCTCTGCCGGAGGAACACCGGAGCGGGTGGATCAAGCATTTAAAGTATTTCTTCCGCCGGGAGGGCAATCGCTTCAGCTATCAAAACATCCTGGTCGCCGAGCAGAATGCAGAGGTGGTCGGGCTGGTGTTGAGCTTCGGGGGGCGAGATGAGGCGCGGCTCAACGCTGCCGTTGCAAACTGGCTCGAACGCGAGGCCGAGGACGATGAATGGTATGTCGATGCGCTGGCCGTGTTCGAGAATTGGGGTCGCAAAGGGATTGGCTCGCGCCTGCTGCAAGCTGCGGAGGAGCAGGCACGCCGCCACCGCTATCCGAAAATAGCCCTCAATGTCGCGCAAGGGAACAAAGAGGCGCTGGATATGTACGCGCATCGAGGCTATGTTGCTACCCGGCAGACTTTGCTCTATCAACGTCCCCATATACGCATGGTTAAAACGTTGGAAAACCCGGAACGTTCTCCCTGATCTACAATTCGTTCCAGCAAGCAATTAGCGAACCACTTTTTTCCTGACCATTGCCAGCGCCTCATTGATCGAGCGGGGGACAGACTGCAAGGGAAGGCGTTTGAGGCGGTGAGCGAGGGCCATAGGAGCGATGGCGTAGACGTGATCGGGCGT
>CADDYT010000169.1 GCA_902810755.1 Chloroflexota bacterium
ATCGGCTGGGCAGCGGTCCCGGCAACGGGAATACGGCGAGCGGCCTCTTGCCCAACGGCACGGTACGCTGGTACGCCTATAACGCCCTGGAGTGGTCGACGCGCTCGCAGGTGACGACGATGCTGCGTCGCGCCGCCGCCATCTATCATCTCCCGGCCAACCTGCTGCTGGCCATCGCCTGGCAGGAAAGCGGCTGGACGCAGCATGTCATCGCCCGCGACGGCGGCATCGGCGTCATGCAGCTCATGCCCTATACCGCCCAATCACTCAACGTCAGCACAGGCGTGCGCCGCGACCCCTACCACCTGTGGGACAACATCAACCTGGGGGCCATCTATCTCAGCTACCTCTGGCACAATTTCGGCGGCAACCTCGTCAAAGTCATCAGCGGCTACAACGAAGGAGGCTGGGCCGTCATCCATCGCGGCATCTTCAACTGGCGCTACGTCAATAGCGTGCTGTATTTGATGCGGCTGTACAGATAAATCTTATCCCTATTCCAGGCCCCCCAGCAGCCGCTCAGGTCCATTCGGTGCATGGGGGCCTGGAGATCGACAAACCGACAACTTTCCAGTTGCCTATCCCTGCTCGCTCATCGAGCCGGAGCGGTCAATCAGGAAGGCATAATCAAAGGGAACTTGAGAAATCTGGCGAACCTGCTGAACTTCTGACCAGCTCATATTACCCACGTTTACTCGCACGCCTGATATCTGCGTTGACACCTGTACAGCAATGTTGAGAAACACTCTCTCAAGCAGGGGAAAGGCGCCGATGGTAATGGCGAGGAAATTGCCATAATCTCCCATAGTGGCAAGAGCATGTCTATCAATCTGCCGTCCTTCACCCACACCAATCACAAAAATGAAGTTGGAAGGCTCGTGGTTGAAGCGCGTGGCGATGCAGTGTCCAATAGCTGCCGGGTTGCCCTTATACTTGCGGCTGGCATTGTCCTGCCCGTCGGTGATCACAGTCAGCAGCCAGGGACGATTACGCTGACCATAGCTCCAGAACTGCCGAATGACATCTTCAACCGAATCGTATAGACGAGTGCCTTCATCGGTGATTGATCTGGGAATTCTGGAAAGAGTGGAGTGCAAATTGCTTTCGCAAGACGTAAAACCTTGCTCGACACGAAAGCCATTGCCGAATGTGGCAATCATGCCTCGATCAAAACCTTCACGATGGAGATGATGGCTGAACAGTCCTGCTGCACCAACTGCATACTCGATTTTCTTCATAAGGGTCTCCTTCTCCTGTGAGAACTCTCGCAAAGGCAAACATAGACGGCGAGTGAAGAATGTAAAGGATTGTGCTACGGATGACGCATCAAAGAGACGAAGGCTACAATGGAAGTACATTGATACGTGACAAAGTGTCCATGTAGTAGTATATATGATAAAGATGATGTAATCAAGTTTTCTCACATCATTTTTTACAACATCTAAGAACTTTCTATCGATTTACTAATTTTCCAGCCAGTCAGTCTGACTGCTCGCACCGAAAAAAAGAACTTCCCCATTTTTGGGCCAAACGATACTTGACATCCCTGCTCATTGTCCGTATACTGTCTTATAAGCAAAACAGAATACGTGAAAGCTACGAACAGGAAGAGTATATGACGTTGGCCGGGTGCAGAGAGTCGGGAATGGTGGAAACCGGCACCGGTCGGTCATAGAATGGGCCTGGGAGCTAAGGAGCGAACGCCTTTACAGGTCAGTAGGACTCCTGCGGTATGTCCGCCGTTACCGGGGACAGGATATCATCGACAACCTGATTTTTGCGAAGATTCTTCGCTCTGCTCAGGATGACACGGGGTTAGCGAGGAGAAAAAGGGTTGGAGATTGTATCCGGCAATGAGAGATTATCGCTTCTGTTGCGGAAGCGGATAATCTGAATCAGGGTGGCACCACGAAAGCTTTACGCCTCTCGTCCCTTGCAGGGAATGAGTGGCGTTTTTTTATTGCCTGAACATTTTTGATTCGATTATGGAGGTGTATGTATGCCAGTAGACTTGCATCAGGAGACGAAAACCGCAGTAGCGAACAGCAGCGCGCCGGTCAAGAAACGCACCTTTTCCGGCATTCAGCCGACGGGGAATATTCACCTGGGCAACTACCTGGGGGCCATTCGCAACTGGGTTGAGATTCAGTCGCAGTATGACAACATTTTCTGTATTGTTGACCTGCACGCCATTACTCTGCCCATCAGCCCGAAAGAGTTGCACGACTCGACGCGGCAGCTGGCCGCGCTCTACCTGGCCTGCGGGCTGGATCCGAAATATTGCAAGTTCTTCATCCAGTCGCACGTGCATGAACACGCCGAGATGAGCTGGATCATGGAGTGCTTCACGCCGATGGGGTGGCTGAACCGCATGACACAGTTCAAGACGAAGGCGGGCGAGAATCCAGACACGGTCAGCACGGGCCTCTACTGCTACCCGGACTTGATGGCCTGTGACATCCTGCTCTATCACACAAATTTCGTGCCGGTCGGTGAGGATCAGCGGCAGCATATCGAGTTCACGCGCGACCTTGCGCAGCGTTTCAACTCGCTCTACGGGCAGCAAATTTTCACCATCCCGGAGGCGCTGATTCGTGAGGCTGGCGCGCGCATCATGTCGCTTACCGAGCCGACGAAGAAGATGAGCAAGAGTGATGAAAATCCGTTCTCGCGCATCAATCTTCTGGATAACGCGCAGACCATCAAAAAGAAGATTGCTCGCGCCACAACGGATTCGGAGCGGCTGGTGGCCTTCGACGAGAACCGCCCAGGTATCACCAACCTGCTGACCATCTACCAGTTGCTGACGGGGCAGTCACCACAGGAGATCGAGGCAGAGTTCGCGGGTAAGGGCTACGGCGAGTTTAAAGCCGCGCTCACCGACCGGCTGGTTGCCACGCTGGAACCCATCCAGCGGCGCTACTACGAATTGATCAACGACATGCCGGAGCTTGAAGCCATCCTCAAGCGGGGCGCGGACGAAGTGCGCCCGCTGGCGGCAGAGACGCTGCGGCGCGTCAAAGAAGTCATCGGACTTGGATAGAGGCCACGCCAGGCCACCCACAAGGGGTGATCCTGGGGCCGTACAGGCCACGCGGCGGGGAGAGGCCACACGGATGGCAGGCCACACGGCGGGGAGAGGCCACCCGCCACGTACAGGCCACCCGCAAGGGGTGGCCTGCGGCGGGGCCGGGCGGCCTGCGGCGGGGTGGTACTGGATAGCTAGCAAATGGAAGCAGGTGCAACATGGACTATCCAACATTTGCCGAGATTCAGCAGTTACAGGACGCCGTGATACAGGGCAGCGGGGGAAAACGACCGCTGATGCCGCTGTTTCGCGACATTCTGGCCGATATGGAAACGCCCGTCTCGGCCTATTGCAAGACGGCACGCGGCCCCTACAGCTTCTTGCTGGAAAGCGTCGAGGGCGGAGAGCGCATTGCCCGCTACTCCTTCATCGGTATCGACCCGTATATGGTGATGACGCACCGGGGCGGGCGGGCGCAGTTGCGGCACATTCGACCCGACGGAGAGCGCGCCAGCAGCGAGGAAGTGGTGTCCTGCCATGATCCGCTACAATTGATCGAGGCCGAACTGGGGCAGTACCGGCTTGTTGCGCCTGCCAGCTTGCCGCATGACGCCTTGCCGCGCTTTCATGGCGGCGCAGTGGGCTACCTGTCCTATGAAACCGTAGCGCGTTTCGAGTCGCTGCCTGTGCCAGAGCATGATGAACTGGGGCTGCCGCTGGCCGTATTCAGTTTTACCGAGACTCTGCTGGTCTTTGACCATCTCAAGCATCGCGTCAGGATCGTAACCCACCTGCATCTTGACGCACCCGATCTGGCGACCGAGTACCGGCGCGGGCTGGCAATCCTCGACGAGGTGCAGCAGCGCCTGCAACAACCGGTGCGCCTGCCGGAGGAACCGGAGCCGCTAGCAGACGCAACCGCCCTGAAGGTGGTCTCCAATCGCACGCGCGCCGAGTTCGAGACGATGGTACGGCGCGCCATCGATTATATCCGTGCAGGCGACATTTTCCAGGTGGTGCCATCGCAACGCTTGAGTCGTCACGTCAATGCCGCCCCGTTCACCGTCTATCGCGCGCTGCGCGCGATCAATCCTTCGCCCTACATGTTCTACCTCGATCTGGATGACTTCCACATCGTCGGCGCGTCTCCTGAATTGCTCGTGCGAGTTGAGGATGATGAGATGACCATTCATCCGATTGCAGGCACGCGGCCTCGCGGGGCGGATCGGGAAAGCGATCTACGCTTCGAGGAGGAACTGAGGAACGATATTAAGGAACGGGCCGAGCATATCATGCTCCTCGATCTGGCGCGCAACGACGTGGGCCGCGTCTGCCAGCCGGGCAGCGTACAGGTCGGCCAGTTTATGGAGGTGGAACGCTACTCCCATGTCATGCACCTGGTCTCCAATGTTACAGGCAAACTGCAACGCGGCGTCACGCCCTATGACGCGCTACGGGCCGGTTTTCCGGCGGGGACGGTCAGCGGCGCGCCCAAGATTCGGGCAATGGAGATCATCAGCGAGCTGGAACAAACACAGCGCGGCGTCTATGCCGGGGCCGTCGGCTACTTCAGCCATTCCGGCAACCTGGATACCGCCATCGCCCTGCGCACCATGGTCATACGTGACGGGCGCGCCTACATTCAGGCGGGAGGGGGCGTGGTCGCGGACTCTGACCCCGGCGCGGAATACCAGGAGAGTCTGAACAAGGCAAGGGCGCTGCTGCGGGCATTGGACGAGGCGGAAATACTGGCGGCGCAACGAAGGAGGGTGCAAGATGCTACTATTGATCGATAACTACGACAGCTTCACCTACAACCTGTACCAGTATCTGGCCGAACTGGGGGCCGAGGTACAGGTGCGGCGCAACGATCAGGTGACGCTGGACGAGATCGCGGCCATGCAGCCCGATCAGATTGTCATTTCGCCGGGGCCATGTACGCCCGACGAGGCCGGGCTTTCCTGCAAAATTATTGAAACATTTGGCCCCGCTATTCCCATCCTGGGTGTCTGTCTGGGTCATCAGGCCATCGGTCAGGTCTATGGCGGGCGCGTCGTGCGCGCGCCGGAGCCGATGCACGGCAAAACCACGCTGATGTATCATCACGGACAGGGGGTCTTTCATGGCCTGCCTGTCCCCTTTGCAGCCAACCGTTATCACAGCCTCATCGTTGAGCGTTCAACTCTCCCGAAGGAACTGGAGATCACCGCCGAGAGCGCGGACGGCCTGATTATGGGCCTGCGCCACTGCACGTACCCCGTCGAAGGCGTGCAGTTTCACCCGGAGTCGATTATGACGCCGGTGGGCAAAGACCTGTTACGCAATTTCCTGAACAGAAGGAGCCTGGCATGATTCGAGAAGCAATCGTCCACGTCGCGGCAGGCGCAACGCTGAGCGAGCAAGAAGCTGCGGCAGTCATGGAAGAGATTATGACCGGAGTAGCGACCCCGGCGCAGATGGGCGCGTTCCTGACGGCCCTGCGCCTGCGCCCAGGCGGCGAGACGGTGGAGGAGATCGCAGGGCTGGCGCGGGTAATGCGCGATAAAGCCGTGCAGGTGCAGCTTGATGGGCCGGTAGCAGCGCAGGCCATCGACACCTGTGGCACGGGCGGCGACGGCGCGGGAACGTTCAATGTCTCAACGGCGACGGGTATCCTGGCGGCAGCGGCAGGGGCGCACGTCGCCAAGCATGGCAACCGCTCGGCCACCAGCCGCTGCGGCAGCGCCGATGTGCTGGAAGCTCTGGGGGCGCGCATCGATCTGGGGCCGGAACAGGTAGCGTTGTGCGTCAAAGAGGTCGGTTTCGGCTTCATGTACGCGCCGGCCTACCACCCGGCCATGAAGCACGTTGGCCCGACGCGGCGCGAGATCGGCATTCGCACCGTCTTCAACATTCTCGGCCCGCTCACCAATCCGGCCCACACGCCTTATCAGGTTCTCGGCGTGGCCGACGCCTCACTGATGCGCAAGATGGGCGAGGTCCTGCTCCATCTCGGCTGCCAGCACGCGCTCATCATTCACGGTGAAGACGGCATCGATGAATGCTCGCTGAGCGCGCCCACACGCATCTGTGAGGTGCATAGCGGCCAGGAACTGCGTGAATACACCATCACGCCCGAAGACGTGGGCCTGACCACCATCAGCGACAAACAGCCTTTCCAGGGAGGCGACCCCGCCTACAACGCCACGCTGCTGCGCGACCTGCTCAGCGGCGACAGCGATGGCCCTGCTGTCGATATGCTCTGCCTGAACGCGGGCGCAGCTTTACTGGCAAACGAACTGGTAGACTCGCTAGCCGATGGCGTCAGGCTGGCTCGCGCCACGCTGCGGGAGGGCAGGGCGAAACGCAAACTGGATGACGCGATCGACTGTTCGCGTGCCTGCGCAAGCTAAGAAAGCAGAAGCCATGTTTCTCGAACGCATCGTCACACAAACGCGCAGCGATCTGGAGCAGCGCAAAAGCACACGCTCGCAGGCAGAGGTGCAGCGACTGGCGGCAGAGCAGCCAGCGCCGCGAGACATGCTGGCGGCCCTGCGCGACGAAGCGGGGCGAGCAATGCGCCTGATTGCCGAGGTGAAACGCGCCTCGCCCTCAAAGGGGCTGCTCGCGCCTCACCTTGACCCTGTGGAACTGGCGCGCACCTACGAGGCCAGCGGAGCCGCCGCCATCTCCGTCCTAACCGAGCCGCGCTTCTTTCTCGGCTCGCCAACGTATCTCACCGCCATCAAGCGAGCGATCAGCGTGCCGGTACTCTGTAAAGATTTCATTATCGACGAGTACCAGGTTTACGAGGCTCGTTCGTGGGGCGCGGACGCCATCCTGCTCATCTGCGCTCTGCTCGATGACCGGCAATTGCGTCACCTGCTCGGCGTAGCACGCTCGCAGGGCATGCACTGCCTGGTCGAAGTTCACAGCGCCGAGGAGGCGCAATGCGCCGTAGAGGCCGGAGCCAGCATCATCGGGGTGAACAGCCGCGATCTCGTCACCTTTGAAATGCATCCCTACCTCATCCGCGACCTGCGCCGCCTGCTGCCATCAGATCGTGTTGTCGTCGCCGAAAGCGGCATTCATAACGCGGCAGATGCCCGGCGACTGGCCCGCTACGACGTACAGGCCATGCTGGTAGGAGAATCGCTGGTCGTTTCGCAGGACGTGCCGGGGCAAATGCGCGTGCTGCTGGCGGGAGCCAACAAGAGTACGCAGGTCAAAATCTGCGGGTTAAAAACGGCGGAGCATATTGACACCGCCATAGACGCGGGAGCGGACATGCTCGGCTTCGTCTTCTACCCGCCGAGCCATCGTTATCTCTCGCCAGAGCAGGCCAGCGCGCTGGTGCAGAGCAATCCGCGCCTTGCGGGCAAAAACGGCAAGCCAGACCTGGTAGGCGTCTTCGTCAACGAGGAAGCCGAGACCATCAATGATATAGCTGAACAGGTCGGGCTGCACTTTGTGCAACTGCATGGCAACGAATCACCGGCATTCTGCCAGCAGATTCAGCGACCCGTCATCAAAGCCATCCCATTGAGAAGCCTGGATGATCGGGAGGCTATTGACGCCTATAGAGGCGTAGCGTGGCGTATCTTACTCGATACGCCCTCAGCAGGCTGGGGCGGCAGCGGCGTTGCCCATGATTGGAGCGCGGCGCGCACTATCGCACAAGAGTTGCCAATCCTGCTGGCCGGCGGTCTCACGCCGGAAAACGTGGCCGGGGCCATTGCGCAGGTTCGCCCCTGGGGCGTCGACGTGAGCAGCGGCGTCGAGACGCAGAAGCAGAAAGATAGCGAAAAAATTCGGACGTTTATTGAACAGGTACGAAAGCTATAAACCATGCACATACAACAGCAACAGACAACATACCAGCACCATCTCTACCCGGATGAGCGCGGGCGTTATGGGGATTTCGGCGGCAAGTTCGTTCCCGAAAGCCTGATGGCCGCGCTGGCGGAGTTAGAGAGCGCGTATCAGGAGGCGCGCAGCGATGCCGTCTTTCAGTCGGAATTGCAGCGGCAACTGCACAGCTTTGTAGGGCGACCAACGACGCTCCATTATGTGCCGCGCTTCTCGCAGATGGTCGCGCCGGGCGTCAAGGTCTATCTGAAACGCGAAGACCTGGCGCACACAGGCGCGCACAAGATCAACAACGCGCTGGGGCAGGGACTGCTGGCGAAGCGCATGGGCAAGCGGCGCATCATCGCCGAGACGGGCGCGGGCCAGCATGGCGTGGCTACGGCAACGGTCTGCGCCATGCTCGGCCTGGAATGCATCGTCTACATGGGCGAACTGGACATCCAGCGCCAATCGCTCAACGTCTTCCGCATGAAGCTACTGGGAGCCGAAGTGCGCTCCGTCACCGGCGGCAGCCGCACGCTCAAGGACGCCATCAACGAGGCCATCCGCGACTGGGTGACGAACGTGGAGACAACCTTCTACCTGATCGGCTCGGCAGTTGGCCCACACCCCTACCCGCGCATCGTGCGCGACTTCCAGTCCGTCATCGGCAGCGAGGCATACCGGCAAATTCTGGCGCAGGAAGGACGCCTGCCCGATATCGTCATGGCCTGCGTCGGCGGCGGCAGCAACGCCATCGGCATATTCTACCCCTTCGCCGACTCGCCAGAGGTACAACTGATCGGCGTGGAGGCTGGCGGCAGCAGCGCCACTACTACCGGCGCAGACGACAGAGCAAGCCTTGAGCCGGGCAAACACGCCGCGACCCTGACAGCCGGTCGCCCCGGCGTGCTGCACGGCGCCTTGAGCTACCTGCTGCAAAACGAAGACGGGCAGGTGCTGGACACGCAGAGCATCTCCGCCGGCCTCGACTATCCCGGCGTCGGCCCGGAACACAGCTATCTCAAGGAGACAGGCCGCGCCACCTACGTCTCTGCCAGCGACGCCACCGCCCTGGGCGGCCTGCAAGCCCTGAGCCTGAGCGAGGGCATCATCCCGGCCCTCGAACCTGCCCACGCCCTCGGCTACCTGCTCCAGATGGGCGAACAGGGCAGGCTCTCCACGGGGTCGCTGATTATCGTGAACCTCTCCGGGCGCGGGGATAAAGATATGCTAACGGTGGCTCAGGCGCTGAATGTCACGTTGTAAAGTAAGGAGATAGCGTCATGCAACAGACATCAACACAAACTAGCACACCGCCAGCGCAAAAAATTACCCATGTTTTTGAAAAGGCGAAAAACGAAGGGCGCGGCGTCATCATCCCCTACTTCATGTGCGGCTACCCGACGGCGCGGCAGAGCATTGAACTGGCGCTGGCGGCGGCGGAAGGCGGGGCAGAGATCATTGAGCTAGGGATGCCTTTCAGCGACCCACTGGCGGATGGCGCGACGATTCAGCACGCCGGGCATGTCGCGCTGGAAGGCGGCATGAGCATCGCGGGCTGCATGGAGGTGGCGCGCCAGGTCTCAGCCCGCATCGACGTGCCTCTGCTCCTGATGGGCTACTACAATCCCGTGCTGGCCTATGGCCTCGAACGCTTCTGCCAGGATGCGGTCAGCAGCGGCGTCTGCGGGCTGATTATTCCCGATCTGCCAGCCGAAGAGGCCGGACCGTTGCAGTCTGCCGCCTACCGGCACGGCCTCTCACTCGTCTTCCTCGTGCCGCCCACAACGCCGGATGAGCGCATTGCTCAGATCGCTCGCCTGACGGCAGAGGGTCCGGGCAGCTTTATCTACTGCGTCTCCCTGAGCGGCGTCACCGGCTCGCGTACATCACTGCCCCCTCACTTGAAGGGTTTCATTGAGCGTGTGCGTGGCTATACGAAAGCCTCTGGCATCCCACTGGTCGTCGGCTTCGGCCTCTCCACACCGGAGCATATCGCAGAGGTGATGGGCTACGCCGACGGGGCCGCAATCGGCAGCGCCCTCGTCAATCTAATTGATCGGCACGAGGAGAGAGCGCAGGTGGAGGCCGTGAAGGAGTATATTGTCAGTCTTGTTGTATCCCAATAACTTGCCGACGCTCACCCTTACTTTGTACAATATACCCATACCCGCCACTTACTTCTCGTAAGTATACGGTCGATGGCTATAAGAAAGAGGTAAGGTATCATGTATTGCCGGGGCATTCGGGGAGCGACGACGGTTGAGCGCAATGAGCGGGAAGCGATGCTGGTTGCGACAACGGAACTGTTGCAGGCAATTGTTCAGCGCAATGAACTGGAAGTCGCGAATATCGCGAGCGCCATTTTTACGGTGACAGATGATCTGGATGCCGCGTTTCCCGCGCAGGCGGCTCGTGCGCTCGGCTGGGCAGAGGTGCCGTTGATGTGCGCGCGTGAGATTCCCGTTCCCGGCAGCCTTGAAAAGTGCATTCGCGTGCTGCTGCATGTCAACACGGAGCGCAGCGCCGCCGAGATGCAGCATGTGTACCTGCGTCGAGCAGCCAGTTTGCGCCCGGAATTCGGCATGGAAGGCATGGGTATTGCATAGCCGGTTGTGCTGTAATCGGCTATGGTACTTATCGTACAGAACAGGCTATCATGACGATGGCGTCAGGATGTGCCAGGTGCTGCCAATGGAGAACCAGCCAGTTATCAGGTAATCACCAGACAGTTACCAACTCATTTTGACACAGGAGGAACCAGATTTCATGATCGTCGTGATGAAAGCCGGTTGTAAGAACGAAGACATTGACCGCGTCATGACCTTCCTCAGCAATCACGGACTGAGCGGGCATCCGTCGCAAGGCGTTGAACGCACCATTATCGGCGTGCTGGGCGGCGTCGGGCCGACAGGAGTGCGCGGCAGCATCGGCGGCATCAACCCGGCGCTGGGTGAGGCCCTGGAATGCCTGCCCTGCGTGGAAAGCGTGCTGCGCGTCACCAAGCCCTACAAGCTTGCCAGCCGCGAATTTCACCCCATAGATACAACGGTGGATGTTGCCGTTCCCTGCGTTGCCGAAGGAAAAGTCAGCATCGGCGGGCAGAGCGTGGTGATGATGGCCGGGCCCTGCACAGTCGAAAGCGAGAAGCAGTTGCTGACGACGGCGCAGGCGGTACGCGAGGCCGGAGCAGTTATCTTACGCGGCGGCGCCTTCAAACCCTCGACTTCGCCCTATGGCTTTCGCGGCCTGGGGGAAGACGGGCTGAAGCTGCTGGCAAAAGCCCGCGACGAATTCGGGATGGCGGTGATTACCGAGGTGATGACGCCCGGCGACGTACCGCTGGTCAGCGAATACGCCGATATCCTGCAAATCGGCACGCGCAATATGCAGAATTACTTCCTGCTGGACGAGGTAGGGCGCACGCGCATGCCAGTCATGCTCAAGCGCGGCATGTCGGCCACCATCGAGGAGTGGCTGCTGGCGGCGGAATACATCCTCGCGCAGGGCAATCCCAATGTAATCCTGTGCGAGCGCGGCATTCGCACCTTTGAAAAGGCTACTCGCAACACCATGGATATCAGCGCCATCCCGCTCGTCAAGCAGCTTTCGCACCTGCCCATTGTCTCCGACCCCAGTCAGGGAACGGGGCGGCGCGACCTCGTCTCACCCATGACGCTGGCCTCCATCGCCGCCGGAACCGACGGCCTGCTCATCGAAGTCCATCCCAACCCCGACGAGGCCCTCAAAGACGGCGCGCAATCGCTCACCATCTCTCAATTCCAGGAACTGATGCCACAGGTTCAAGCGGTAGCAACGGCCATTGGACGCGATGTGATTACAGAGTAGGCCTGAACAGATTCAGCAAAAAAGGGCGGTCGAAAGCAAACCGTCGCGGTCGCTGGCGAACACGAAGCGATTGCAAAATAGAGCTAAATAGCATGAAAGAAGGGTAGCTATGCAGTCGCCCTTCTTTCATGCTCGCCGGCTCCGACTCTCTGATTGTCCTTAAGAGGCAAGCTGAGCCAGAGGGTGCTTCTTTGCCCGATGCTCCGTCCACAGTCGATTGACCCAACGGTACAGGAAGATGAAGAGGAATAGCCAGAGCAGACCTACCAGGTAGCCGCCCAGCACATCGACCGGGTGATGCTCTCCTGCCTCAAGGCGTGCATAGCCAACCGCGAGAATATAAATGACGGCCAGTATCTGGAAGGGAATCAATATCCACCGATAGCGCCAGCGCCGCACCTGCGGCGTGAAGCTCAGGTAGAGCAGGAAGCCATACAGCACAGTATCGTGAATGACGTGGCCCGATGGAAAGCTGTAGGCGCCGATGTTGCGATGCACGCAGATACCCTGCGCCGTCGTGGCGCGCGGGCGAGCCACCGCCTTCTCAATGGCGAACCAGACGCCGCTGGAACTCAGCACGGCAACGCCCAGGAAGATGGCCTGCAAGAACATACGGAAGAGGAAGAGAAGAATCATCCAGCCTATCGGGATGACAACAGCCTGAAGGGGATCATTCAGGCTGTTGATAAAATCGACCACCATATCGCCCCAGGAACGCGACTGCACATGATAAACACAGGGGATGGGATGCTGCCCCTGAATAACGTTGGTAAGCTGAAGTTCAAACGGCCACGCCGCCGGGTGATTATGCACGACGACCGACATGGTGGCCACCACCGCGACCCCGATGAACCAGAGAATGATGCCGATGACCAGCCCCTGAGAAATACCTGACTTCTTTCTACCAGGTACAGCATCCCTCAAAATGGAATGCGAGGATGTTGCTTTTTGCATACAGTGACATACCTCCTTATTTCCAGACCAACCTTGCGCACTTACCTCACTACACGGTTGAGGTCTGAGATGAGGATACACTGCCTGCTTTGTACAAGAAAATGAGGACATTGAGCGAACACGCCTCGTGCAACACGCTAGCCACCCACATCAGGTCACCCCCAGCACGCTCGTCTCCCGCCGCGCTGCAGGCCACCCGCATCAGGTCACCCCCAACACGCTCGTCTCCCGCCGCACTGCAGGCCACCCGCAAGAGGTGGCCCTACT
>CADDYT010000170.1 GCA_902810755.1 Chloroflexota bacterium
CCGCTGGGCCTGGCCTTCGGCGCGGGCGTGCTGTCCACGCTCAACCCCTGCGGCTTCGCCTTGCTGCCCGCCTATGTCTCCTACGCGGTTGAGCAGCAGGTGTCCGTGTCCGCCGCTTCTGCAAAGCCACCGTCTGGCTGGCAGCACCTGTTGCGCGGTGGACTGCTGGGCCTCCCACTGGCGGCGGGCTTCCTGCTGGTCTTCCTCGTCGCCGGTTTTGTACTTGCGCTCGGCGGGCGCCTGCTGGTGCATCTGTTCCCCTGGCTTGCCATACTGGTTGGTGTCGGGTTAGTGTTCCTGGGAGGCTGGACGCTATTCACCGGACGAGCGCCGGAGATTCCGGGACTCAGTGCGGTGGCGACGAGGCTGGACACGTCGAGGCCTGGAGGACGTGCTTCATCCGAGGCGCAGTCGCCTCCACGCGCGCTGCGGGCTGCGTGGATCTTCGGAGTAGGCTATGGCCTTTCCTCGCTGGGGTGTACGCTGCCTGTCTTTCTGCTCGTAGTGGGGACGGCAATCACTGCAGGCGGCGTGGGAAGCGCGGCGCTGGTGTTCTTGAGCTACGCGGCGGGTATGACCCTGGTGTTACTGGCCGTCGCCCTGGCAGCCACCCAACTGTCCGACCTGCTGCGTACCGCCGTCTTTCCCCTTTTGCGCTGGGTGCTACCTCTGACCTCGCTGTTCTTGATCGCCGCTGGCCTCTACATCGTGGTCTACCAACTGCGTGCCGGGCTGTGGTAGCCCGCCAGAGGGCATGTCTTGTACACCCGGTTCGCTGCGACAGTCAGACCGGGTGCGTGTGAGCCGCGAGGAGACAATGTCATGCAAGCGAACCGTCCACATCGCTATCCCATGAGCCAGGACAGTCTGGCTCAACACACGGACGATCCCCGCCCGGTCGGCGCTCACGGCGTGTTTGCCCTCATGGCGTCCTCGCGTGAGCGGGGGGTGCTGCTAGCCGTCTTCCTGTCCTACCTGACGTTTGGCGTGCTGTTCCAGCTCTTTCCCCCACTGCTCTCGGCTCTCGGCAAAGAGTTCCACGTCAATCACGGCACGGCGTCGCTGGTCATGACTCTGTTTCTGCTCCCCATCCTGGTAGTCGCCTTCCCGGCTGGCGTCCTGGTTGCCCGTTATGGAGTCAGGCGCATCGGCCTGTGGGCCTTTGCCCTCTTGCTGGCAGGCGCCCTCGTGAATCTCGCTGCGCCCGCCTTCGCCATCTTGCTACTCGGTCGTGTGATCAGCGGTCTGGGCGGGGGTCTGCTGGTGATCGTACTTCTGTGGCTGCTCATCGAACACATCCCGCAGGCGCAGCGCGGCCTGGCGCCGGGTATCTTTGTCGCCGGGCTGCCAGCAGGGACGGGCCTCGCCTTTGATGTGCTGGCGCCCCTGGGCGCGAAATTGGGGTGGCGCGGCGAGATGGGCGTCGTCCTCCTGCTGCTGCTCGGCGTGCTGCTTGTCTTCCTGCGAGAGGCGCCACGAACGCCGCACCGGCGAGTTCACGCTCCGCGTCTCTTGCCCGTGCTATACAATGAGCAGCTGTGGCGCCTCTCGCTGGTGACGCTGCTGGGATATACGGCCATCATCGGGTTTACCACCTGGGCGCCCACGACCCTGGTCACCGTTACGCGGGTTCCCCTCTGGCTGGGGACAGTACTCGCCTCGGTCTTGCTTGTGATTGATATCCCGTTTGCCCCCCTCTGGGGCGCCGTTTCCGACCGTCTGGGGCGGCGCAAGCCGTTGATCGTGGGTGGTTTTACTATCTATCTGCTCGGCTCTCTGGCGGTGCCAGTTGTGGCCCACGCGGGGGCCTTGAGCGTTCCGGGGCTGCTGCTCACGATCACCGGCATGGGTATCGGGTGTGCGATGTTCTTTCCCGCCGCCCTCGCCATTCCGGTCGAAACAGTCGAGTCCGAGCAGGTCGGGTTGGCCTATGCCCTGTTTTTCTTGGCGCAGGTCGGCGGCATGCTGCTCGGCCCTGTCCTCGTCGGCGCGGTGCTGGACTTCGGCTCTGCCACCGAAGCATTCCTCGTTGTCAGCGCCATCACGCTGGTGGGAGTGCTGGTTGGCCTTACGCTCCGTACCCCGAAAGCCGGGAAAGGGACTGGGCAGGAACCGTAGTAGGGAATGGGACCGGTCAGACGCACGAGGAGGCGAGTCGAGGTGATCGCCACAACCTGTACCAGAACGGAGGGGAAACTGGTGACGCGGGTGACATTGAAGCTTTCGCAGCATCTCTGGGCGGGCGTCATCTCTCTTGTGGGCGATTTCAGCGATTGGAATCGCGCGTTCCACCCGTTGCGGCGCGACCGCGCGGGAAGATTGAAGCTGTTCCCAGGCGTGTCATGCTGAGTGGGAGCGAAGCATGACACGCCTGGGAACAGCTTTTATGGTGAACACAGGCAACAGGAAGACCGGCTAACGCAGGGAAAAGATCGAGATTTCACTCTGCTCTATGGGCAATGGTTTGCGTTTGCGGACGTGAAACCAGTTGAAGAGGAAGGCGAGCGTTGCCAGCACAAAGCAGGCATCGCGCAGAGCTACCGTTTGCACGAAGCCGGGAACGTATGGGATAAGCAGGACGCTGGGCGCTCGCGTGTAGAGGTAGGCATAGATATAGGTGGTCAGGAAGGAGAGCGTTCCCCAGCAGAGCAGCCAGAAGCCGTCCAGCGCGCCGTTGTAGGCGAGCAGGGGCATGACCCAGATGAGATATTGCGGGCTGAAGACCTTGCCGGTGGCGATGAAGACGAGCAGGATAGCGATACTGGCCTGCGTCAGATCGAACTTTTTGCGCCATTGCAGGAAGAGAATGGTGATGAAGCCAAGCACAAGCGCCACATCGCCCACCGCAGATACAAAGCCGTCCAGTACGCTATCGATGTTGAGCGAGCCGTAACTGGAGACAATCTTGACGGGAAAGCCAAAGGCGGTTGTCAGCCAGAGGAAGGTGCTACTGGTGGCCTCTACCTGCACGGGCCGGTGCAGGAAGTAGCTAAGCTGGCTTAGTACGGCCCCCTGAAAGTTCAAGAGCGCGAAGAAGCCGGTAATGCCCAGCGTGATAGCGAGGAAGATGAGCGTATTTTTCCATTTCCACCGGCGCAACTCGCGCAGCGTTTGCCAGAGAACACCTGGAATAGCGCGCGCAGGCAGCGAGCGTGGCGGCGCAGCGAGCGTGCGCGCGTCGTATTGCTCGGCGAGAAAGAGGGCAGGCAGGAGCAGAATCGGGTAGAGTTTGAGCAAGACACCAAAGGCCAGGGCGATGTAGGCCAGAGCCCAGCGTTTCCGTTCGGCGGCGATGATACAGATGAGTGTACAGGCGGCGGGCAGAAGATCATAACGTCCCTCCGCCGTTGCCCACGCGCCCAGCAGAACATAAATGGCGAATGCCAGCGCGCCTCCACGCGGCCCGTAACGCAGCAAGAGCCAGTAGATCAGCACGGCGACCAGCGCCATCCAGATGGCGAAGACCAGTTGATAATACTGGATCGGAGCCAGCAGGGCCAGAGAGAACGGGAGCAGCGTAAACGGCGGATATTCCGTCGGCAGCATATGGAACGGCGGTTGGGCTGAGGTGATGCCCAGAAACTGGCATTGCGAGGCGGGCAGCAGGTGTGTTCCCCAGCTACCGAGCCAGAACGTGATAGCATAGCACTGATAGCGAGCGGCATCTGTACTCAGCCAGAGCATCTGCCAGGAGGCGCCGCTGAACATCAAAATAGTGACAACCACAATGGGTATATACGCAACGATGCCGCTTTGCGCCAGCAACGATTCCCAGATAGAAGGAGTTTTATACCTCTGCGAAATCTGTTCTTGCACCAAAACTCTTTTCTTGCCTCCGATCTCTGTTTGACATTATCTCTACGCAGGTGCTACAATCTCAGCGACGTACCCTTGTTTGCCTTACGACAGGGGTATCAATTATTTTGTCGCACGTGCGTACCTTTCAGACGATTGGCAAACAACGGTAGTCACCTGTAACTCTGTGCGTATTTCTTTGTGGAAAAGCAGCAACTTGCTATGGGAGGATACGGAGCAATGAGCAGTAACGCTCGTTCGGAGACAAAAACCTTGAAAGTCGGTGATGTCGCTCCCGACTTTACTCTCAAGACCGCGACCCGGCAGGACTGGCACCTGGCGGACTTCCGGCATAAGAAAAATGTCGTTCTCGCTTTCGTGCCGTTTGCTTTCAGCCGTGTTTGCTCGGCACAACTTCCCTCATACGAGGCGGAGTTAGAGCGGTTCAAAGATGCTGATACCGAAATTGTCAGTATCAGCATGGATAGCCATCACGCACTCAACGCCTGGGCAAAGGCAATGAATACCTCGTTTCCCCTGCTTTCAGACTTCTACCCGCAGGGGCAGGTTGTCGATCTCTACGGTGTGCGGAACCCTCTGGGCATGCCAGAACGCGCCCTGTTCGTTATCGACAAAGAGGGTGTGATCCGTTATATCGAAGTGATGAATTCCCCCGGTGACATGCCCGATAACGAGGATCTTTTCGAGGCATTACGTAAACTCTGATGAAGTGGCCCTATCACCGTGCCATGCTGAGCCGCCGCTCAGCATGGCACGGTGGTGAGAGCTGTTCGACTGTATTTATTCTTCGCGATATGCTTCGCGCCAGCTATCGTCAGCGGTGTAGGCCGGGTATGGCTGTTCCCAGATACGGCCTGGTTCTTCTCTGGCCTCCCAGCGGCGCAGGGCGTCTTGCAACACCTGGCGCTGCAATTCTACCTGATGCGGACCGCCCAGACTGTTGCCCGGCTTAAAGTTCTGTGGATGGAAGGCGCGCGGTGGTCCAGCCTGCCGCGTTTCCTCCGGGAAGACCGTAATCATGACGGTAGGAATGCCGACCATCTCGATTTCGCGCTGGATTGCAACTGCAACCCGATGGCAGAGAGGTCAGCCGGCGGTCATGAGGACGGCATCGGCGTTGGAGCGCAGGATGAGTTTTGCCATTTCCGGCGCGACCTGCTCGTAGATCTCGCGCAGGCGCTGGCTATAACCCATAAAGCCCAGGTGCCTGCTGGCAACACCGCCGATGATGCCCCCGGCAGCCAGTTCGCGCAGCCGGTCGATGGGAAAAACGCAATTGATATCTTCGTCCGCATCATGATGATCATAATGGTCGTGAGTTACCATCAACTGCTCTGCCTGCACATCTCCCGGTAGCACGCGCCAGCTATTGTCGCCCTCGATATTGAACGGCTCCTGCCCGCGCAGGTGGACGCCTGCCGTACTGACGAGCGCGAAGACACTCTGATGTAGCTCGCGCGAACGTGGCGTGTAGGGGATACACCGCTTTGACATTGGCATATGTGATTTCTCCTGTACGTTGAGCTATGTGTTTATCGTACTACCAGGGGATGATCCTGAAAAAACGCCTGGATGGTCGCGGTCGCATCCAGATTGCGCGTCGTTTTCCCGATGAGGCCAACCGGGAGGTATTGCTTACCGCCGGGCCAGGTGTGACCGCCGCCAATGATATTGTAGTGGAGGACATCGGCCCCCTGCGCGCCTCCCCGGTAGTGTATTTGCTGCACCTGCGTGCCATCGCTGACCGGCGTGGGAAGCGAGGTGATGGCGGGCGCTGGCATACATCGATTATGCCTGGCCCACCATTGGACGGCATCCGTTATCGAAAGAATCGAGCCTTTTGCGCCGATGGTGACAATGCCGCCGCCTGCCGGGACGAAACGATCCTCGCTGCCGTGGAAATACAGGACGGGGACAGGGCGTGACGGCCTGGCGCGTTCGGCCAGCAGGGTTGGCATGGTGGCGGCGACGATGGCAATGGCCGCGTTTCTGTCGGCAAGCTCGCAGCCCAGGCGCGCCGTGAAAAAGCCCCCGTTCGACATCCCGGCAGCATAGATGCGCTGCGTATCGATATTCAGGCTGTGGGTGAGTTGATCGAGCAGCGCGGCGACAAAGGTGACGTCGTTCACGCCATCCTGATCGGCTTTTGTGGTTCCGCGACCGTCGGCCCAGGAGCGGTGGTAGCCGTTCGGGTAGATAACGATAAAGTTTTGCGTATTGGCCAGGGGGTTGAAGCGGGCCAGACCGGTCATGCTCTGCCCGTAACTGCCACCGCCATGAAAGACCAGCACGAGCGGGTAGCGGGCCTCCTGGCTATAATGGGTGGGCAGGTGAACAAGGTAGGAACGACGTCGGCCATCCACCTGAATGGACGCAAGATAATTGTATGCCTTCATGTACAGTCCTCCTGTGAGAGTGTGCGAACGCTTTCCTCCACTGTGTGCAGAAGGATGGTGTGGCTGGCGAAGTCACGGCGGAAAAGCGGTGGGCCGAAGCGTACCGTGGCATGCCAGCGGGAGCCGTCTTTCTTATAGACAAAGCCTACCGGAACAATGGCTACCTGGACCTGCCCATTCCGTTCCGCCATCTCCGCCATTTTGATAAATCCTGGTTTGAAAGGAAGGAAAGCGTCCAGGTCGGTTTTAGGCGTAGGGTGAGGATCAATGTTAGGGTACCCTTCCGGGAAGATGACGAGCATCCTTTCGCTGCGTAGCAGGCGCACTGTGGACTTTGCGACCTGCCTCAAATACTGCCTGGCTTCGATCGAGCTATACGCCCACTGTTGCTCGCCTGCGCGCTGCCGGATTTGTTCGCTACGCAGGACAATGGGCCAGTCCGCCAGCGCGCAGGCACATTCGACCAGCAAACGCAATAATCGGCTTTGCATCCAGTCCAGGGCGACAATGGTGTGCAGGGGACGGTCAATAGCACGCAGCAGGACGTAGCCGTCATAAAAGAAATGAAAATGGCGTGCGGCGATCAGCACCGGCCCGGAGCGGGGAACATGTTCCAGGCCCTCGACACACATGATAATCTTGCGCCTGCCGATCAACCGACTCAAGGCGCGCATCAGCACCCAGGCTCCTCTGGTAACTGCTTTATTCATCTTTTATCCGCCCTGGAAAGCTTCTCTCCTGCCTGGGAAGTTCGCGCCCTTTCCAGCCGATACCGCGCCCGCTGAGAATATGCAGGGCTATATCGATGACCAGCACGCCAAAGATGGCCCATCCTGCCGGAGCAGTGAGCGCCCAGGGGAAAGGAAGCCCGTATTCACGGTCAAAGCGTCGTTTTGCGGCAATCTGCGCTATCAGCACCGCTGCCGCCAGCGTAGTGGAGAGACGATACATCTTTTTTGTGGAAAAGGCTGAGAGCAGACTGATAAGCGGACCCAGACCATAGACGAGCAGCGCAAGACCGCCCAGGATACCGGTGAGCGGGCCGTGGGAGCGGGCAAGTTCGCCATAGGTGCTTTTGCGCCATCCCTGTAATGCGCTTCTCCAGGTTGTCCACTGCCTGTTTGCTACCAGCCCGCGTCCATCAACTACGTCTATCCGTCCGCCATGCCATTTGATGTGTTCTGCCAGGGCAACATCATCGACGGAGGTTCTCCGCATAGCGGGCGTATCATAGCCACCGGATGCGATATATGCTTCGCGGCGCACAAGGATGTACTGCCCGAAGGCAAAGGCGTGCGGGAAGGTTGCGTCTCGTATCTGTGTGGGCGTCATCAGTTGGGCGAGAATAATTTCGCTCATGGGCATGAGGAGAGGCGAGGCTGACCCGGTGAGGGTCATTAAACAGGTGCGCATGGAGAGCAGGTCAACGCCCTGTCGGAGCGCGTGTCCCATCATCAGGCTCAGCGTATGCGGGGCGTGGCGCGTATCCGCGTCGGTGAAAAGGATCCATTCGCCGCATGTTTGTGTGACGCCGGTATGCATGGCGTGTGCCTTCCCTGCCCATCCCTGCGGAAGCCTGTCTATGCGGTGGACTCTTACTCGCCTGTCAGAGGCTCTCCATCGTTCCAGTAAGCACGGAGTTGCATCGGTTGACCCATCATCGATCACTGTAACGGTGAAGTCGGGGTAATCCTGGGCCAGCAATGAGGTGAGGCAGGCATCGACATTGGCTTCCTCGTTGCGGACGGGCAGGACGATCGAGACATGCGGGGGTGGAACGGGCAAGGATACCGCTTCAGGAGGATGGGTTTCTTTGATGCTGCGCTGCACACGGTAAAGCTGCCAGAGGGCCGTTCCCAGGCCCAGGGCAAGCACGCACGCATGGAGCCGCCGGGACAGCGATTTGATGTGGGCGCCGACTGTGGTATGTTTCATCATCGTATACAAAGCACAAAAAAACTATTGACTGTTCCTGTTATATCAGGCAAGGGAAAAGCCGTTGCCTCACTATGCCAACAGGAGAGAAACTATCTGGCTCTTATGATACCACAATGGCTTTCATGCTGCCTGAACGTCTCACATATTTGAGGCGAAACACGCAGGCATTTTGCTGAGGAATGTGGTATAATCAATACATGCCAGTTACCTTGAGTTCGACAAGGAGGCCCCTCGTGGAGCAGAAGCCGCGCGCTCGATATGACGAGTTTGCTGAACAATTTACGTCTGTTCTGTACGACCACTGGTCGGATATTCTTCAGATTATCAATCGTCAATCCCCCCGCGTTGCCGCGCTCTTACGAGTGGCGGTACCTTCGGGTCTGAAACGGGAAAACGGCTCCTGGCGTATCAAACTGCTTATCAAGCGGGTCGTGCAGCAGGATAAGCTGCGGCAGCCACGCGATAATGAACTGGTGGCCCAGTCGATACGGCTGTGGGCGCACTCGGCGGCGCAACTGAAGTTGCCCCGTGTGTTCGTTGAGTTTGAGCCGTAACGCTTCAATGAGGGCCTGAGAAGGAGTTCTCTTCATGTCTGCTGCTCAACCAAAGGTGCGGCGGCGTTTCCCAGGTCTGGACCCCGTTGTCCTGCAACATCCCTATGATCGAGCGGCGCTGGGCGCTTTGCAAAAAGTGCCAGGCCTGGATATTGTCGTGCGGAAATTCATCGAATTATTTCCAGAGCGGGTGGCTTACATCCAGAATGTGGCGCAGACGGTCAGAGCTGGCCAGACCCAGTGTCCGCAGTTGTATGCACAATTGCGCGAAGCCTGCGCCATCCTCGATGTGCCTGAACCCGAACTGTATGTTGCCCAGAATCCCACTCCCAACGCCGTGACCAGCGGCCACGATCACCCTTACATCATTCTCTCTACCGGTCTGCTTGATTTGATGAACGAAGATGAGATACTGGCGGTGATCGCGCATGAGCTTGGGCATATCAAGTCCGGCCATGTGCTGTATAAGACGATGGCGCGCGGTATCAGCTTCCTGCTGGCGCTGGTCGGCGATCTCACACTCGGCATCGGGCGCCTGGTCGGACGCACGCTGGAAGCAACCCTGCTTGAGTGGGATCGTATGTCAGAGTTCACCGCCGATCGCTCCTCATTGCTGGTCGTGCAGGATCCACAGGTGATGCTCTCGCTGATGATGAAATTCGCCGGCGGTACGCTTTTCCAGCGCGACCAGATGGACGCCGCCGAGTTTCTCAAACAGGCCGATCTCTATGAGGCAGTGGATGCGAACATCCTGGATCGGGTCTATAAGATGCTGCTGGTTGGCGCAGTCAACCATCCGCTTACAATTGTACGGGCGCGTGAGATCATGAACTGGTCAGAGAGCCGCGAGTATAAAGATATCCTGATGGGTCGCTATCCACGTCATGCCGCCCCCGGCTTCGCGGAAAATCATACATGGAACAAAAGCAGTAATACAGGGACAGACGGGAAGAGTACCAATACAAAGAAAACTTCATCGTCTTCTTCGACGCCAGCGTCCAATGGGAACGCGCTGATACGCTGCCCGCATTGCCATCGCGAGCAACCGAACCGGCGCTTCTGTAGTCTCTGCGGTGGGGCGATTGCGTGAACACTCAACCCGGCACATACAGGTTTGTCGGCTACGCGATGATTCTGACGGCAGCCGCCCTCTTTGGCTTTAACGGCAACCTTTCGCGCCTGCTCTTCGACGAAGGAGTGACGCCTGTCACACTCGTCCAGTTTCGTATGCTCATCGGCGGCCTCTGCCTGCTGCTGGTCATGCTCACCGCCTGGCGTGGTGGTCTGAAGCTGCCGCGACGAAACTGGGGCTGGATCGTCGCCTTTGGCCTCTCGCTGGCACTGGTGACGTATACCTATTTTGTCTCGATCAGCCGCCTGCCCATTGCCATTGCTCTGGTCATTCAGTTCAGCGCCCCCGCCTGGATGGCGCTGGCAGAGGCGTTCTGGCGACGACGTCTGCCCTCAACCCATGTCATCATCTCGATTGCTCTCACCTTCGGCGGCATCATCTTCCTGACGGGCCTGTGGAAAGAGAGTTTCAATGGGCTGGACAGTCTTGGCCTGCTCTTTGCCTGCCTCTCCGTCCTGGCCTACATCGCCTATCTCTTGCTGGGACGGCGCGTGGGTCGTGATGTACCGTCGGTTACCTCAACAGCTTACGGCGCGCTGGTCGCTGCTGCCTTCTGGTTCTGCGTCCAGCCCCCCTGGACGGTCCCGGCCAGCACGTGGGAGCCGTCCCGCCTCTGGCTGATTCTCATCGTTGGCGTCGTCGGCATGGCTATTCCCTTCTCGCTGACACTTGGCTCGCTGCGCCGCCTTGATGCCACTCGCGTCGGCATTGCCGGGATGCTCGAACTCGTCTCCGCCGGTATCATCGCCTATTTCTGGCTCGGCCAGCACCTTGACCTCGTGCAAATTTTCGGGGGAGTGCTGGTCATGGCCGGTATCACCATTTTGCAGCTAGAGAAGCCGGAGGCAGACATTGCGCCGCCAGATTGATTTCTTATAGCCATAGACTACCACAATCATCAGCAACCCCCACCACCAGAAGAAACCTGCCAGACCCCATGATGATTCAGACTATGGTTAACATATTGTCCGCTCATAGAGCCATCCACATGGAGAAAGCCATTGAAATCGCTTGGTCCATAACCATCATCGGCATTGATAATACTGAACTGCACACGCAAATCGCTACCGATAGTTCCTGTAAAAGGACCACTTCCTGAGAACAGTGTTAGCTTCATCTCTCCGGCGATAGTGTTGCCGCTCTGGACAACCGCGCAGAGAAACATATCCGACGTAGTATTGAGGGCATCTTCATCAGTTATGGTACCCTTATATGTTCGGGCCAGCGTATGTGAGGCCGGGACGACTCCGGTAGCCGTTGCAGTGGCACCGGTGGTAGCTGTCGTGGAAGATGAAGGCTTCCCAGTGCCTGTGATGTTTCCTGCCGGGAATGCCGCTGAATACCACAAAGATAAGGCACCTGCCGCAATCAAGATAAGAGCCAGGGGGGCTCCGACGAGCTTGAAACGCTGCTTTGTCTGAGGGCTATGGGTGGTGAAATAGGCTGCGAGAGTGGCGATGCTGCTGGCAATACCAGCCACGATGCCAATATCTCCAAGAATTTGCCAGAAGCCCATGCGCTATCCCTCCTGTTCATCTCGTCACCGGCAATGTTCTCATACTCCCGGTCATTCTTTCGCAAAATCCTCGGTCAGCCAGAGGACACCGTGTTGCTGATCGAGCAGAATACTGATGCCGATCATCGTACCGACGTTGGTGAGGATATTCTGGCGATGTCCGTCATCGGGTGGACGTTCGTTCATCATTGCCTGATGCAGGGCCAGCGCGCCGTCCGTTGACATCTCTGTCGTTTCTCCGATATTCTCGGCGGCCCAGACCCAGTGAATGCCCTGCTGGCTCTCGCGCTTTCCCAGATCAGCCTCCCCCGGCAACTGGTGTGAAAGCGTATTTGCTGCCTGCATAGCCAGATTATGCTGTCTCGCGCTGCGCACAAGAGCGACATTCCACCGCAACGGCGGGAGATGGTTCTCGGCCCGCGATTGGTTGAGGGCGCGAAAAACTGCCTGAGCAATCTGATTCTCCTGCGTCGTCGCTCCGGGCGCGCCAGCGTTGACGCTACCCGCCGTACCGGATGCCGCCGGTGTTGCCTGGCCCCCAACCGCTGGAATGGAGCAGGAGGCCAGTATTATAAGAAGAAAGATGATGCAGAGACTGCCGACCACGAACGATTCGCTTTTAGATATGCGCATAGGATATCCCTTCTCACACAACGATGGTTATTGAAAGCCTGCTTATTATACGAGTGAGCGTACAAGAAGTGTCAGCATATATCGGATCACGCTGAGCGAGAGCAAGGCATGACAGGTTCCCGATGGTTTGTTCCAGCTACCAGGAGATATGAGAACAGTTTTTATCCAGTACGCCGACGGTATAGGTGCCGTGAGCGTACTCGTGCAGGAGAGCCTGCAAGTCTCTGAGAGCTGTTTCGACATCCCTGCGGGCATTTGCATGATGTGCCTCGACGGTGATAATCGCGTCGGTGGTATCGAGCCGGGCGGCGCTCTGGTCGCTCTGCCGCCAGCACCAGCGACGGGCAATGACAAGGCCGGTTTCATCGGAGAAGACAACTTCGCCCATTTCAGGGTGGTCTGTTTCCGCCTCACCGAGCGTCGTGTAACGCTCAGAGCTGTCGGCGAAGTGGACGGTAACGGCACCTTGCAGGACACGCGTATCGAAAACGGCGACGGGCAGGGCATAGCGAATGCTGACCAGATTGCCGATATCAACCAGAGTGTTGATGGTGGGAATGTCGCCCTTTCTGGTCAGGCGGCGCAGCAGAGCTTCGGCGGCGCTGCGGTACTGTGTCGGCTCAACGCCAAACGCGCGCATTGCAGAGCGCCAGGCCGAGAGTGATTCGATCTGGCTGAGGGGAGTGTTACCGATACGACGTAATACCGTTTGCTGCTCGGCCTGAAACGCTGCTCGCAGGCTGTCAGGGGTAGGACCATTGGTGAGGCCCTGCGCCAGAATTACGCCGCCGACAATGGCGGGATAACGGGCCAGGATGTCAGGATGGTACTGGAATGCGGGCATAGTGGATGCATTCTCCTCAATGGTACTGTAACGCAGGAGCCACCTGAC
>CADDYT010000171.1 GCA_902810755.1 Chloroflexota bacterium
GGAAGTGGCCATCCCAGGCAGGCCACGCGCAAGAGATGGCCCTACTATATACGAACGACCCGTAGGGATCAGGAAGCCATCGTAATATAGTAGGGCCATCCCCATAGGCGTTAACTTAAGGCCGTGCGAGCGCCAGGCAGGCCACCCGCCAGGGGTGGCCTGCCTGGCGCTCGCACGGCCTTAAGTTAACGCCTATGGGGCCATCCCTTGCGCGTGGCTTGCTCGTCCCTGCTCACCCCACTTTTCCCAACAAGCCTGTAATGCTTTGCCAGAAAGTACGCTTTGTCTATTGTCAAGTATTGACGACTATGGTATACTACTTTTGAGCAGGGAGGTGTGCAGGACCCGATCAAGCGAAGTTCAGGCTTCGGAGACAGCGGGAAACGGCACACGATACTCAATTCGGGTTTGGTTCGCCGGATGAGGTCTGCGAATTGCACGGATTGTTCATCGGGGTGTAGCGCAGTCGGCTAGCGCGCAGCGTTCGGGACGCTGAGGTCGGAGGTTCAAGTCCTCTCACCCCGACCAGGATGGCACACTCATTTCCAGATGCAGGTGTCACACAGCTTTCTTACGAGACCAGATCAGAACAAGGAGTTATGGAATGCAGGCGTACCAGTTCTCTCTAAGAGCAACAGAATGCCATGGGAAGCTGGACGCTGCTTGCTCCGCCTCTTCCCCACTCACACGAGACACGGGAATACGCTGGCAGACGAGCAGCACATGCCTGTCTGTGCCAGGCTCTCCTGGACGTGCAAAACGCTTTTGCCCTTATCCGCCCAGTCGTCGCAGGCGGCGGTAGAAGGAAGCAAGAGGGTCGGGGTCTCCCTTCCCCTTCTCTCACGTTGCGCTTCCTCTCTTCCTCGCTGTCTGCTCTGGTTATCGGCTCTGACAGAGAGGAAGGAAAGCTATTCATGCCTGTTCTTGTATTGAATTCCTCACTACAGCCTCTTTCGGTCATTCCCGAACGCCGCCTCATCGTGCTGCTTTCCAAACGGAAAGTCGTCTTTGTCGATGATCGCGCGCGCGAGTTGATCGAGGAGAGTATCAAAGCCCGGCGCCTTGAACTGGAACACCCCATCATTGTGCAGTTGCTCGCCAACGTGCGCACGCCGCGTGTAGCCTTGCAGCCAACGCGGGCCAATATCCTGCTGCGCGATGAGGAGACCTGCCAGTACTGCGGCAAGCGCAGCCGTGACCTGACGCTTGACCACATCGTCCCGCGCTCGCGCGGCGGCCAGAGTACGTGGGAGAACCTGGTGGCCTCCTGCAAAGCCTGCAACGGCAAAAAGGGCAACCGCCTGCTCAAAGAGGTGAATATGCGCCTCTTGCGCACGCCGCGCCCCCTCTCTCACGAGTACGCGGCCCTGTTCCTGCTGCGCTACCCGAGACTGCGCGAGGCTTACGAGGAGTTCTTGCTCAGCGCCCAGGGCGGATCCCCACAGGAGTTAAGCGCATAGCTTTCCGGGGTGCAGGAACATATCCCTGCACCCTTTTTGTATCGCATGAAACCATTCCGTCTGCTTCGTCCGTTATACAAGTAGGCAATAATGAGCTTGAGCTATGTCTTGCTGAACAAGGCGAAGCATCTGAGGCAATCGAAAGCTCAGCGTGGCGAGATCGGATACTTCGCTCAGCGTGCCGTGATCCTCTGGTTTGTTCAGGGAAGCGCACAAATAAACTCACCTGTATGGTATAATAGAGTCAGGTAGAGGCAGGGAAGAGACGGGGCAACAGGCCTCGTACAGAGGAGTACACGCTCCCGCCAATCCCTTTTCGGTACATTGATAAAGAATATATACAGGAGAGTCAATTCTTAGCTCAGTTATAATAGATGAAGGATGACCTTTGTGATCCGTTCGTTCTGGTAGAAGCAGCGCTGTTTTTGTTGTGTTACCAGTGAAGGTGGTTACATGCTTGAACAAATGAATACCCAGTCTTCCCGTTCTGGCGCAGGCCGCGCGTTTCTGTGCCTGCACGGCCACTTTTACCAGCCGCCGCGTGAAGACCCCTTTAGCGGCATTCTCCCCGTCGAACCTGGCGCTACCCCGTATGCGAACTTCAATGAAAAGATCACAGCCGAGTGCTACCGCCCCAACGCTGAAGCCGACAACTTCGCGGCCATCAGCTACGATCTGGGTCCGACACTCGCCGCCTGGCTGGAGCAGGCGCATCCCGATGTATACCGGCTCATCATCGAGGCCGATCAGCAGCACGTCGCGCGCTATGGTGTGGGCAACGCGCTGGCGCAGGCATACAACCACACTATCCTGCCGCTGGCGACGACCCGCGATAAGCGCACGCAGATCGCCTGGGGCCTGAGCGATTTTCGCCATCGCTACGGACGCGAGGCGCGTGGTATGTGGCTGGCCGAGACGGCGGTCGACCTGGAAAGCCTCGACCTGCTGGCGCAGTACGGCGTGACCTATACCGTTCTCGCCCCCTGGCAGGCCGCGACCCCCATCGACCCGACCGAACCCTACATCATCCCGTTGTTCGATGGCCGCAGCATAACCGTCTTCTTCTACAACGCGCCCCTCTCCGGCGGCGTCTCCTTTGACTGGAACACCACCAGCAACGCCGATCTCTTTGCCGCCTCGTACCTGCCAGGTCATCTGCTCAGGGAGAAGCAGGAAGCCGGTCAGGATCAACTGATTCTTATCGCCACCGATGGCGAACTCTACGGCCATCACAAGCCCTGGCGCGACAAGTTCCTGTCACACCTGATCCAGCATGGCGCGCCCGATTACGGCTTCGAGGTCTGCACGCTGGAACGCTACCTGCTGGCCCATCCGGCCACCCGCGAGGCGCAGTTGCGCGTGCCAAGCGCGTGGAGTTGCGGTCACGGCGTGGCGCGCTGGCAGAGCGGCTGCGAATGCACCGAGGGCGATAGCTCGTGGAAGGGCGCGCTGCGCAACGCGCTCGAACGGCTGGCACAGCGTGGCGACCTGCTGTTTGAACAGTACGCCGGGGAGACGCTGCTCGACCCCTGGGCCGCTCGCGACGACTACCTGCCGCTGCGCAACGGCTGGGAGACGGCGGAAAGCTTCTGGGCGCGACACGGCAAGGGGCAGCGCGCGCCGGAAGACGCCCTGCTGGCTCGCCGCACGCTCATGCTGCTCGAAGCCCAATACTACCTGCAATACAGCTTCACCAGCTGCGGTTTCTTCTTTGAAGACCTGGACCGCATCGAGCCGCGCAACGACATCGCCTTCGCGCGCCGCGCCATCAGCCTGATCTGGCAGGCCCTCGGCATCGACCTGCAGCGCAGCTTCCTCGAAGACCTGAGCAAGGCGCGTAGCTGGCGTCGTCCCCTCAACGGCGCCGATCTCTACCGCCAGCTTTCGATCAAGCCGCAGGGTCTCCTGCCGCCCCTGCCGCTCACCAGCGCCCAGAAGCAGGGGCCAGACGAGCAGGAAAGCGTGGCGTAAAATACTACAGCGGGTAGCAGGCACGCCGCCAGCCCTTGCGGCTGGCACGCCGCGAGCAGGCACGCCGCCAGTCGACCCGCCGGTGGGTAGCGCCCCGCCCCAGGCCAGCCGCAAGGGCTGGCCCTACTATATACGACCGCTCCACCAGCGACACGATACGTTCGTATATAGTAGGGCCAGCCGCAAGGGCTGGCCTGCTTGTTGGCGGCTGGCCTGCTTGTTGGCGGCTGGCCTGCTCGCGGCTGGCCTGCTTGTTGGCGGCTGGCCTGCTACCCACCGGCTGAGCGTTTTTGTCTCTCTTTAATAAATCACAATCTGCGTATTCCAGTCGGTATGGGAGTAGACCCAGGCCGCCTGCTGCTCCTGGACGTTGACGCAGCCGTGACTGCCGTTGCCGGCAAACGCTTCGTCGCCGCCCACGTCGTAGTGGGGAAACTGCGTGCCGGGGCCGAAGTTGACGCGCCACCAGGCATCGTGGACGAAGTAGCCGCCCCAGTGATAGAGAATGGCGTAGTTGATCGGCGTGTCAGGATACCAGTAGGGCGAACCCTTCGGCTCGCTGGCCTTGAAGACGGTCGGCGATTGCCGATTCTGTACCGTCCAGTCGCCGGGTAGCGAGGGCAGCTCGACGCGACCGGTCGTGACCAGGAAGGATTTGACCAGTTTGCCGTTCTGGTAGAGGCGCATGGCCTGCTCCACGAACGAGATCACCAGCACCTGCGAGTGTTGCAGGCCGTAGTGCTGGAGCAGTTCCAGATCGGTCTGATGCACCTGATTATAGGGCGTCTTATCAGCGTAATCCTGTTCGAGCATTTGCAGGCTGAAGAGTTCATTGTTCTCTTCGTCGACCACAGCCTGGAAATCGGCGGGGGTGTAGGCCCAGCTCAGGTCGCGCTGAATCCAGTAGCCGATGCCATCGGTGGTGTAGCCGGCGGCCAGATCGTAGTTATGGCCGTCGAACTTATCATGGTAGGCGTGGGCTGCGCCCCAGGCGCGGGCCTGGCGGTCAATCGCGCCGATCAGGTAGCTGGCCTCGCCCTGCACAAGTTCGTCATGCATCGAGGCGATGTCGGAGTCGATTTGCTGCGAGAAGATCAGGTAGTCGTGCAGGCTCTTCGCCTTTTCCATCATGGCTGTGTCCGCCTTCAGCCGGGCCTGATAGGTACTGGCATCCATACCATATTTTTTCAGCAGGTTGACCTGCGTCTGAAATTCGTTCAGCTTGGCCGCGCTGACGTAGGGCAGGGCCTGATAGGAGTTGACAACCGCTTCCTGATATTGCGCGTTGATCAGCGTACCCAGATACTGGAGATCAGGCGAGGCCGTTACCGTGTTCAGCGCCTGCAAATCGCTTTTATACTGCGCCTGCATGGCGGCGACATCCAGTTGCGCTTTCTGCATCTGGCTGACGGTACTCTTAAAGGTCGCCAGTTGATCGTAGGTGGCGCTGAGCAGGTCGAGCGCGGCAGTCTGCTTACTTGCGTCCTGGCTGACGGCGGCATAGTCTTTCGGCGTCCGGGCCAGAGCCATGAGCGTCTGATCTTTGTTGAATTGAGCTTGAAATGCTGCTATATTGCCAACACCTTTTGCGCGCTGCCGTGAGAGCGCCAGCCCGAAATTTTCCATATCGTGCTGGGCCTGCAACTGGAACTGCGTCGTACTGCTCGTGATAATATCCTGTACCTGGCCGCTTAATTGTTGATAGTGTTTTGTCAGATTTTGATAATAGGCATTATCTGGCTGGTCATTGAATGGCGAGAAGGGAGCGCCGCTGCTGCTGAGCTGCTGCTCCTGTTTCACAACGGGTTGAAGCAGGGATGATGGCACGCCGATGCTGCGAGCGTGGGCGAGCAGGCTATCAAGTTGCGTTTTACTCTGGCTCGCCTGCTGCTGCAAGTGAGCGTCGCCCCCACAACCGCTGGTCAAAATAACGAGACCAAGCATAAGTACCACCAGAAATCCCTGGGCTACCCTCTGAGACGGGTAGCCAGGGCGAATGCTGGGCATAGAGGTTTACCTCCTTCCGCTGCGGGCCTTCTGTTTCTTTCTTTCTTTGCGCAGGGCCTTGCCGGTCTTTTTGCCGCCCCCTTTCGGGCCGTTGCCGCTTGCTTTCGGCAAAGCTGGCATACCCGGCATTCCCCCGCCACCGTACTGACGCGCCAGTTGCGCCCACGGCCCCTTGCCGCTGCTGATCTGCCGCATCATGGCGCGCATCTCGTTGAACTGTACCAACAATTGATTCACGTCATGGACATCCATTCCGCTTCCGGCGGCGATACGCTTGCGACGGCTCCCGTTGATGATATCGGGATTGCGCCGCTCCTCGCGCGTCATCGACAGAACGATCGCCTCGATGTGCTTCAGATGATCGCCTTCCAGCGCCTCCTCCATCTCCGGCATGTCGGCCAGTTTATTGAAGCCTGGCATCATCTCCATGACCGAGCGCAGCGGCCCCATGCGTTTCAACTGGCGCATAGCGGTCAGGAAATCCTCCAGGTCGAACTTGCCCTGCTGCATTTTGGCCTGGGCCTTGAGCGCCTCCTCCTCGTCGATGGCCTCCTGCGCGCGTTCGATCAGGGAGAGAACATCTCCCATTCCCAGTATACGCGAGGCCAGGCGATCGGGGTAGAACGGCTCCAGCGCCTCGATTTTCTCGCCCACGCCCATGAACTTGATCGGCACGCCTGTGACCGAGCGAATGGAGAGGGCGGCGCCGCCGCGTGCATCGCCATCCATCTTGGTCAGAATCATGCCGGTCAGCCCCACAGCTTTGTTAAAGTCATCGGCGACGCGCACCGCCTCCTGGCCGGTCATAGCGTCGGCCACCAGCAGCACCTCGCGCGGCTGCACGCGGGCGCGAATATTCATGACCTCCTGCATCATGCGCTCATCGATATTCAAACGGCCCGCCGTGTCGAGAATGACGACCGAAGCCGCCTGCTCGCGGGCGTAATTAATCGAGTTCACGCAGATGTCGACCGGGTTGGCCCCCATCGGCTCGGCATAAACCGGAATCGAAAGTTGCTTGCCGAGCGTCTGCAACTGGCGCACGGCGGCGGGCCGGTACATATCGGCGGCTACCATAATCGGGCGCTGCCCCTGCTTGCGCAGGTAGTTCGCCAGCTTGGCCGCCGTCGTCGTCTTACCGGAGCCTTGCAGGCCCACCAGCATAATCACATTCGGCGGCGTGCCGGAGAGATTCAGCCGGTTCTGCTCTCCATCGCCGCCCAGCATCTCGATCAATTCCTCGTTCACAATGGAGAGAACCTGTTGCGCGGGTGAAAAGCTGCCCAGCACATCCGCGCCAATCGCCTTCTCCCTGACGCGCTCAACAAACTGCCGTACTATCTTCAAACTGACATCCGCTTCGAGCAGGGCCATACGCACTTCGCGCATCGCCTCATTCACATCGGCCTCAGTCAGCTTCCCTTTCCCACTCAGATTCGTAAAAACGCCTTCCAGGCGTTTGGATAAACTTTCAAACATTGCCATAATTGCGATTTCCCTCTCTGCCGGTTGGACAAACACATGACGCCAGCATACCCCACAATTATACCATGTTTCCTGCCTCTTTTATTCCCTTTTGAACAAGATTTTATGAGACCCGGTCAGAAAAACAGCAACCATGCCCTCACCCCTCTACACTGCATAATGCGCCCCGCCACGTCAGAGTTGCATGAGAAAATCCCCTCTATAAAATATATCGAAAAAGCTGCACAAAGGTCACACGCAGTGAGACGAAAAGCACAGGGCAGTACACCTTCGTCACATGCCAGCACCGCCATTCCAGCCATTTCCAGTCCCCCTTTCTCTCGAAACCTCAAGTATTATATAATAAAAGAAACCCGCAACTAACTATCAAGCGATTGCCAATCACGCTTAACGAAATTTGACGAACAGAAAAAGAGGGGAGCAACCTATGCCACGCTGGGAGTATTTGACAGTGCAAGTCGAATCGCACGGCTTCAATCACGAACACCTTGCTGTTCGCTACGTCAACGGAACAGAGCAAAAAGACTGGAAGAAAACCCCCATGCACGCCTTCATCACTCGACTTGGCATAGACGGCTGGGAAATGACAGGAGTCCTCAGCCCACACAGTGGTGGCGCTGGCTTCCACAACTATCTGTTCTTCAAACGCCCACGCCCTTAAGGGGGAATTGGGGAGATATATCGATCAGGGATGGGATATTTTGCCTCTTCCATATGCCAGCCAGAGCAATCAGGTGTACAATAGTAGCAGAGTATACATATTGGAAGAGGAAGGTGCCATATGTATCAAAAATGACAGCTTCTTCAAAAATATGTTGCGGTTATTTCTTTTTTGAGTTAAACTAGAGATCAGCAATGGCATGTATTACCAGGTAATAGTCACATAGAGGGAAAATTTCCGACTTAACGACTTCAGGTGAGAATGAGAGTGAGAGGAGTCTTCTAAATCGTTAGATGGAATTCTATCTAGGCTTGCATCTGAGACGTTAAAGATAAAGATAGAAGGGTTTTAGATGAATACTCATGACTCATCATATGCAGTTTTTCGGCCTCGGGCCCGTCTTCTCTCTATTCTAGGCGAACAGCTAATCAGTGATCAGACAGTGGGACTGATTGAATTAGTGAAAAATGCCTACGATGCTGATGCTACTCGGGTTGAAATAGACTTGCTAAACCTTACTGTGGCTGAGACCACTCAGATTATTATACGTGACAATGGGTCTGGCATGACCAGAGAAGATATCGAACAGAAATGGCTAAGTCCTGCGGTTAATCATAAAGAGCGTCAGAAGAAAGCCAGGCAGCGCACGCCACTCGGTCGGCTCCCGATTGGAGAGAAGGGTGTCGGTCGTTTCGCAGCTCAGAAACTCGGTCATAAATTTCAGATGATCAGCCGGTCAGTGGGGTCATCTGAAGTGGTTGTGCAGATCGACTGGGACGACTTTGAACGAGAGGACACCTATCTGGATGATGTCACGCTCACTCTCTATGAACGCGAGCCTGTCCTCTTCACTGAAGGTGCTACCGGTACCATTCTCCTCATTGAGGAGGCCCGAACACTCTGGACAGAACCAATGGTCGCAAGAGTACAACGAGCCCTGCGCCGCCTTCAAAGCCCCCATCAAGGACAGAATAAAATTGATTTCCAGATCAGCTTTTCCTGTCCTGACTTCCCTGCGTATCAGAATATCAGTAATAGTGACATTCTGGATCGCGCCCATTATGTTTTTGCAGGGCTGGTTTCAGAGGAAGGTGTACTTGATTACGAATATTCCTGTCATCATCCGGTCGTTGCAGAACGGCTGGCCGTTGTAGACAACTATGACCTCATGCCAGCAGCAAAGGACGAGATGTCTTCTCCGGGTCACAATAGTGCCGGACCATTTTACCTGAACTTCTATGTGTGGGACCGCACGCAGGAGTTTCTCAATCAGAGCGGAGTCTCGCGCGCAGACCTGGATGCAATGGCCGGGGTGTCCATATTTCGGGATGGACTGCGTGTCCTACCCTATGGGGAGCCGGGGAATGACTGGCTGGACCTGGACAGAGAGCGTATCAATGCTCCATCAGAACGCATCGGTAATCAGCAAATCATCGGTTTCGTCGAAGTGTTCCAGGAGAACACGCCAGATTTACGGGATAAAACCAACCGCGAAGGGCTGATCGACAATGCCGCCTTCCGTGACCTGCGAGCCCTTGTGAGAGCGGCCATCAACGTCTTTATCTCACAATGGCTTCAGGATCGACAGAAAATGGGGAAGCGGTCCAAGACCACAGAGCGCGAGCCTGCTGGAGATTCGCTACGTAAGGCTCGTGTGCTAGCCGAGAAAGTGCAGGAAACAGCACGAGATGATATCGTTGTCAGGATAGAAAATCCGGCATTACTGTTACCCTTCCAACCGTCCGGTCTCCAGTTGGCATCTGCACCTCTGAAAACTGAACAGACTGAACAATCGCCACCGACATCACAAGCCAGCATTTCGGCAGCCGTACAGGAGGTAGCTCGATCTGAGGATCCTCCCCCTGCCCTGCAATTGACTCAGCGACAGGCCATGTATCAGCTCCTGCATTTCCTTGAGGATGCCGATACGTACCAGGCAAAAAGTGAAACTGATCGAGAACAACAGGCGCAGATACTCATGCATCTGGCGGCAACGGGATTGGCAGCCGAGCGAGTCGTCCACGAATTTGGCCGTCAGGTAGGTGCTGCGTTGACAGCCTTGCGTGTGCTGAGCGGTCTGGATAAAAAAGTCGGGAGTGAGGTAGCAGATGCTGTTCGCACCCTCGATGCCTGTCTGGGGACACTACGCAATGAATTTCGTGTACTTGCTCCCTATGAAGCTGGCTGGCACCTGCAACGCATCCTTCCGATGAGCATGCGTGAGTCTGCGCGCCTGGCACTCAAGTTGAATGAATATCTTATTAACTCGAACACTATCACCGTCGATATCAAAGGAAACGATTTTGATGTCATGGCACGGCCTGCATCCCTTGTGCAGGTCCTCGATAATCTGGTGCATAATGCATGTGTCTGGCTGGCAGGCTGGCGCGGATCACGCTGTATCACCATCATGCTGGATGATGAGCAGCGGACGGTCTCCATAGCAGATACCGGACCCGGCATTCCATCCTATATGAGAGATGACATTTTCAGGCCGTTTGTGACTCTCCGCAATGGCGGTCGCGGCCTGGGACTCTACATCACCCGAGAACTGTTACATGCCATGCAAGCAAACATCAATCTGGATGATGAAGAAATAGGCCAGGGAGCCCGGTTCATCTTACACTTTCCTCCGCTGAACAACGAGCGGGCGGCTAAACAGGTACAGTAGAGAGGGGAAAAGTTCATGACAGTGCCATCAGTAGTCGACCTGCGTCGGCAGTTGATAGACGAACTGCGGCGCGATCTCATCGGACCCGGCAGCGAGAACGAAATACTCAGTGACGCCCCTACCATTGAATATCTTACAGGAATTCTCTATCCCTCCGGAATAGAACTACCTTCGCAAGAAGACGAGAAACTCGAAATAGACGGTGTAGAAGACGACGATGAGGCTGACGATGACCTGATTATCCTCTCGCAAACCATGAATCCGGCATCGCTCGGATTATCTTTTGCTGTGGAGGATGACATCAATCAGCTTGAGGTTGAGGTGGCCTATGGTCTATATACGATGCGTGGTGAGAAAAGAACAGATGGATGGCAACGCCAGCAGTTCAAGAGAATAATCCCGGTATCATTATCAATGTCAGGTGGAAGAGCAGAGCTGGAAAATGAGGGAAGCCTGGAATGGATTGTGCGAGCACGACCCGGGAAACGCAGTGTTTCCATCTTCCTGGTGAACCGTAATCCCTTGCCAGATCAGGACGGTGAATCCTCAAACATTGATGAGCTATGTTTATTCCAGCCATCTTTGGAGGTGCGAGGAGCAGGCGCAATACGTCCCTTTGTCCATCGTGTCCCCCAGGGAGACCTTCCGTTTGATGCGGACCTGGAATCGTATCGGCTTCTCTACCGCGATTGCTATGAGTTTGCCATGGGCCATGGATGTGCCGTGGACTGGAACGATGTTCAGGGCGATCGTGCCGGAATCCTCAGAACGACCACTATACCAGCTTATGAATTGCCTGCTACCATCCCCAACAGTATGGCGGAACTGGAAATGCTAACGCTTGGTCGGGCTTCCAGCCCTGATGAAGTTGTTTCACTATTGAGACCGGTGCTTGAGGCCTATGAAAAGTGGATTGGTGAACGGCGCGCCGAGATCCCCACTCTGATATCGCAGGAATTGCGTGACACTGCTAGCGTTCATATCAATCTCTGCAATCAGGCGCTGGAAAGAATGCGAACCGGCTTGGAACTGCTGAAGCAAGATCGACAGGTATTTGAAGCATTTCGTTTTGCCAACCAGGCCATGTTGCTCCAGCGTTCTCATAGTGAATGGGTACAGCGATACCGTCGCACGGGAAAGCGCCAGACGGCCACTCCAGACTGGATCGGCACCTGGCGGCCATTCCAGATCGCCTTTATTCTGCTCAATCTTCCAGGAATAGCACGTCCGGAAAGTGACGACCGCACTCTGGTTGACCTGCTCTGGTTTCCGACGGGCGGTGGCAAGACCGAAGCCTATCTGGGTCTGACGGCTTTTACCCTGGCACTGCGAAGGCTGCGGGGGAAGATCGACGGCATGAATGGCGACGGCGGTGTAACCGTGATTATGCGCTATACGCTGCGGCTATTAACCACCCAGCAATTTCAACGTGCGACTACTCTCATCTGCGCATGTGAATACCTGCGACGCCGGGATTCTCAAAAGTGGGGAAAGCGCCCGTTTCAAATTGGCCTCTGGGTTGGAGCAGGGGCAACCCCCAATAATATCAAAGGTGAAAAGGGCGCAGAAGAAGCTTTAACCCAACTCCGTAAAGGTGTGGAGGTAAAAGAAGGAAATCCCGTCCAGTTACCTTTCTGTCCATGGTGTGGAGAGAAATTGACTGCCTGGAATTACCACATTGATCAAAATAGAGAGCAGCTGGTCCTTGTCTGTCCAAGAAAAGAATGTGCTTTTTATGGCACAGACCAGAAACTGGATCAGGGCATTCCTGCTCTGGTCGTCGATGAAGATATTTATCACCAGTGTCCCTCGTTGCTGCTGGCAACAGTGGATAAATTCGCGCGCCTTCCCTGGCACCCTCCCACCATGGCGCTCTTTGGCAGGGTAAGTCGTTGCTGTCCAAAACATGGGTATCTGGTCCATACAGACAATCACGCTGTGACTCACAGAGGCACAACCAGAACGGCCTCCATCACAGTACAGAACTGCGATCCATTCTTACCGCCGGAGTTGATCATTCAGGATGAACTCCACCTGATATCAGGGCCGCTTGGCACATTATCAGGACTGTACGAAACGGCCATTGATCGGCTCTGCTCGTATACAACGGCCTCCGGAGAGACTGTACGACCTAAAGTCATCGCCTCTACAGCGACCATCCGGCGAGCCGATGATCAGGTGCGCGGCATATTTGCACGGGGGGTGCGCCTTTTCCCGCCTTCCGGGCTACATGCAGGCGACTCCTTCTTCGCTCAGGCCCGACCGATCTCTCAGCGACCCGGCAGATATTATCTCGGCGTTTGCGCTCCGGGGCGAAGTGTGAAGAGTGCCCTGGTGCGTGTTTATGCTATTTTGCTCCAAGTAGCTGGTGAGCAGCTCGCTCAGTACGGCTCTGGCGTTGCAGATGCATACACCACGTT
>CADDYT010000172.1 GCA_902810755.1 Chloroflexota bacterium
TATGACATTGCGAGAGTATGTGGATCAGCGGTTGAATGAGGGTGAGGGGACGAATGCGGTGATTGAGGGGTTGCAGAATGGGGTGAAGTGCGCTCTAGAGGATGCGCTGAGGATGGTGCCGGAAGAGGATTGGAATGCGCAGATTAGCAGGCGCGAGAAGGAGCATGAGGGCGAGACGCTGATCTGGCTGGAGGGACGCTCGGAGCCGAGCTATGTTATTCAGGACTGAGTGTCCCTCACCAGTACCTATTTTCTCCTCTTTTTGCTTTCATGATCGCCTTCCTCCTGATCGATGACAGAGGAGACATGTTCCTGCTTCTCCAGAAGCTGGCGCACGTTGCTGATGAGCTGGTCGATGTCGAAGGGCTTGTAGACAACGTGGACGCCCTTTGAGACAAGGTAGCCCTCCTGCTCGCGCACGGCGTCGAGGGCGGCGGTGCAGACGATGACGGGGATATTCTCGGTTGAGCGTTGCATCTTGAGCATTTGTAGCATCTGCCAGCCGCTCTTTTGATCGCCGAAGACGAAGTCCAGAATAATCAGATCGGGCTTGATCTTCTCTACATCGCTGATTTGCTCAAACGGGAAGCCGGAGAGGATGACTTCGTGTCCCTCCTCTTCTTCCAGCAGCATGCGAAACAGTTCCAGTATTTCCTGCGTATCATTGACGACAAGAATGCGAGCCACGTCTTTCTCCTCTCATTGCCTCATCACATCACTCATCAAATATCTGGCCGTCGTATGATACCATATCTGATCTGTGAGTGCAAAAGCTGTGGCATTGCCGCCAGCTTCCTCCATCAGACCACATTGAGAAGCAGGCCGATGAGGACGCCGGCCAGCATGCCGACGGTGACGACGATGAGAAATTCCACCCCGGCGCGCAGCGGGCCTTTGTGCGTGTAGCGGGACTTGACCGCGCCGAGGATGAGCGCCGTCAGCGCGGTCAGGCCGTAAGCCCACCAGCGCGTTTGCGGCAGGTTGAAAATGACGGGGACGGTGGGGATGAGGCCGCCAACGACGAAGGAGAGGCCAACCTGCAAACCCTCGCGCAGGGGATTGATCTGCTTCTCTTCGGTAAGGCCCAGTTCATCGTGCAGCATGGCGCGGTGCCAGCGATCTTCATTGGCCGTCAGGTGGTTGACCACGCGGTCGAGCAGGGGGCCGCTGAATCCCTTTTTGCGGTAGATGGTACGCAGTTCGGCCCGCTCCTCCTCCGGCTCATTTTCGATTTCGAAGCGTTCGACAGCGATGCGTTTGTCGAGAACCTCTTTCTCCGTCCTGGCCGAAAGGTAGCCGCCAAGTGCCATCGAGACGCCCCCGGCCAGCACTTCGCCCAGGACAATCAACAGCAGATGCGTGGGCGCCGCCGCGCTGACCGCCATGATGAAAACCAGCGTGGTGACGAGGCCATCATTTAGCCCGAAGACAATTTCGCGCAGCCAGTCTCCCCCGTGCGGGTGTTGTTCCTCAATCTCTCTCATGCCTGTCCGCGTATACCCTTCTCTCTTGCATCTACGTTCTCAAGCGGCTTGTCGCTCTGTATTTGTTCTGCTCGCAGGGATACTTTCTTGAAAGTACGTTCCTCGCAAGGCAATTGTAACACCATTGAGGGCATGTTAAAAGAGCGAGAGAGGACAGGGAGAAAACACCGGGTCGAGAATGCAGACAGGGAGCGAAACGATAGTATCACTCCCTGTCGAATGGCCGATCAGGGGCAATCACGAATGGAAGAGCAGATGCTGGGTCAGGAGCATGATGAGCGGGAGAGCAATGATTGCCAGAGAAAGCGCCAGCAACCGCCAGTCGCGGTCGCGTTCCTCCGGGGCGACGCGGAAGGCGGCTGGCAACCACCAGCCCATACGACGGGCAAGGTAGATGAGAAGGCCGAGGACACCAACCAGCATGGCAATGCTGGCCAGCATGTTGCGCAGCGCCAGCAGGATATCCCCGCCAGGGGCAACTATGGCTGCGATGATAGAGACGACGAGTAGCAACGCCACTATGCCCAGAACCGTTAGAAGTTGCTGCTGCCGCGAAACGGAACGTAATGGTTGTTCACTCATAGAAGTATTGTATCCTCCTTCGTTTCGTATTCTCGATCACTGTCGTGTTTGAAGACATTCATGTGCTAACACGTGTGAGGAGCGAACAGAGTTTCTGTTTTGCAGGGCAAACAGTAAAGAAATAGAGATACATATAGACATATCTCAACCAGACCTCAACTTTTCCTCCCTCCCTCGCTTGCTCGACATTCTCCATAATAAGCCCGTCTATCTGTACGTTTGATAGAAGCGCGACCGGTAGCCGGACAGTCCGGCTATGTAATTGGATACGGGCATGAGTACGATGAAGCAGGATGCTCTGCCCGGATTTTTGAAAGTGAGGATACGATATGCGGTTCTCTGTACGCAGCAGACTGGGCCTCGCGCTCTCATTTATGGCGGTACTCGCCCTGTGCCTGACCCTGCTGTTTTCCACGCGCTCCGGGGCGAACGCGGCCAGCTCGCCCATCATCAAGACTTCGGTCAATTCCGGCCCACCAACAACGGCTCTGATTGTGACGGGCAAGAACTTCGGCCTGAACGAGAGCGTGAACATCGACTTTGACACCACGCTGGTGGGAACAACCACTACCGATGCCACCGGCGCGTTCAGCGTCTCGGTGAAGGTTCCCAGAGCTGCTCTGCCCGGCAGCCATACCTTCAAAGCGGTGGGCCAGACCAGCAAGCTCTCCGCGACCGCTCCCTTCACCGTGCAGACCCAGTGGATCACCTTCGGTTTCGACCAGCACCGCGCCCACTATAACCCCTATGAGAACATCATTACGCATGCGAACGTCTCCGCGCTGGTGCAGGACTGGTCATACACGACCGGCGGCGCGGTCTCCTCTTCCCCGGCAGTGGTGAGCGGCGTCCTCTATGTCGGCTCTTCCGACGGCAAGCTCTATGCCCTCAATGCCACCACCGGCGCCTTGCTGTGGAGCGCGACCACCGGCGGCGCCATCACTTCTTCTCCGATCTTTGATAGCGGCATGATTTTCGTGGGCTCCGCCGATGGCAAGCTCTATGCCTTCAACAAGGCGGGGACGCAGGTCTGGACATTTACCACGAGTGGGGCCATCACTGCCTCTCCACTGGCAGCCGGCGGGGTGGTCTATGTCGGCTCGACCGATGGCAACCTGTATGCCATCAGTGAGAGTACGGGTACGGCTGCCTGGTCGGCTCCCTTCGCGACCGGCGGCCCGATCAATTCTTCAGCAGCGATCAGCGCGGGCATTCTCTATGTTGGCTCCAACGACGGCAAGCTCTATGCCATCACAGCCAGCACGGGGGCAGCCTACTGGACAACCCCCTTCGCGACCGGCGGCCCGATCACCTCTTCACCGGCGGTCTTCAATAATGCCGTCTATGTCGGCTCCCAGGACGACAATCTCTACTCCGTCAACGCCACGTCGGGCGTGCAGAACTGGAAGCATCTGGTAGGCGCGGCGATTGACTCCTCGCCGGCGGTCTTCAATAACGCCGTCTATGTGGGCGCTGCCGATAAGAAGGTGCATGCGTTCAAGGTTGGCAAGGGCGCGGGACTGTGGACCTATGCGACGGGCGATGTGGTGGCCTCTTCGCCATCTGTGGCGAATACCGTCCTCTATGTCGGCTCCAACGACGGCAAGCTCTACGCGCTGAAAGCCTCGCTGGGAACCTTCCTCTGGAGCTATACGACGGGCGCGGCGGTCTCCTCCTCCCCGGCGATTGCCAACGGCATCGTCTATGTCGGCTCCAACGACGGCAAGCTCTACGCCTTCCACCTGCCAACAGCCTGACAGGGTAGTGAAAGAGAGGAGCAGGAAAAAAAGGCCGGTGGCAATGCTACCGGCCTTTTCTTTGCCTGTTTCGCTATTAGCGGATATTTGGCCGTCTCATATTGTCGGTAGTGCGCTGACCGGCGGCTGTACCCGGAGCAGCCGGAGTATTGGCGGCATTGGCGCGCATATGTTCGGCTTCACGCCGCACTGCTGCTTGCGCCTGGCTCATCGTCTGCTGCTCCTGGAGCTGCTGTGCGGCGCTGCTGGCGACTTGCTCAACGTTGCCCTCCGTGCGTTCGAGCAGGCGGCGGGCGGTATCGCGGCCACCGAGGCCAAAGGCGAGGCCGAAAGCCAGGGCGGCAGCGCCAACGACGGCAGTAAACAGGATGTTCATAATATCGGGCGCAATTTTGAGCTGCTCAAGGGCCACGATCACGGCGAAGCCAATGATGGCGACACGAGCAATGGTAGCATACAGGTTCGGGTTGCCCATGCGCACGCTCGCCGTTGCCCCGCGCACCAGATCAGCCACGACGGTCGCAGCCAGCGCGCCCAGGAAGAGGACAAGTATGGCTACAAACACGTTTGGAATGTAGGCTACCAGCTGGTTCAGAATGGCGCTCACCGTCGGAATGCCCAGCGCATCGGCAGCCGGTATCAGAAAGATCAGGAACAGGAACCAGTAGACGATGGCTCCCAGGATGCCCGCCGCATCCATGTGAACGCCCATGTTCTGCTCAAAACGCTGCAAGCCAATACGCTGGCCCAGCCGGTCAAAGCCAACCTTACGCAGCAAGTAGGTCACGCCTTTGCTCACCAGCGTAGCGACGATCCAGCCAACCAGCAGGATGACCAGGAAACCGACCAGCTTGGGGATGAACTCAAGCAACAAATTCAGTGCGTTGGTGAGCGCGGTGAAAATGGCCTGCGCCCAGTTCGTAACAACGGTCATATCTTCTTTTCTCCTCTCTTCAATCCATCCAACCCAACAATTCATGGGAACAGGACATGCTAAAAATTAGCTTGTACCATAAGCATAAGATGAAAGAGAGTTTAATATCAAGTCAGCAATGGAAATGCTAAGCCCGTTTTCATAAATACTAATCAGACTCTAAGATAGCGTGTTGAATGGGCTAAAAATGAGGGCGCAGAAAGGTGATACAATTTGCCGATAAGAGAGAATAGCAGAAAATTGCGCAAGGAGTATGCCGGACTGCTAACTGTCGCGAGCGGTTTCTTTGCACAGCGCAGCTTGCGGAGCGTACAGTCAGAGCAAAAACAAAAGGGAGCGAACGCGCCTGAGTAGATGAGCTTGCATCTGCCAGCGACCATATATATACTAAAAGCATTAAGAGTAGTAATTTAGTGGTTATCTACGCGGAGAGATCGTATAGAGTAGGGCCGCCCCTGGCGGGTGGCCTGCGGCGAAACGGTATGCAGGGAGAGAGTGCTATGGCAGATACAGGACGATCCATTTCCGGGGCGGCGCAGGTGAATGGAACTATGCTCCGCTATGACGTGGCCGGGGAAGGGCATCCGCTGGTCTTGATTCATGGCGGCCTGGAAGACAGGCGCGTATGGGACGATCAATTCAATACGTTTGCGCACCATTACCGCGTCATTCGCTACGATGTGCGCGGCTATGGCGAATCGCCGCTGGTGACGACTGAGACACAGGGGACACAGACGTATTCGCTGCGTCAGGATTTGTATGACCTGCTGCGATTTTTAGAGGTGGAGCGGGCATACCTGCTGGGGCAGTCAATGGGAGCCGGGCTGGCCGCCGATTTCTCGCTGGCTTACCCTGAGATGGTCGATGCGTTCATCTCAGCCGCGCCCGGCCTCGGCGGCTATGAATTTATCGAGGAAGAATACCCGCTCGAAGCGCAGATCGAAGACGCGCTCGCCGAAGGCGACATTGCTCGCGCCGTCGACCTGACGCTGCAACTGTGGACCGCCGGGCCGCAGCGCCCGCTTGAGGCCGTCAGCCCTGCCGTGCGGGCGCGGGTGCGCGAGATGACGCTGCATAATTTCGAGCGGCCTGACGAGGAGAACGCTGCGCAGCCGCAGCCGCTGGAACCGCATCCGTTGAGCCGCCTGGCCGAGATCACCGCGCCCACAATGGTCATGGTTGGCGACCAGGACGTGCGCGATATCCAGCGCATCGCCAACCTGCTGGCCGCCTACATCCCCGGCGCGCGCAAAGTTGTCATTCCCGATACGGCTCACCACCTGAACATGGAGCGGCCCGACCTCTTCAACCAGCTTGTGCTGGACTTTCTGGCCGATCTGTAGATGCAACCTGGACGAGGGGTAGCGCAATAGAGAGGCCCTCGTAGCCACAGCAGCTACGAGGGCCTCTCTATTAGCAACGCGCGATTATATAAGATGGCAACCTGCTTCAGTCGTTGATGGTGACGGCTGCGGCTTCTTCCTCTTCACGGGCCACCAGCGAGGGGCGACCGGGGAACTCCGTATAGACGCTGACCTTGCGGCGCGTGCGGGAGTCGTGTCCAAACTTCACGTAGCCATCGATGAGCGCGAATAGCGTGTGGTCGCGGCCCACGCCGACGTGGTCGCCGGGGCGAATCTTTGTGCCGCGCTGGCGCACGATAATGCTGCCGGCCCGGACAAGCTCGCCGTCATAGTGCTTCACGCCGAGCATCTTCGGGTTGCTGTCGCGACCGTTGCGCGAGCTACCCATTCCTTTTTTATGTGCCATGGTTTACGCCTCTTCTTCGTTTCTAGCGGTGCGACGGCGGCGCGTGCGCGGCTGCTGACCCGGTTCGACCTCCGGCCCCTCAGTCTCGCTGTCAGTCTCTGGCGTCTCCGGCGTTTCTGCCGTCTCCGCGCCCTCTTCGATCTCAGCCGTTTCCGCGCCCTCTTCCAGTTCTTCGGCTGGCTCGGCCAGAGCTTCTTCGGCCTCTTCTTCAACCGTCGGCTGTTTGGCCTGCGGCGCCTCGCCGGTAATCAGGCTTTTGCCGTTGGCGACGATGTCGTCGATGGTCAGCACGGTAATTTCCTGGCGATGGCCCCGGCGATGGCGGTAGCGTTTCTTGGGCTTGTACTTGAAGACGATGACCTTTTTGCCGCGAGCCTGCGCCTCCGCCGTTGCCAGCACGAAGGCATTCTCGACCAGAGGCGCGCCCACCATCGTGGTATCGGCGTCTGAGATGAGCAATACCTGGTCAAACGTGACCTGCTCTCCCGGCTCGACAGGCAGCCGGTTGACCTCCAGCCGCTCTCCAACGGAGACCTTGTATTGTCGCCCACCACTTTTGATTACTGCAAACATGATCTTTCCTGTTCTCCTTTCCCGTCTCTCGCACGGGATTCTCCCACTCTTTTCCGGCCCGATGGATACGTGAGATGGCGTGGGTGGAGGCCATGATCACAGTTCCTGTTTCAGTCACATTGCAATCCCTGTTTCAAGCGGGAAGGCGAAAAAGCACGAGTTTTCACTCCCGGTTCAGTCCCGGAGGGGGTACTCTGTAACGGGCCAGATGTTTGCGGGCATACGTTAGCCACACCATAATAGCAAGCTTTACCCGTTCTGTCAAGCCCTGTTTGGCTCATACCGGCTGTTCTGGCGCGTGTTCTTCGCTGGCTTCCTTTGCCAGTTTCTCGCGTATGGCTTTCTGGCTGTAGCCAAGAAGGGGGAGCAGCGGCGGGGCCATCATGGTGGTAATGATGGTCATAATCACCAGCATGGCGAAGAGGGTTGGCGAAAGCACGCCGAGGTCGAGGCCGATGTTGAGGACGATCAACTCGACAAGGCCCCGCGTATTCATCAGCGTCCCCAGCGCGAACGACTCTTTCCAGGGTTCTCCGAACGCCTTGAGGGGAATGGCTCCGCCCAGAATTTTGCTCAGGCAGGCGACGAGGAAGGCCAGCAGGCAGATAAGCCAGAGCATAGGCGAGTCGATCAGCCCGATGTGCGTGCGCAGCCCATTGTAGACGAAGTAGAGAGGCAGGAACAGCAGGTTATTGACTGCATCGATGTTCTGCACCTGCTGGAGAAAGTTCATTCTGCGGGGCAGGATGAGGCCCATCATGAACGCGCCAAAGACGGGGTGGATGCCCATTGCGTTGGTGAGATAGGCGGAGAGCAGCAGCAGAATCATGGTGAGGGCCATCAGCAGCGGCCTGGACTTCACGTGCTGGTCGGCGAGAAGCAAGAGCGGGCGCGCAACCGCGAGCATGACGACAACGAAGAGGGCGAGGAAGCCAAGCGTCAGCGCAACAGAGAGGAAGCCCGTCGCGTGGATGGTGGCGATCACCAGCGCCAGCAGGCACCAGCCGATGACATCATCGATGGCGGCACAGGTCAGCGCCAGCGTCCCGATGCCGATTGTCAGCATATGTCGTTCGGAGAGCAGGCGCGCCAGCACGGGAAAGGCGGTAATCGCCATCACCGTGCCGACCAGCAGGATGAAGGACGGCAGGTTGGCGGTTGACCCGGCAAAGCCGGGATAGAGGAAAAAGGCGAAGAAGCCGCCCATGAGCAGTGGCAGCAGGATGCCGCTCAACGAGATGACACCGGCCTTACGGCTCTGCCGCAGCATGGCGTTTGTATCGATATGCGTTCCCAGCGAGAACATGTAGAGGACAAGGCCAATATCGCCCAGTGTCTGCAACGTTGGCAGAACGCTGGCCGGAAAGACGCTCGCCTCAACGCGCGGTAAGAGCGCGCCCAGCAGCGTTGGCCCCAGCGCGAGACCGGCCAGGACTTCTCCGATGACCGGCGGCTGGCCGATAAATTTACACAGATAGCCAAAGAGTTGTACCGCGAGCAATATAACGATCAGTTGCAGCAGGATTTGACCGGTGAGCATGATGCCCCCTTTCTCGCGCTGATCGTGTAGCGAGAAGATGGCGTGCCTTTGTTCCATCTCTCCGCCCATGTTTTCTACAAGAAGGTTTCGCTACCATCTACGCACAGAGTAGCGCATAGTTTGAATATTTGCTATGAGCTAGCTCACTCTTCCCGTCTGGCAATGAAAAAGGCTGTCCCCTGTCATGCTTCGCTGCCGCTGAGCATCTGAGGCTGCCAGTTGCTCAGTATGCGAGATGAGATGCTTCGCTGCCGCTCAGCATGACAGGGACGAGGAAGCGGCTATGCCCTGGGGAAAAGTGCAACCATGCACAGCTCTCTCCGTATACATGATAGGCACGAAACAAAGAGACGCAGATGCTCCCCGCCTCGCCCGACTTGCCGCCGCGCGGCGCGGCAACATCGACGTCCGCAGAAATGAGGCTTGAAATGATGAATAGGATGACGACACTTGGACTTAATGAACGCCTGGAACGTGTCCTGGCGTATGCATTTGGCTGGGTTTCGGGTATTATCCTGTTTGTACTGGAGAAAAACCCTTCGGTGCGCTGGAATGCGCTACAATCGATAGTCACGTTTGGCGGGCTTTCGATCCTCATGGCCATTATCTCCCTGCTCAGGCTCTATCTGAGTTGGATTCCGCTGATCAACCTGATTACTAACCCTGGTCTGGGCCTGCTCCTCTCCATCCTCTGGTGGGTGACCATCGGCCTCTGGGTCTGGCTGATGCTCATGGCCTGGTTCCAACCCCGCTACCGCCTGCCCATCATCGGCGACCTGATCAGCCACTGGGCCTGATAGGCTCCCGGCTGCCCGGCCCCGAAACCATACCAACCACTCGTAGGCGCGAATTGATCGGGCGCCTACGAGTGGTTGCTGTCATGATAAGCACTTTTCAGCGCGAAGGGTGGGAAATCTGACCTGGCCTGAACATCAGAACGTCAACTCATCCTTAAACAGGTTCAGGGGGATTACTGGGTGTGCGCTTCTTCGCTTCGGCTATCTTCGCCTGATAGTGTTTCATCAGTTGCGCGGCCTCTTCTTCGCGGCCACGAGGCACAAGCACGTGGATTGTATAACGCACGTAGTTGTTGCGCATAAGATATTTGAGACGAAAGTGCAGAACGGTCGGCTGAGATGTCATGTGGACGCTGCGTAACTTCAAAAACGGGCCTCCGAGCGGGAAGTGTATGCCAGCTTCCCAGACGCCGTCACTTGAAAAAGTCACCCTCTGAGGTTGATCCTGGTTCTGGCGAGCCTTGTGGCGTTTTTTCGCTTCGCCATAAGCATATGCGCGTATTGCGAATATGGCGGCCCAGACAGGAAGGACAAACGCAATCATGATAAGCAACATCGTAAGCACGCTGAGACGAAAGGCGGTTATGCCCAGAATGAAGATGCAGACCGGCGGTATCACGTTGGGGAGCCAGTAGCGAAGCCAGATGGCTCTCCAATCGATTCGATCAAATAATGCCCATTCCTCAGGACTATATTCCCAGTGCGCCCAGGCATGGTAATCATCGAACCTCTGATTTCCCGATGGAAGACTGTGCGGCGAATCATGATAGTGCATAGTAAAAGAGACTCCTTTTCTCTGCTGGAATGCAGCAGCTCTCTCTGGCTGAGCTTTGCCGACGTAGCGCAAGTATAACCAGACAGAAATCTTCTGTCAATAGAAATCGTCCCGGGAAACAGGTATCTGGTCGATCTGGCGGCTTGCTTCTGGTCTTTGACAGTCAGAAGCGTTTGATAAGCGCGGCGTAGAGCCATGTTATATCTCATAGCTTGGCCATTATGGTAGAAGAGGGGGCCGGATGTGGAGCGAGGTGGAGACCTGGTATCTGTCCCTACAGCATCCCCTTTGGGGCCGCTTTTGCGTTTTTTCCCGTTCTCTGGCTGGTGCTGTCATGGTAAAGTATGCCCAGAACCAGACCGAAGACGAGGTGACGAGCGAGATTTTGCAGGAAGGAAAGCCTGCTAGCCAGCCGGGGTAACTCCCCGTTCTGGATCAGCGGGTGATATTTATCGGCCAGCGGCGTCAAGGCCCACGCGCCGCTGATGAACAGTTCGGCGAAGAGCGCGCCTTTGAGCCAGTCCGGGCCGGGCAGGAAGCGTTTAACAAACGCGGCATAGAGTTCGGCCAGGGCAATGCCGTTCAGCACATGGAGCAGCCAGGCCAGCAACAGGAATCGCTTCTCCCCTGCCGCCTTGCGCCCGAACAACCCCTGAATGAAGCGCACATCGCTGAAACGGTTGCCTGTCAGCGACATGTCTCCTTCCATGACGATACTGTATGCTATCGTTGCCAGCAAGCCCGCCAGCGCCGCTTGCCCCGGTCGCCAGCCTTTGGAGATGATACGATAGAAAGTCATATATTTCCTCTTCAACACTGTTTCTCCTCTAAACACATTATAGCAAAAGACGTATGTACCTGCCGTGACGGGTGCCTCCGGGACATGGCAGGCTGAGCATGACCCATCAGGGCCAGCCGGTCATAGCAACCATTATGATAGAATAAAGAGCAAGCTGGTTGTTGAAGGTAGGAGGCTCTGTTTGGCAATTCAAGGCTATCCCGCGCAGCCGGGCGTCTTGCCAGGAGAAACGCTTGTGCTGCATGTTTCGACCGATGCGCCCCGCTTTCGCGTAGACTTTTACCGGCAGGGGCGCGCGCTTACCTTTCTCTCTCGCTCTGACTGGCTGCCCGGTCGGTACTGCCCGCCGCACCTGCCTTTTCAGGATTGGGGCGAGGATGGCGTCGGGCTGGAAGGCGAGCATCTCCCCGGTTGGCCCGGTTATCGCTTCACGATTCCCGCCGACTGGCAATCGGGCGTCTATATCGCCATGTTTGTGCAGGGAGATGAGCATGGCAACGTCATTGACGCGCCCGACGACACGACGCCGGATGGGCGGGACGCGAAGGCGCTCTTCGTGGTGAAAAGCGCGGCGCCGGGGAAAGACGCCTCTATTCTCTACAAACTGCCGTTGTTTACCTATCATGCCTACAATCAGGCGGTGCCGCAGGCATACAATCCCGTCACGCGGCAGGGCGGCTGGTGTCTGTATACTGTTCCCCGACCTGAGCAGCTTCCTGTGGCCGTCCCTCCAACGGTGAATATCCGCCGACCCGGCGGCGGCACGGGCGGCACTCCCTGGGATATGTTCAACTTTGACCCCTTCGACCCGACGCCGCGCCAGACCTTTGTGCATTGGGATGCCCCTTTCATTGCCTGGCTGGAGAAACATGGCTACCGCGTGGACTATTGTACTGATCTCGATATTCATCAGGAGGACGGGCCGGAGTTCCTGGCGGCCTACCGTCTCCTGCTCTGCGTGGGACACGATGAATACTGGAGCGATGCCATGCGCGTTGGCGTGGAAGGCTTTATCCGGCAGGGCCACAACGTCGCCTTTCTGAGCGGCAATACCTGCTGGTGGCGCATCGCCTTCGATGATGCCTTCAGCTTTCGCAGGCTCCATTACTGGTGGAACACGCCGGTTCCCAACAACCCGGAAAACGCGCTGACCGGCGTCAGCTTTCGCAATGGCGGCGAGCGCGACCAGCACCAGTATCCGCAGCCGGTTGGTTACCGCGTGCAACATGCCGACCACTGGGTCTACGCCGGAACGGGTCTGCGCGAGGGGGAAATATTCGGCGATGGGCCAGAGCAGTACATCGTCGGCTACGAATGTGACGGGGCAGAGTTTGATCGCGCTGCGCTGCTGAACGGCCATCCTGCGCGGCCAACCGGCAATGACGGCACCCCGGTCAGCTTCATTATTCTGGGCCTCGGCGACGTTGGCGTCAGCGGCTGGGGTCTGGGCAACAGGGCCGCAACTATGGGCCTCTACAGCAACAATGGCACGGTCTTCACTGCCAGCACCACCGACTGGGTGCGCGTCGTTGCCAGCGGCGCTGCCCCGGCGGTCGAGCAAATCACGCGCAATGTGCTAGACCGCCTGGGATAAGGATATTCACGCGCGCGCAAGCCACCGACGCCGCCCCGGACAGGCCACCGACGCCGCCCC
>CADDYT010000173.1 GCA_902810755.1 Chloroflexota bacterium
TGGCCCCATAAGCGTTAACTTAAGCCCGTGCGAGCGCGACGCAGGCCAGCCGCCGGGGGTGGCCCTGCTCTACGCGGCGGCTCCACAAGCCCTACGACACGTTCGTATAGAGTAGGGCCATCCCCTTGCGGGTGGCCTGCGGCGGGCGACCCTGAAGATCGCCCCTACGAAAGGTGTGCATATGTCCGACTCGCTCAGTCTCACGAGGGAGCCAGAAAGCGCGTTTGCGCAAATTGATGGGACGCGACTGCATTATCTCGCGTGGAGTCCCGATGTGCAGACTTCGGCTGCGGATGCTATTCCTCTGGTGTTGCTGCACGCGCTGGCCGCGAGCGCCGACACCTGGCGGCTGCTCGCCAATTACCTGGGAGAGCATCCGGTCGTGGCTTTTGATCTGCCGGGACACGGGCAGAATGATCCCCCACCAGGTGGTTATGATTTCGCGATGAAAACGGTGGCCGAAGAGGTGGTGCGCGGCATGGCGGCGCTTGGGCTGGGGCAGGTGGCGCTGGTGGCTCACGGCTGGGGAACGAGAATCGCTCTGGCGCTGGCGGCGCACCATCCCGCCCTTGTCAGCCATCTGGTGCTGGTCGATGGCCTGCATATCGACCCGAAACACTGGCCTGGCATGACGCGCGAACGCTTCATTCGCCAGGCGCTGCCGACGGAGTTCTTTGCCGCGCGCTCCGCCTTTCTCAGCGCCATGCAGCGAGAGATGGTCGATTTCTGGTCACCGGCAGTGGAAGCTATCCTGCTGGCGCACATCCGCGAATTGCCGGATGGCACGGTTGAGGAGAGACTGCGTCCGGCAATTCGCCGCCGCATTCGCGAGGCATTGTGGGAAGACCGCGCCCTGTCGTACTATAGTAAAGTGCGCTGCCCTGTGCTGCTGGTGCAGCCATCGATAGAACCGGCTGCGGACAGTGAGCCGCCGGAGCAGCTGGAGCATGCCGAGGATTTTTCCCTTGCCAAAGCCTACATGGCCCTGCAGGTCGCGCGCGCCATCCGTCGCTGTTCTATCCTCTGGCTGCCGCAGACAGCCCACGATATCCAGCTTCATCGCCCGCAACTGCTGGCCAAAGCGATTATCAATTTTGTGCAGGAGCAAGAAAACGTATGAGTATCCTTCTTTATATGAATGGCAATATTGTGACGATGGATACCGCGCAGCCACGCGCGCAGGCCATGGCGATTGATGAGGCCAGCGGGCGCATCCTGGCCGTCGGCAGCAATGATGAGGTGCGGCGCAGCGGCGGCCTGCACGCCAGCGTCATCGACCTGCGCGGGCGTACCGTGCTGCCCGGCTTCATCGACGCGCATATCCACCTGCTCGGCGCGGCCCACCGCGCCCACTACATTGATGCCGCCGCCTGCCAGAGCGAGGATGAGGTGGCCGCACTGGTGCGCCAGCGTGCGGCGCAGACCCCGCCGGGCAAATGGATTCAGGGCGGGCGCTGGGACAAGAACCAGTGGCCGGGCGGCCACTTCCCTACCCGTGCCTCGCTGGATGCTGCTGCCCCCGAACATCCCGTCGCCCTGTGGAGCAAGGATGGTCACCTGCTCTGGGTCAACTCAGGCGCGCTGGAACGCGCGGGCATCACGCGAGAGACGCCCAACCCGCCCAATGGCGCCATCCTGCGCGATAGCGAGGGCGAGCCAACGGGCGTCTTGCAGGAGGAACAGGCCACCCACCTCGTCTACCGCCTCATCGAGGATGCGGACGAAGACCTGACCCGCGCCCTCGTCGAGCGCACACTGGCGGAGATGCAGAGCTACGGCATCACCTCGGTTCACGAGATCGAGGGCATGGACGCGCTGCGTCTCTTCGAGGGCTTGCGAGCCGCGAACAGGCTGGGCGTGCGGGTGCAGATGATTCTGCCGCGCCAGATGGTGCCGGAACTGCGCGAGAGCGGCGGCAGGCTGCAAGACTTCGAGGGCGATGACCTGCTGCGCGTCGGCGGCATCAAGATATTCGCTGACGGCACGCTCGGCTCGCAGACCGCCGCCATGCTGGAAAGCTTCGAGGGCAGCCCCGGCAACTTCGGCATCCTCACTCTGCCCGAAGAGGAGATGAAGCAGACGGTGAGCGCGGCGGCAGAGATGGGCCTGAGTATCGCCATCCACGCCATCGGCGACCGCGCCGCCCATGTCGCGCTCAATTCCATCGAGTACGCTCAGCGCCACCTTGCCAGCGCGACACCCGGCGCTGGGACGCCCAGGCCACCCGCAAGGGGTGGCCTGGGGAGTGAGTTGCCACAACCTTTGCGCTACCGACTGGAACACGTGCAGCTCATCAGCCCCGAAGATTTGCAGCGCATGCGTCATCTCGGCGTCGTGGCCTCGGTGCAGCCCTTCCACGCCGTCTCTGACCGCGACATAGCCGAACGCTACTGGGGCAAGCGCCACCGTCGTGCCTATGCCTACCGCACCATGTGGCAGATGGGCATTCCCCTCGCGCTCGGCTCCGACGCCCCGGTCGAACTCTTCGAGCCGCTGCAAATTCTCTACGCCGCCACACAGCGCCGCGACCCCAACGGCCCGCCGCGTCCGCCCTGGCTCCCCGATCAGGCCCTGCCCATCGCCGACGCCCTCTATGCCTACACACTGGGGGCGGCCTATGCAGGCGGCGAAGAGCGCGACAAAGGCTCGCTCTCTCCCGGCAAGCTTGGCGACGCCGTCGTTCTGCGTGAAGATATCCTGAGCATGCCACAGGAGTACATGCATCAGAATGGTGTCCAGGCCACTATTCTGGGCGGCAAAATCGTGTATGGGGAGTTATAGAATACTCGAACATGGCATACTTCGCTGCCACGAAGCATGCCATGTTCGAAGATGTTTTACAATGCCTGCCAGACCTGCACCGTGTTGTCGGAGGAGCCGGAGGCAATATGGGTGCCATCGGGAGACCAGGCGACGGCGTTGACGGAGGCGTTCTGCGTGAAGTGGCCGGGGTAGAAGTCGGCGTGGCCGCGATAGGTGTAGACGTGATCGCCGGTGAAGGCGTCCCAGACCTCGACGAGGCCATCGCTGCTGCCGGAGGCGATGCGTTTGCCATCGGGAGACCAGGCAATGGCGTAGACATCGGTGGTGGTGTTAGTATAGGTGTAGACGTTCTTGACGGTGGCGACGTTCCAGACCTGCACCGAATCCTGTGAACTGCCGATGGCCAGATATTGCCCGTCCGGCGAGAAGGCCACGTCATGCACGGTGCCGCCGGGGGAGCCGTAGTAGTTCAGCACCTTGCCGGTAGCGGCGTCGAGGAGGGCAACGGGACCATTGCTACCGATGGCAAGCGTTTTACCGTCCGGCGACCAGGCCACGCTGTTCCAGGCCAGCGGCGCGCCTTTCGCGTATTTGACACTATAGTTGACCAGCGTCTTGCCGCTGGCGGCATTCCAGATTTGCACCGTTCCATCGTTGCCGCCGGAGGCGATGCGCGTGCCATCGGGTGACCAGGCCACGGAGAAGACGGCGTCGCTATGTCCCCGATAGGTAAGGATGCGCGCGCCCGTGCTGGCATTCCAGACCTGCACCGTGGTATCGAGACCGCCAGATGCGATCTTCGTGCCATCCGGCGACCACGCCACTGTTGACACATCAGAGCGATGGCCGCGATAGATAAGAACATTGCCGCCATTGCTGGCATTCCAGACCTGCACCGTGCCATCACCGCTGGCCGAAGCAATGCGCCGCCCATCAGGAGACCAGGCCACGGCGCTGACATAGTTCGAGTGGCCGCTATAGGTAAAGTGGGCGGGCGCGCTCACGAAATGCACAACAAAACCAACGTCATTGCCGACGCCGGTGATCGCACAAAAAAGAAGCAGCAGCAAGATGATAGCCGCAATAATAAAGGGACGCCGTGAACGAGGCGGGCGATCCACCAGCGGCTTATCAAGTATCGACATCCTCGCGCCCTTTCCTTTCCTTCGTTCGAGCAGAGCGGTGGCAAACCAGAGCAGCAACAGTATTGTAGGGGTGAGAGACAGGCTTGTCAAGAAATACTACGTTGCCGCGCGGCTGGAAATTCACAGGGCCGCTCTCTTCGCAGGAAGAGGCACGGAGCAAGGGAACTCAAACATGCACAGCAGGCGGCCACAGATACTGGCGAGCATCTGTCTTTGCCCCCATGTACAACGGGCCAGTTCCTGGCACAGGCACTGAGGAAGAAAGTGGTAGTCTGGGTGCTGCCGTTGGCTTGCAAGTCACCGGGCAGATTGATCTCCCGGTCATGCAGAAGGAAGCCGCACACGTGTTTCTTGGCAGGCCGCACGAATCGCTCTCCACCGTTCTGATGAATCCCCGGTTTGAGGGAGAGATTGTGCATCATTTCCAGCGCAGCGACGGGGGCAATGAGCGGGCAATGCAGGTGATAGCGGGAAGTGAGAGGCGTCTTATGCGGCAACAAAAAAGATTGCAGAAAATCCATCGCACCCGGCTTCCAGGAGGCTCTGGCTCGTAAATATATCCACGCATTCAAGCTGCAACGTGTTAAGAATCGGGGAGAGCAACAAACCCTTTGATAAAGAGAATAGCTTTAATTGAGGAGGTAACAAGGGAAATGGCAGATCAACAACTGATCAGTATTCTCAAGCAAGGCACTGAAGCCTGGAATAAGTGGAAGCAGGATCATCCGGGCGCGCCAACGCCGTTTAACGAGGCGGGTCTGCACGGGGTCGACCTGCACGGGGCCAACCTGCTGGAGGCGAACTTCAGCGGCGCGGACCTGAGCAATGCCAACCTGAGCAACGCCAACCTGAGCGGCTCGTCGTTAGTGGGCGCGAACCTGACAGGGGCCAACCTGCAAGGCGCGAACCTGACCGACGCAGACCTGAGCGGGACCAATTTCTCCAACGCCAACCTGCAAGGAGCCACACTCAACGGCGCGCTGCTGCTCGACACCGATCTCAAAGGCGCGCAAGTCTCGAAGTCCCAGATCTCACAGGCGAAGCAGGCGAAAATCAAGGACGACGTCGTGATTAACGATTAATCTGAAAACCCGTAGGGACGCGATCAATCACGCCCCTACGGCTTCCTGCACCGCTCTCTTTCCTCATGCTCGTTTCAGCAGTTCGTCATGGTCGCTGCTGTAGGGGATGACGCGACCTTCGGGCATGAGCAGAAGGGTGTCCGGGCGCAGGTGGCGCACGAACTCGACATCGTGGGTGACGGCGATGATGGTGCCGTTGTAGCTGCCCAGCGCCTCACCGATGATGTTGCGCGAGAGGATATCCAGATGCGTCGTCGGCTCGTCGAGCAGCAGCAGGTTGGGGCCGTCGAGAACCATTTTCGCCAGAGCCAGCCGCGTCTTCTCGCCGCCAGAAAGCGTGCCGACCTGCTGGAAGACGCGCTCGCCCGTAAACAGGAAGCGGCCAAGCACGGCCCGCACCCGTCTGGGATCGTCCGGCAGAATGGCCCCGGCCTCGTTGATGACGACGTTGTCATAGTCCAGCCCCTCGTTCTCCTGCGCGTAGTAGCCGATGCGCACGCGGTCGCCGAGCGTCACCTTGCCTGCAGTGAGGGGAGTCAGGCCGAGCAGGGCGCGCAGCAGCGTCGTCTTGCCCGCGCCGTTCAGCCCGATGACGACCAGCCGCTGACCGCGCTCGATCTGGAAGCTGATGTTGCGGAAAACCTCGTGCGAGCCGTAGCTTTTGGCAAGCCGCTCGGCGTTCAGGACGAGCCGCGAACTGGCATAGCGCACAGGAAAATCGATTTTGATGCGCCGACTGGCCTGTGGCAGCACCGGCTTGCTTTTCTCCAGAGCCGCGATGCGCTTATCGATGGCAATGCGCTGGCTGACGCGGGTCGCGCCGAAGCCGCGCAGCTTCTGAGAAGTCTTGCGCAGACGAGCAATCTCGCGCTCCTGCTGCGCCTTCGTGCGCTCCATCAGCGCCAGCGCGTCCCCGGTGACGGTCAGGTAGTGCGAATAGTTGCCGCGATACTCCTCAAGTTTATGCGTGAACTCGTTGAGGCGCAACACCTTGTTGATGCCGCGATCCAGCAGATCGATATCGTGCGAGATGATAAGCAGCGCGCCCTCGTAGCGTTCCAGGAACTCCATCAGCCAGGCAGTGGCCTCGACATCCAGGAAGTTGGTCGGCTCGTCGAGCAGCAGCAGAGCGGGCGACTGGAAGAGCAGCCGCGCCAGCGCCAGCTTCGTCTTCTGGCCGCCCGAAAGCGTCTGCACCATGCGCTCAAGGGTGACGCCGCCCATGTTGAGTCCGGCGATCAGTTCCTCGGCCCGCGCATCGGCCTCGTAGTAGCCCAGCCGTTCGAGCGCGCTCTGCGTCTGTTCCAATCGCGCCAGCAGGTCAGGCAGTTCTTCCTCGGAGGCGGAAGCCATGCGCTGCGTCACCGCCTCGTAGTCAGCAATGGCGCTGTCCAGGCCCGTGCTATTGAAAATGTAGTCGCGCACGGTGCCGCCGCCGATGACCGGCGTTTCATGGGCGACATCCTGCGAGAGGTAGCCGAAGCTGCGCGGGCGCATGACATCACCCCTGTCCGGCTCCTGCACCCCGGCCACAATTTTGAGCAGCGAGCTTTTGCCCGCGCCGTTGACGCCGATCAACCCGGCCTTCTCGCCGGGCGCGACGGTGAATGAAACATCATCCAGCACAAGGCGCGGGCCATAGGCAAGATGAATATGATTGACCTGCAACATATGCTCTACCCTTTCTTCCACTATGCATGCACCCCGTGCCATATCAGCAGCACAGAGCATAGCCATTCAGACATCCAATCCAGTTCAGTTCATCGATAAGAAAGCAGAAAACCGCCGGGACATACGAAACGGGATACGGCCCGCGCTCGTCTTATCTCGTCTCGTCCTGTCTCATGTCTGGATGGAGGTGTCCGTCTGGAAGAAGGTGCCGCGTCACACCAGCACAGCAGAAGCGGAACGACACAGTAAGGGAGTCGTACCCGTTCCGGTGCGGCGACACACGCCAGCGCCTTGAGGAGAGAGCGAAGGAGGAAGTGGAGAACAAAGATGGAAACTGTAGGGGCGCAATCAATTGCGCCTGAAAGCCCGATGAGAGACAAAGCCCCGACGCTGGCTCAAGTATGCAAGCCAGCGAGGATTCCATCAAAGCGTGCCACGTCCTGCCGCGTAGGCCCGGCGTGATCGCCTACGCGGCAGGAACAAGCGCAGCAATTTTCGCTATTTCGTTGATATTCTGCCTGTCTCTGATATTCATGGGGATAATACTACCACTATGTGCCAGTCGTGTCAAGGTTTTCCAGACGCCTGATCGTCCGCCTGCTTCCAGAATAACTCATCAAATCCCTTGTAAAGCGCATCGAAGGTATGGTATGATTAGGAGCAACCCGCTACATCTGGGGCAAAACGTCGGGGGAGCGTAGGGCATGTCAACCGTTGCTTGCAACCGGAAAGGAGCATAGCATGGCACGAGAGATCAGCAACCAGGTGCAATATTACTACGATTCTCACCCCACTCAGGAGGATTTGATGGGGGAAACGGTCTGGCATTCCCGGCTCATTCACTACCTCTTCGAGGTTCTTAGCTGGCTGTTCCACGACCAGACATGCGCCATTTACGAGAATCTTAACTTCTACCAGACTTTCGAATACGATGAATACCCGTTTGCCCCGGACCTGGCAGTCATCAAAGGAGTACCGTTAGAGTATGTCAGAAGTTGGGCGCCGGGCAGGATTGGTATTCCACCACACGTTATCTTCGAGATTCTTTCAGAGGAGACCTGGAAGAAGGATGTGCGTGAGAAACCCACGAAATATGCCCGTCTGGGCGTGCAAGAATACTTCGCCTATGATCCCGGTGAACCGCCCATCAACCGTGCTACCGCCAGACGCCTCTCTGGCTGGCGACTGGATGCCCGACTGCGGGAGATGATCGAGATACAGCCTGATGCAGAGGGTCGACTCTGGAGCGAACAATTGCAATGCTGGCTTGTACCGGAGGGAATATATCTCCGCCTCTATGATCGCGAACGCCGCCTCTGCCTGACGGAGGCCCAGGCGCAGGCTTTGCGAGCCGCAGAGGAAGCTCGCCAGGCGCAGAGAGCCAGACAGGCGGAGGAAGAGGCGAGGAAGCAGGCAGAGGAGGAAGCTCGTCAGGCGCAAAGAGCCAGACAGGCGGAGGAAGAGGCGAGGAAGCAGGCAGAGGAGGCTCAGAAACAGGCGGAGGAAGAGGCGAGGCGAGCGCAGGCTCTGGCGGAGAAACTGCGCGCGCTGGGCATCAATCCAGATGATGTCGTGTGAAGGCTTTCATCATAGCGGCAAGATGATGGCTGAAAAGCAGGCAGTAGATGATTTCATCTGCTGCCTGCTGATTTTCTCTGCGAACATTATGCTTGCCCTTATTGCGTATATCTTCTGTTCCAGAATATGGGCCTCATAGCGTACTATATGAATGAGAGATACCATTATTTTTTTGTGAAGGGGCAAGAAGATGTCACGCAGCGAGACCAGAACAGAGAGTGAGAAAGAGGCGAGGATTGAGCGGGGGAAGAGCAGGCTCAATCTGGAACGAGGGCAGGTGATTATGCTTGGCGGCGCGATTGTAGCGAGCGTCCTGTCAGGCATCCTTTCGGCGGCGGGGGCGAATGCGGTGCTGATTTTTGTGATCGCGGGGGTGGCGCTGGCGCTGCTGGCGGCGCTGGTGGGAGAGGCGACCGATCAGGTGGGGGCGCGGCTGGGGCCGGGGGCGACGGGCGTGCTGCAATCGGCGCTGGGCAACCTGCCGGAACTATTTGTGGGCATCTTCGCGCTGCGCGCCGGGCTGCTGGAAGTGGTGCAGGCGGCGCTGGTTGGCTCCATCCTGGGCAACAGCCTGTTTGTGCTTGGCCTGGCCTTCCTTGTCGGCGGGCTACGGCACGGCACGCAGCGTTTTAACTCGGACACGCCGCGTATGATCGCCACGCTGACCCTGCTTGCAGTAGCGGCGCTGGTCATTCCCACGCTGACGCTGGGGCTGCACACGCCGGCGGCAGGACACGAAGAGGGGTTAAGCATTGCCTGCGCCATTATCCTGCTGCTCGTCTTCCTCGCCAGCATCCCCGTCTCGCTCAAAGGCGGCCCGGCGAGCATCTCCACCGGCAAGCTTGTCCCCGCCGACGTTCGCGACCTCTGGCCCGTCTGGCTGGCGATTGTCGTGCTGATCGGCGCGGGCGTCGGCTCCGCCTTCGTCTCCGACTGGTTCATCGCCGCTCTGACCCCCGCCATTCACGCGCTGCATATCTCGCAGGGCTTCACCGGGCTGGTCATTGTGGCGCTGGCGGGCAACGCGGTCGAAAACGTGGTGGGCATCCAGTTCGCAGCGCGCAACCGGCCCGATTTCGCCATCAGCGTCATCCTCAATAGCTCGTTGCAGGTCGCCCTCGGCCTGATTCCGGTGCTGGTGCTGCTCAGCTTCGTGATCGGCGGCGTCCACCTCACGCTCGTGCTGGCTCCCCTGCTCGTGGCCGCCCTCGCTCTGACCGCCATTCTCAGCACAGTCATCATCTACGATGGCGAATCGAACTGGCTGGAAGGGCTGGCCCTCATCGGCCTCTACGCCATCATCGCCGTCTCCTTCTGGTGGGGATAAGAACATTAGAGCATCTCTGTCTGCTGCTCTTCTCTCATAGCGTCCACCAGTTCTCCGTATTGTTCGCTGTTCTCCTTTGAACGTGCTCCGTAGATGAGGCCGTGACTTTCAGCAAAGCGAATCATGCTGCCGCCGACAAGGATGAAGAGGCCGTAGGCGATGCCCAGCGTGAAGAGGGGCAGGCGGTAGTTGAGGCCGTAGAGCGGGCTGAAGACGTTCGCGCCGACAAACGCGCCGATCAGACCGATAGTTGAGTACATGCCCTGCACGCGGGCGCGCACATCGACATCAGAGGCAGTGGCGACGTGTGAGTCGACGGCGGGCTGCACGAAGGCATAGAAGCAGCTCTGGATGGCGAAGAGCGCGACAATGAGGAAGATGGCGCTGGTCAGGCCATAGACGATGTAGAGTGGCACCTGCGCCAGGCCACCGATGAGAATGAGCCACGAACGTCGCCTGCGATCGGCCACACGCCCACCGAAAGGCGAGAGCAGCATGCTTGGAATGGCCCACATCATGTAGGCGAAGCCGATGACCGCCACGGACGCTCCCAGGTGGTCGTGCATCCAGAGCGGCATGACGGTCTGGTCGAAGCCCAGATAGAGGTAATCGCCGAAGGCCAGCAGGTACGCGCCTACCAGGGGCAGCGTGAAGAGCTGGCGATAGGGGATAGCGGCGCTGCGCTTCGCTGCCGCCGTCGGCAACGGTTGCTTCACCTTGATGAGGGTGAGCGTGATGACAATGGCAAAGAGGCGGAAGACAACAGCCCCGATGAAGGCGCTGGCATAGCCGGTGGTGGCGAGCAGGCCACCGAGGCCCGGCCCCAGCAGGAAACCGGCATTGAAGGCCGCGCCAAAGATGCCGTAGGCCTCGCCTCGCTTTTCCGGCGGCACCTCATCAACGATCAGCGCGCGGGCGGCGGGCAGCACGCCGGCGGCAGCCACGCCTTCGAGCAGGCGCAGGAAGACGAACTGGAGGGGGTCGACGATAAACAGGTAGGCCAGCGCCAGCATGGCCTGCACGAGAAAGCCGACCACCAGCACCTGCTTGCGCCCCCAGCGATCCGCCAGCCAGCCCACCGGGTACTGAAAGAGGAAATTTGAGACCAGGTAGGCCGAAGCCATCGCCCCGATAATCGCCAGCGATGCCCCCTGCGATTGCGCGTACAGAACGCGCACAGGCCCCACCATGCCAATACCTGTATAAGCCACAAAAACGGCCAGCGAAACCGCCAGCAATGTTCGATTGCGCAGCATGCCTTCTCCTCTGGAGTACGAAACAAGGTGTAGAGACATATTATACAACATCGGCGCTTTCATTGCCTGAGTATATGAAACCCAGGGTCCGTCGTTTCAGGCTCAGTAAGATTTGCAAAAATGTGCGAGAATAGAGATAAAATACGACCGGAGGTCACTTATGTCTCAGGAGAAAGATCAGAGCCTGATTTTGATTCCTGGCAGCATACGTAGCGATAAGCGGGATTTGCTCAGCGCAGTGAACTCCTTCTCGTTTCTGCAGGTCAGGGATAAGCAGGGGCGAACGCTGCTCAATATTCCGCTGTGGGTCGTGGCGGTCGCGCTCGCTATCTTCTTCGCGGTGAGAGCGATACGCTCCCGGTGAGAGAGAGGAACTCTGCATGTCGCCGCGCCTCACCGATTGGAGTCTCGCGCTTGCCGCCGCCCTGGCGTGTCTGAGCGGCATTATCGGGCTGGTGAGCGGGCAGCCACAGGAGTGGTTTGTCTTTGCGCTGCACGCGGTGGCGGGCCTCTGGCTGCTCCTGTTGTTGTGGGGCAAGCTGCGGCGCGTCTGGCCCCGGCTCATTCATCGCCGACTCCGTGATCGCCGCACCATCTTTGCCCTGCTGGCCTTGCCGACGGTCGTGCTGGCAATCGGCACGGGTATCTGGTGGGTAGTCGGCGGCGATATCGATGTAGCCGGGTTGAATGCGCTGAACTGGCATATTGGCCTGGGCTTCGCGCTGGCGGCGGCAATTGTCTTGCATATGCTTGTGCGGGCGAAGCGGCTGCGCAAACGAGACATTATGGGAAGGCGAAAGGCAGTGCATTTCGGTGCGCTGCTGCTGGCCAGCGCGGCACTATGGCCCCTGCAACAGGCAGGCGAACACGCGCTGCATCTGCCCGGCGCGCAGGAACGCTTCACCGGCTCGCGTGAGATGGGCAGCTACGCGGGCAATGCCTTTCCCACTTCAAGCTGGGTGGCCGATGCGCCGCGCCCGCTGGACGCGCAGACCTGGCGGCTCTCGCTTGGCGGCGCCGTCAAAACGCCCCGAAGCTTCTCCTACGATGAGCTGGTCACCGCTGGCGATACACTGGAGGCCACTCTGGATTGCACCGGCGGCTTTTACAGCACACAGCACTGGCAGGGCATTCGTATCGGTCGCCTGCTCGATAGCGTCACGCCCCATCCTGAGGCGCGCTACGTGAGCTTCATCTCCGTCACAAGCTATCGCTGGAGCTTGCCGTTGGAAGAGGCCCGCGCCGCGCTGCTGGCAACCCATAGCGGCTCTGAACCCCTCTCGCACGAACATGGCTTTCCCCTGCGCCTCGTCGCCCCCGGCCATCGCGGCTTCCAGTGGGTCAAGTGGATCACCCGCGTGGAGGTGCTGGCAGAACCGGATGCCGGGCAGGTTGTCAGCATCTTCACCAGCAGCTTCACGGATGTCGGGCGCGGGAAGTAAGGCCCGCTTGAACTGCTTCTATCCGTTTTCTCGCCGCCTCGAAATGGGTCTATCTCTATACCAGCATCTCCCCGGTTGCAGGACAACTACTCCTGTTCAGCCATCGTATGCCCATCGGTGCTTCTTTCGTAGCAGAGGATACGTGTTAAGAATAGTTGCTTGCTCGCCAGGGTAGAGCAAGAACTGAAGATGGAGATTTTACAGATTGTTTACACATTTCTGCCCCTTTCTTGAGAAAGGGAAGCTAGCATAAAAAGCAGTGTAAACTTTCGGAGATCACAAATCTCTCTGTGGTGAGTAGTAAGGAGTTATGAAGAATGTCTATACAACCCCGTCAGGGTACTTTCGAACACGTCG
>CADDYT010000174.1 GCA_902810755.1 Chloroflexota bacterium
CAAATATTCTGGGGGTGGGGGGAACAACTGGCGCCGGTACCGATTGTTGTCCTGCCCATCCATGATCGGGAGTGTTGATGAACGTAGAGGCATCGGAAGCAGGTACTCCCGGCGGGTAAGCTGCGGCGGTCGGGCCGGTAGAAGGACCCGATACGAGTGTCCGATCCTGTGATTGCGGCATCGGCGGCATAAGCACCGTTTTATAGCCATCGTCATAACTGGCCGTCGCCAGCGCCCTGGCAAAAGCCTGCACGCTTGCAAAGCGCGCCCTGGGGTCTTTGGCTAAGGCGGTCATGATAATCTCCTCTACCTCCGATGGCAGGTTCGGCAGCGAGCCGCGCAGCGGCGGGGGCGCCGTCAACATATGTTTCGCCGCCACTTCAGTGAACGTGCCGGAGAAAGGCAGCCTCCCTGCCAGCCATTCATAGACGGTGATGGCCAGCGCGTACTGGTCGCTGGCCGGGCGCGGGTGTTCCTGAATCTGTTCGGGGGCCATGTAGGGAATCGTGCCGATGGCGAGCTGCGCGCTCTGCGAACTGGTGCCATGGGCAATGGTGGCGATACCGAAATCGCTGAGCAATACGTCGTCGCGCGGCCCGATCAGCATATTGTCCGGCTTGATATCGCGGTGAATAATTTTGCGGTCATGGGCGTACTGGAGTCCCTCCGCTACCTGCTGGACGTAGGCGACAACCCTGTTCAACTCTACCTGCTGCCCGCGCGGATGCCGACGGCGCAGCGAGCCACCGGGGGCATAATCCATGACCAGGAAGGGAACGCCGTCGTTCAGCGCGAAGTCGAGTACCCTCACAATATGAGGATGGATCAGCGAGACGATGGTCTCGGCCTCATTATGAAACTTCTCAATATCCTCTTCGCTCAAATGCGTCGCAAGGATTTTGAGGGCAGCGCGCTGCCCCGTCAGGCGGATGTGCTGGCCCAGATAGACCTCAGCGAAGCCGCCGCGCCCGAGAAATTGAATGAGGCGATAATTGCCCCATTGCTCACCGACACGATCTTTCATCACTTTCCTCAACTATCTGTCAAAGACGGAAAATGAAACCCTCTGTGCCTGCAACCCTGACCGTACTGTTACGCAGTATAAAACACATGCCGCAAATAGTCAATCAATCAGGGAAGCAGCGACGAAGGATTGCGCGCCATTATGACGCAATAAATGGTATCGCCGCCCGTAATTTGATGCACGATGTGAGTCTTCCAGTCGGCGGGTGGCCCCCATTTGCGTTGAAGCAGGTTCATTGGCCAGACCAGGTAATCATAATCGTAACTCTTTCTGCCATAGGTCGTGACCAGAAATTGAAACTTGCCTGCCACCTTCGGGTTGGCAATATACCAGAGTACCGTTGCTGAGCCGCCAACAATGCCCACCGTGCCTCCTGTTTTGCTGTGGGCCATCAACCACTCGTCCGCGTCACGATAGCCAACATACATGACTTCGAGACTGCTATTTTCTCCATGAAAAAATTCGCTGGTATAGCCATCCGCGTCCGGGATAGTCACGAGGCCGAGCAGGTGCGGCCCGGCCAGCGCCAGAGCGAGCAGGGCAAAGAGCGCGCCTGCCCGCCAGTTGAGGCGCGCCAGAGGGAAGCGAGCGGAATCGGCGGGCGCGCCTGCTCGCGCCGGAAAGAGGCGCCGGGCCAGGAACCTCGCCAGCAGGGTCAGGCCACATGCGCCCGCCAGGAAGAGCGGCGGCGCAACGGGCAGATAGTAGTGTGTGCCGACCAGAATGGTGAGCTGGCTGAATAAGAGCAGGGCATCAACAAGCCAGAAGAAGAGAAAAGCAGTGCTGGCAATGGCGTTGATAGAATCGCTGTTCCCCTGTACATTATGCCTGCCGCTTCCCGCGCGTGAGAAATGGAAACGGCCCAGTTGTAGCACGGCGAAGACGATGAAGAAGAGCGCGGGCAGGGTGACGAAGGCGCTGACTTTGGCAAAAAGCACGTAGAGGATCATCCAGGGTGGGACATGGGTGTAGACTTGCCCGGCCCAGAACGTGACGTGACCGGCGTCGGCATGCCCAAGCGAAAACGCGAGACTTTTGAGCAGGCGATGAAATGGGTCCAGCCAGATGGGCGGGTCAGCCAGAAAGAAACTGACGGGGATGAGACAAAGGCCGAGCAGCCACCAGCGCCAGGGCAGCGGCGGGCGTTCTTCTGTCGGCAGTTTGCGCTGCAGGGCAGCGTAGTAATAGACGGGAAAGGCAAAGATGGCCGGGACAATGAGAGCGGCAGGATATTTGCTGGCTCCTGCCAGACCGATCAATATGCCGCTGAGCGCGTAGAGACGGGGATGGCGGATAGCATGCCAGAGCAGCAGATAGGCCAGCGTAACCAGCGCGGTCATCGTCATATCCAGCATTGCCAGACCGCTGAAATAGACAACCCAGGGACTGAACGCCAGGCTTAACGCTGCCAGCAGCGCGACGGTGCGTCCAAAGGGAGCGCGCCCCAGCGCGTAGATGCCCACCACCAGCGCCGTACCGAGCAGCACGCTGATCAGGCGCGCCGGGAGAACGATATTTGTCGTATGGAGATGGCGCGCCACGTAGATAAACATGCCCATCAATAACTTGGCAAACGCGGGGTGTTCGTTGTTATAGAGCCAGTTGGAGCTGGTGATATTCAGTTGCTTCAGCAGCAAAATGTACCAGTTGCCCGCCGTTATATAAATAGGCTCATCAGTATTCACGTCTAGCTGGAACGCGAGCATAATGCGTGGGATGAAGGCGATCAGCGCCAGCAGGGCCAGAAAAGGCCATGCATCCGGCGAAAAGAGACCTTGCCGCCGCGTCGGCAGTTCCTGTGCCTTCTTCTCAAACGCGACTGGCGGCTGTTGTATCGCTTCATGCGCAAAGTGATCCTGTTCATCCTGATGAGGTGTGGTTGCGTTCATAAATCCGCCTCTTTCGCTCTGAAGATCAAATGTTGCTACGGAGATTGCCTGTAATCGCGAAATATCCGTTCATGTTATACAACGAATGAAGAGGGAGAAGAGGTATACCAGGATGCTCTATCGCTCTATTCCTGCTACTGGCTGCGCCAACTGTTGCAGCTTGCGGCAGCCACAGAAGCTTTCGCTTCCTGAAAATGGGAGAGCGCCTCTGCCAGCGTGTGAAAGAAGATTTACCCTGTCTGCCCGGCAGGCATCCACGGGGGCAGCAACAGGTAACTCAGCGTCAGGCCAACGATGCCGGCCATGACCGTTGACCCCAGCCAGAGGTGGGTCGACCACTGAATGCCTTGATTCTGGATCATGATCGGCACAAAGTAGTCCAGATAGAATACCACCGGTACGGCAAAGGCGAAGATGCGCAGCGCGGCCAGCCGGTTGACCGATGGTTTCAAGCTCCACAGCAGCGCATCGATGATGACGCCTGAGAGCAGGGCCAGCGGAATCAACTGGTACTGGTTATCCTGGCCAAAGACGCTCATCAAGGCAATGTTGAGCGTCAGAACCAGTGTCAGGGTTCCGACGGGCAACCGCCAGCGACGGAGTGCCAGCAAAATGACTCCCATCAATATTGCCGCCTGTAAGAGAACCGCCGCCGCTCCACGCGACTTTTCCGCGTCGCCCACCGATGGGTCTGTTAGCAGCCAGGTCTGGACGAAGGGATGGGCGAAGGAGGTGAAAAAGGTGAAGAGCGACAGGATAGCCGTCAGCGAGATGATCGCCGGAAACAGTGTGGCCCAGCGTTGCTCTGATGGTGCGTCCGCGCGCCTCCATGCCGCGCGAAAAGGCCCACTCATGATGAGCAGCCCGCCCAGAGCCAGCAACAGGTGGGTGGGACTGAGAAATGGCTCGATACCCGTCTCGAAGCCGAAGAGGGTATGCCAGACCAGATCGCCCACTCCGGCGCAGGCGAAGATCGGTACGCCCAGCGCCGCGAACTCATACCCATCCGGGATAGCCTGCCACCACCGGTAGCCGCGCCTGTGGTTGATGAAGACCGTCAGAGCGAGTACGACCGCGCAGGTAGCATATCCCGCATAGAGGACGGCATGCCAAGGCGTAAAAAACGTGTTATCGACCTGTCCGTGACTGTGCGCCCAGCCATCCAGGAAGAGACCGCCCAGAAACCAGCAGATGAAAATGGTTATCAGGCGATCAAAACGCAGCCCTCCAATAAAGCGTCCTGGCGTTCTTGCCAGCGGCTGTTTAGTCACCAGTGTAGAATCTGCCATTGTGTTATGTCCTTCCCTGTGACTGTACGGGTATGCTGCCATTACTCAGTAGTATAGCCGTACCAGCATACAAACACTATCTATTGCTTCACACTTGCAGTGTGTTATGTGCCTCTGCGCGCTTGCTTATGATTCCGTTGTAGCCAGCAAGCAGGAAAGGGAGCGCGAGCAGACTGATGATACAGGGGAGGGCCAACGTGAGAAAAGAAGACCACGCATCCACGAGAGTGGCGCCGGAAACCGCGATATCGCCAAATGCAGAGAAAGCCGTTCCTACAATGACCCCTACCGCGCTGCTCACGACGGCCATTGCAAGAGCAGCGGCGGTCTGGTAACGTCCCCGCGTCTTCAAGAACACGAGGCCAGCAAGCAAACCAATTAAGGGGCGACCAGCAGTCCAGGTCCAGGAAGCTCCATAATAGTCTACAGGGGCATTGTAGCCAGCAAAGGACACGCCGAGGAAAGCTCCGCCGATGATCGTGAGCAGGCCGACCCAGGGGCCAAACACGGCTGCCAGGAAGAGAGGAATGATCAGCGTGATTTCAGTGAAAACGATTCCTGTGGGAATGCTCTGATCAGAGATAGAGAGGATACTTGTTACGAGGGAACTGTCCTGTTGATACAAAAAATTGATGGGATAGTTGAGCAGGCCATAGAGCAGAGCGCCGCATACTGCGGCAATCAGCTGATTGCCGCTGATACCCCATCGCTGCCAGAGCGCCTTTGCGCGCCCGGCAGGGGCAGGTCGCCGCTCGCCAGCAGCCTCTATTACGGCCTCTTCCGGCTGAGCAAGGGATGGCTCACCAGTTGTGACGGGCGTCGGATTTTCCGCCGAAGTTGGCTCTGAATGAGCCGTGAACAGCACAGGGGTAGGTGAAGAAGCCTGTGCCGGATTCGACGCAGGGGTAGGTGATGACGCTGCTGCGGATGACGGTGACAGAGATGGCGGCTGTGGCTGCGCAGATGCGAGGCCGACAGCAGGCGGCTCTATGAGAGGAGTGTGAGGGAGAGAGATGTCTGCCACAGTGCTTATGCCATCCGGCAATTCCTGGCGGCTTGCCTGTTCCAGCGCGGTAGCAAAGGCCCTCACGCTTTTAAATCGCTGAGTCGGGTCTTTGGCAAGCGCCGTCACTATCACCTGCTCTATCAGTATGGGGACTGATGGCGCTCTCTCACGTAAAGGTGGAGGTGGAGAAAACATGTGCTGCGCGCAGACCTCGGAGAAAGAGCCATGAAATGGCCGATCTCCGCTAAGCCATTCATAAATGACCACCGCCAGGGCGTACTGATCGCTGGCCGGGCGGGGCCTTCCCTGAATCTGTTCGGGCGCCATGTAGCCAACCGTCCCGGCGACATCGGCGTTCTGGTAACGGGAACTCTGGGCTATGAGCGCGATGCCAAAATCGCCCAGCAGGATGTCGTCGCGTCGTCCCAGTAACATATTTTCCGGCTTGATGTCACGATGGATGAACTTCTCATCGTGCGCATATTGCAGCGCGTCGGCTATTTGTCGTGTATAGGAGACGACGCTTGCCAGCGGAACGAGGCTGCCTCGCGGATGGCGCTGCCGCAAAGTCCCCTTGGGGGCATAGTCGAGTACAAGAAAAGGGACTTCATCCACGACACCGAAATCCAGCACGCGCACAATATGAGGATGCACCAGACGGGCGAGGGTGCGCGCCTCCCGAAGAAATGCCTCGAGATCATCGCCCTCTACTCTGGTCTGGAGCATCTTGAGAGCAACAGGCGTATTGAGATACACATGCTCCGCGAGGTACACATCGGCAAAACCACCGCGACCGATGAGACTCGTGATGCGATAATTTCCCAACTGCTGTCCAATGTGGTCTGCCATGCCTGCTCTCCCCTCTTCGTGAATGAGACAGGATAGCCGATCACCAGACATCGATGCTCACCACGAGAAGCCGCTGCTAAATACCGATTTTCCTCATGTAATGGGCCAATTCTAGAGGAAACCGCTGTGGCTGTCAAGCGGAAAGCAAGACTGTGAGTTCCCCCTCTTCGCGCTCCGTACAATCAGGACACGTATCAGGACAAAAGCGGGACAGCGCCCCATGACAGTGAGACATCTCATCAACTATACTTCTTACAGAACACGACGACAACGATCATTGGGAGGAGTGCATGAATCTCTATGGCCTGGTCAAAGTCTTGCACACCCTGGCAGTCACCGCTTTCATCTCCGGGGTGGTGGGACGCGCCTTGATTCGGACACGTTTGTTGCGCCTCGACGATATCCACATCGTCCGCGAGTTGGTCGACCTGGAAGGACACTTCGACCAATGGCTGGTAGTGCATGGGTCGACCGCGACACTGCTGACGGGTCCGCTATTGACATGGCCTGGCCATTGGCCGCCTGTCAATGCAGGCTTGCCCACCTGGACCCTTGTTAGCACGGTCCTCTTTCTGGCAACGATCTCCCTCGTCATCTGGGTCTATATTCCTCGTGGGAGGGTCTTTAACAGGGTCTTTCAGGATGCACTCGCACAAAAGCGCGTTACGGTTGAGTTGGGTGCGGTCTTATCCGGTCAGGTGATTCGCGCTAGCTACTTCTATGAATACATCATGCTTCCAGTAGTCCTTACGCTGATGGTAATCAAGCCATTTTGAATCGATACCCTCTGATTATCCAGGGACAGACAGAGAACAGAAAGGAGTACAACTAATGTCAACAGAAGCAAACAGGGCGCTCATTCGCCGGCTCTTTGAGGAAGTCTGGAACGAGGGAAACGTCGCCTTCGCGCAGGAGGTGGCCTCACCGGACTGGGTCGCTCACGGCAACCTGCCCGGACAGGAGATGCCAGGTCTCGCGGGCGTGCATCGCTTTATCAGCATCTATCGCACCGCCTTCCCGGATATGCATATCACTATTGAGGATCAGGTGGCCGAAGGGGATAAGGTGGTGACGCGCTGGACAGCTACTGCCACTCATAGCGGCCCTCTCATGGGCATTCCCCCCACTGGCAGGCATGTGACGACTTCAGGCATTGGTATTCATCGCATCGTTGACGGCAAAATTGTTGAGCAGTGGGGAACCGACGACACGCTCGGCCTGATGCAGCAACTGGGTGTGGTGCCTCCGCTAGAAGGGAAATGACCCATGCGCGTCTTAATCTGCTGCGCCGCCAGTTTGGAGGAGGGAGCCTGCTGCTGCGTTCCCTCGGCTACTCGTATGACGGTTCAGAAGAGTGATTGCGGATCGTAGCAGAGGTGCTGCGAGGTGGGGCGTTTTGTCTACAGGAAGCAGAACAACGCTGTATGTAGAGGAGTAAGAAGATGCAAGAGACAGTAGATGTTCAACATATCGACAAAACAGGAACACAGGATGGCTTTCCAGCGGAAGGATGGCGCTACGACGCGCTCTTCGCCATCCTATCGGCGCTCTTCGTTGGCGGCATCTACCTGCTCGGTCGGGCAACGAGTCAGGCCAACGCGCTGCCCGCGCCAGTCAGCCCGGCGGACGTACTGCTGCTGGTCGGGTTTGTCCTGCTCGCGGCCCTGCTGCTCGTAGCCGCGCTGCGCTCTCGCCGCCAGGGCTATGCGTGGCGGCGTTCCCTGCCGCGAGGCTATCGCCTGTCTCTGCCCGGCGCCTTGCTTTTCCTGATCGGGCTGGCCGGGACACAACTCTGGTCGGCCTTAGCCGGTTCGCCCACGGCGCTGGAAACGCTGTTGCTGCCCACAACGCTGCTCGCGCTGATCGGCGCGCTCCTGCTCGTCGGCGGGCCACTGCTGGCTGCGTGGCAGCGTTTTCCCGTCGGCGCTGCGCCCGGCTGGAAGGCTCTTTTTCCCGCTATCCTTTCCCTTGCCTGCATCTTCTCGCTCTGCACGTTTCTGACCCAGTTTGCTCATCCCTGGACGCGGACGGATACCGTCACGGAGACCATGCCAGCTATTACATACAGCGACCTCTATACTATGCGCGCCGACGGAACTGCTCAGACCCGTTTGACGTTCGACCCGCAGCGCAACTACTTCGGGCCATCGTGGTCGCCTGATGGACGCAGGATTGCCTTCTCCCTCGGTTCCGGCTCCGGTCCGTTCAATCTCTACACCATGAACGCGGATGGCAGCAACCCTGTGCAACTCACCCACCTTGCCCTCACCTGCTACCTCCAACGCTGGTCGCCCGACGGCAGCAAACTGGTCTTCATCGCCCAGCAAGGCAGCGATGTCACAACCGCTGCCATCTATACGATCAATGCCGATGGCAGCAACCTGCGCAGGCTCACCCATGAACAGGCCCAGGAGTACGGGCCGATCTGGTCGCCCGATGGGCAACACATCGCCTTCGGCTCCCTGCGCGGCGGTAGCTGGCACATCTATCTCATGAATGCCGATGGCAGCAACGTCCACCTGTTGATAGCGATGAGCGGCAACAAACCGGCATGGTCGCCCGATGGACAGCACATCGTCTTCACCTCGGATATTTCAGGGCACGACGATCTGTACGTGATGAATGCCGATGGCAGTCATGCCCACTTGCTGGCAAGCTATGGAGACCACGCCGCCTGGTCACCCGATGGCAACCGTATCGCATTTGAGTCGAACCGCACCGGCAATGAGGAGATTTATATCATGAACGCCGACGGCAGCGGTATTACCAACCTGAGCAGGAATCCGGGAGTGGACAACATCCTGCCGGCATGGTCGCCGGACAGCCGCGAGATTACCTATATGACCCGGAGGCAGGCTGCACAACCAGATACATCGCTGGCCCAATCGCTCACTATCGCCGCTATCATCATCCAGGCGCTGCTGCTGATCGGTTTCATCCTGCTGCTTGCTAACAGATGGAGCATGCCCTTTGGAGCATTCACGCTGCTCATCACCCTCAATGGCCTCCTGCTGAGCGTGCTGGCAAACCAGTACGCGCTGCTGCCCGCCGCGCTGCTGACGGGCCTTGTCGTAGATATCCTGCTCTGGCGGCTCACTCCTTTGCGGGAACATCCGCTGCGCTACGTGTTCTTTGCCATCGCCGTGCCGGTCGTCTGGACGGGTCTGTATTTCCTGACACTGACGCTCACGCAGGGAATAGCCTGGCCGCTACCGTTGTGGGCCGGGGCAATCATCCTGGCAGGGTTCGCCGGGGCTGCGCTGAACTACTTACTCAGCCTCACCCGATCAAAAGTATGATAATATAGAGACAAATCTGTGTGGCAAGAGCAAGCGAAAAGAGGAGCGAACGATGGAGCCGATTCGGATTCTGATCGCGGACGATCACCCGCTCTTTCGCGATGGCCTGCGCGTCCTGCTGGAGTCGGTTGGCGATATGCAGGTGATCGGAGAGGCGGCAAGCGGGGAAGAGGTGCTGGCTCAGGCGCACGCCTTGCAGCCGGATCTCATCCTGATGGATATTAAAATGCCGGGCCTCAACGGCATCGAGGCCACGCGCCGCATCCTGCAAAGCAGCCCGCACGTGCGCGTGCTGATCTTCACCATGTTCGAGGATGACGAGTCCGTTTTCGCGGCCATCCGCGCCGGGGCGCGTGGCTACCTGCTCAAAGGGGCGGTGCAGGAAGAGACGCTGCGCGCCATTCGCGCCGTGGCTGCTGGCGAGGCCATCTTTGGCCCCGCCGTCGCCGAACGTCTGATGCGCTATTTCAGCGGCGCGGGATCAGCAGGCAGGGGCGGCGCGTCTCAGTTCTTTCCCGAACTGAGCGAGCGAGAATACGAGATTCTCACCCTGCTCGCGCAGCGCAAGTCCAACGCGGAGATTGCCTCGTCGCTGGTCTTAAGTCCCAAGACGGTGCGCAATCATGTCTCTAACATCTTGAGCAAACTGCAGGTTGCCGACCGTGCCGAGGCTATGCGCGCTGCCTGGGCCGCCGGCCTGGGTCCTGATTTGAAGGAGCGTTCGTGAACCAGGTATCGCTGCAAGATGAGGCATCTGTGAATATTGCGGCATCTTCCGGTACTCGCCTGTCCGGGACACGGCTGCTCGTTGCCAGAGCAGTCTGGGTCGTGTTGATGCTCCTCTTCTGCGGGTTCTACGTCGCCGCAACGCTGGTGTACTATGTGCAGCTTCACGGCTTCCAGCAGGGGGTGTATGCTCACCTCATCTCAACGCCTGCTGTGGTTAGTGGCTACGACGCCTTTTCGTCCCTCTACATGCTGCTCACCGGCCCCTATGCCACATTCAACATCCTGCTCATTACGCTCCTCTCCCCCTGCTGGATCGCGGTCAGCCTGCTCATCTTCTGGCGCCGGTCCGACGACTGGATGGCGCTTTTCGTCTCCCTGTTCCTGGTAATGCTGGTAACGAATCTCTCTCCCGCTCTCTCAGTCCTCTCACGTCTGGTTGGCTTCACTTCACCTGTAGGCATCTGCATCACCTTCCTGCAACTGCTGACCTGGAGTTCCATTGCCTTCTTCTTCGCGCTCTTTCCCGATGGCCGCTTCGTCCCCGGCTGGACGCGCTGGCTGACGGTAGCTTACCTGCTGTGGCAGATTCCTTTATGCTTGCCGTCGACCTCGCCCTTCTACCTGATAAGCTGGCCTCTCCCCCTGCTCACCTTTTCCTTCCTGGGCCTGGTCTTTTCCCTCGGCTTCGCCCAGCTCTACCGCTACCGCCGCGTTTCCACTGCTGTCCAACGGCAGCAGACAAAATGGATCGTGTTCGGGATGGTGCTGGGCATGTGCGTGGACCTCGCCAATCTGCTGCCTCCGCTCGTCTTGCCCGCGCTCGTTCAGCCCGGCTCGGCTCACACGCTCTACCTCACCCTGGGCGAAGTGGCCTTCCCATTCCTGATACTCCTTATCCCCGGCACCTTTGGCGTGGCCGTGCTGCGCTACCGGCTGTGGGATATCGACCTGCTCATCAATCGCACGCTGGTCTACGGTCTGCTCACCGCAAGTCTGATCGCGCTGTACCTGCTGGCGATCGTCGGATTGGGAACGCTCTTCTCGGTGCCGGGCAATCCGCTCATTTCGCTCTTCGCCGCCGGGCTGGTCGCCGTGCTGTTTCAGCCATTGCGCCAGCGCCTGCAGCGGGCCGTCAACCGGCTGATGTTTGGGGAGCGCAACGACCCCTATCACGTGCTGTTGCGCCTGGGCAGCCATCTGGAAGCGACGCTGACCGCCGACGCCCTGCTACCCACCATTGTGCAGACGGTTGCGCAGGCGCTGAAGCTTCCCTACGTTGCCATCACCTTCAAGCAGCAGGGAGAAGATGTGCTTGTTGCCTCTACCGGCGCGGCCCGCGAGCAGGATAAACTCGTGCGCGTGCCGCTGGTGGCGCAGACGGAGCCTGTGGGCGAATTGCTGCTGGCGGCGCGCGCGCCCGGCGAGTCCCTGACGCCCGCCGACCTGCGCCTGCTGCATGACCTGGCCCCGCAGATCGCCGTCGCCGTCCATGCCGTGCGCCTCACTGCCGACTTGAAGCAGTTGACTGCGGACCTCCAGCAATCGCGCACACGGCTGATTACGGCCCGCGAGGAGGAACGCCGCCGCCTGCGCCGCGATCTGCACGATGGTCTGGGGCCAACGCTGGCCAGTCTCACCTTCCAGATCGACGCGGCCCGTAACCTGCTCAAACAGGACAGCGAGCGCGCAGACCGGCTGCTGGATACCGTCAGGCAGCAGACGCAGGAGGCAATCGCCGATATCCGCCGCCTCGTCTACAACCTGTGTCCGCCCGCCCTCGACGAACTGGGCCTGCTACCCGCCTTGCAGGAGCAGGCGCGCCGCTACCAGAGTGAGGGCTTGCAGATCAGCATCGAGGCCCCGCAGAGCCTGCCCCCGCTGCCCGCCGCCGTCGAGGTTGCCGCCTACCGCATTGCGCAGGAGGCCCTTACCAACGTGGTGCGCCACGCTAACGCGCAGTGCTGTCTCCTACGTCTCCGCATCGACCAGCAAACTTTCCAGCTAGAAATCCGCGACGATGGGCAGGGCATTGCCGCCGACCATCATCACGGGGCCGGACTGCATACCATGCACGAACGCTCCAGCGAACTGAGCGGAAGCTGCACCATTACCGCCAACCCCTCCGGCGGCACGACTGTCCTCGTCAGTTTGCCCCTCATAGAAACAGAAACGGCTTCCTCTATTGTCGCTCTCGACAACGTATCGTCGACGGAATAGCTCTCAGGCCACCCGCGAGGGAGTGGCCCT
>CADDYT010000175.1 GCA_902810755.1 Chloroflexota bacterium
TGCGCCCGACGAGCGACTTCCCTGGGGTGAAACGGTTCTGGTAGGCCTGCAACACGTGCTGGCTATGTTCGGCTCGACGGTGCTGGCCCCGATCATTATGGGCTTCGATCCAAATACCGCAATTTTCTTCTCTGGCATTGGCACGCTCATCTTTTTCTTCGTCGTGGGAGGCCGCGTTCCCAGCTACCTGGGTTCCAGTTTCTCCTTCATCGCTGTCATCCTGACGGCAACCCACTATGCCGGAACGGGGCCAAACCCCAACCTGGGCGTGGCGCTGGGCGGCATTATCGCTGCTGGCGTCGTCTATGGTATCATCGCTCTCATTGTCATGCTGGCCGGTTACAGGTGGATTGAGGTACTGATGCCGCCGGTCGTCACAGGCGCGGTCGTCATGGCGATTGGTCTGAACCTTGCCCCCGTCGCCATTGCTGACTCCAGCGGCAGCTGGTTTAACGGCTGGATGGCCATTATTACCGTGCTGGCCACCGCTGCCGTCGCCGTCTACGCGCCGGGGCCGCTGCGCCGCCTGCCCATCCTGCTTGGCGGTATTATTGGCTACATCATCGACCTGATCTGCGGCGCGCTCGGTCTGGGGCCACAGATCGACTTTAGCGGGCTGGAGAAGGCACCGTGGATCGGCCTGCCCCACTTCACCGCTCCCACCTTCACAGGCAACGCGATGGTGCTGATCGCTCCGGTCGCAGTCATCCTCGTAGCAGAGAACACAGGCCACGTCAAAGCGGTCGCAGCGATGACCGGGCGCAATCTGGATAAGTACCTGGGTCGTTCCTTCCTGGGTGATGCCATTGCCACCATCGTCGCCGGGTTCGGCGGCGGCACCGGCGTCACGACCTATGCTGAAAATATCGGCGTGATGGCGGTGACGCGCATCTACTCGACGCTCATCTTCATCATCGCGGCTATCGTCGCCATCCTGCTGGGCTTCTGCCCCAAGTTTGGCGCGCTGATCGCCACGCTGCCCAATGGCGCACCCGGCGTGCTTGGCGGGCTGGCAGTAGTCCTCTTCGGCCTGATTGCCGCGACCGGCGGGCGCATCTGGGTTGAGAACAAAGTTGACTTCTCAAAGGGCCGCAATCTGATCACGGCGGCTGTCGCGCTAACAGTCGGCGCTGGCATGGTCGGCAACTCCGGCCTCGTCATCGGCGGCTTCACCATCGGCGGCATCGGTGTGGCTACCTTCGGATCCATCATCCTCTACCAGCTCCTGCGCGAGCGTAACCCACAGCCCGACGAAGCTGTCGAGGCTGACGCGGCTGTTTTTGCCCCACCATCCGACGAGCCTCCTGCCAGCAATCCCTCTTCCGGCCAGGAATAGTGTTACCGGCAAAAGAGTGTGTTACAGCAAGCCACCACCGACCGCGAAGGAGCGGTCGGTGGTGGCTTACGTAGCAAGAAATAATGTATGCATGGAGAAACCTGTTCATCCCGAGCGCCAGGCATCGGCAAGGAAAGGCAAATCCGGACTGGCAAACAAACTTCACCCGTTTGAAGTATATCAGATTTTTCCTGTGCTTATGAGGAATCAAGAGGCGCGACGTGGTACAATACGGGAATGAGGCCATGACAATCTTAGAGATGCTAGCTGGAGTTTTATCATGCCAGAGTATGCTTCCGCCCCTGCATTGACAGGCGCTTATATCTCGTCCGTCTGGGAAACGCTTCCTGCTCATGTACGGCCAACACTGCTGCTGCCCGGTACAGTGCTTTCTGAGCGGTTGGGTTGTGAGGTGACTATTGCCAGCGAGACCTTCCAGTACACGGGCAGCTTTAAATTCCGCGCGGCCTACAACCTGCTATCGAGCATTCCACAGCAGCGCGTCGTAACCGCCTCTTCCGGCAATTTCGGGCAGGCCGTCGCCTACGCCAGCAAACTTCTGGGCAAGACCTGCACCGTCGTCATGCCCTCGACCTCAGCACAGGTGAAGATCGACGCCGTGAAATCCTATGGTGGCATCGTCGATCTGATCGATGTGCGTGAGGTCAGCCGTGCCGAGCGCGTGCAGCAACTTTTAGCAGAGCAGCCGGGCGCATTCCAGGCCCAGGCGTATGACGATTACCGCGTGGTCGCAGGCAATTCCACGCTCGGCCAGGATATTTTTGCCACATCAGATGTCGATATACTTATCGTTCCCGTTGGCGGCGGCGGCCTCATTTCAGGCCAGGTCATCGCCCGCGACCATCTGCGCGCGAAAACAGAGATCATCGGCGCGGAGCCGTTGCCGGGCAACGATGCGGCCCGTTCGCTCCACAGCGGACACCTGGTGCGCAACGAGCAGGAACCCGCAACCGTTGCTGACGGCGCTCGCACGGTTAGCCTGGGCAACCTCAACTGGGAAATCATCCGACAGGGCGTCTCCGACATCATTGAGGTGCCTGACGAATTAACGCTGGAAGCTCTACGCCAGTACTTTCGTTACGCCAACCTCAAAGTCGAGCCAACCGGCGCGCTCTCCCTCGCTGCGCTGCTCGCCTATCCTGAACGCTTCGCAGGCAAGCGCGTCTGCTGCATCGTCAGCGGTGGCAACGTCGATCCAGCGGTGTACGCGCAGGCCTTGATGAGCAGCTAAACAAGATATACCCTGCAGTGAGCCTTTAGCCTTTGTTCATTCCCCGGCTAAAGGCTCTTTCCTGTGTATCACATACTCTTACTATGGCTGCGGCGGATAGATAGACAGGTTCGAGAAGGTTGCAGCCGCGCCGGGAGTTGTACCCTGCACGTTGGAGACGAAAAGGGCAATGGAGCCGCTGGTGTAGCTGCTATCCGTCACTGAGGCGATAGTCTGACCATTGACGATGAAGGTCATGCCGGGACCATTGGCGATGATGGTAAGATGGTTCATGCCGCCAGCTTTGTGAATGGCGCTGTTACTGTTATAGTTTACCAGGGGATTGCTGGTTGTATTGCCGTTTGCATCTACTGTTCCCTTAAAGACAGCGTATGTACCATCCCCGTAGATTTCAAAGCGATAGTCGGTTGCCAGCTCGCTGTTCTGGTTTGAGGCGGCTCGAATATAGACCCCGTAGCCATTATCCTGCGTTCCCTTTGAGAGAACTGCATCAACGGAGAGCCGGAAATTGCTGAAAGCTTTGTTGCTCGGCACCAGTTCGGGCAGCAAACGGTTTTCGTCATCTTCTAAAATGAGCGTGCCACCGCCAACCTTGACGGAAAACTTGCCCGGCTCGCTGGTCAGATCCCAGCCGCTGTTATTATTCTGGAATGTGTCGCTAAAAAGCGGGGGAACGCTGGGGGTTGCCGTTGGCGTCGGTGTCGTTGCTGTTGTTGTGGGCGTACTATGATGCTTCAGATAGGTATATGCTCCGAAACTGCCGCCAACCAGCACAAGCAAGAGTACAATCACGCCGATCATCAGGCCAATTTTCGGCTTGCGTTTCTGCGATGGTGGCTGATTAAAGCCGCCCGGCTGGTAGCCATTCGTCTGGAAGGCTCCGGGCATTGCCTGCGGCACTTGCGGCGAAGACCCGTAAAATCCCTGTTGCGCAGGCGGAGCAGATGTTCCGTAATATGCGGAGTTCGTGCCGGGCATGCCATACATATTGTTCGGGTTCGATGGGGAAGATTGGCTACCCGAACCAGGCGCACCATAGAAATTCCCCTGCCCGAATTGCTGGCCAGGTTGTCCACCCGGCCAGAATTGGCCAGACGGGCCACCGGGATTTGCCGCTTGAGCCGGAGCATAATCAGGATAAGATGGGCTTGATGGTTGTGATTGGGCAAAGGTACCGGAAAAGGGCTGCTGTGGTACAGACTGCCCCCACTGGCCCTCTGCAAACTGGTTCTGACCATAGGCAGTCTGCCCCTGTGACGCGGGTGTCCCCCAGGACATATTCGATGAAAACGACTGTTGATTGTAATAGCCGCAATTCCTGCACTGCGCTTCATTGGGGGAAAGCGGTTGGCCACAGCGCAGGCAGACCTGGGTTGACGTTCCCCCGTAAGGATACATCGAGGACATACACAAGACCCTCCCGGATTATCGGTACTTTGCTCTTCATAACGAGCAATATCTCATAACGCAGACTGTTTGTCTACTGGCATAGCCTATCTGGGTATGTCAGCTACCGGCTCTTTTCCTGCGCCTGCTTGAGCAGCTCATAAACCTTACAGGGGTGCAGGGGCATTTCACGCACACGCAGCCCGAAAGGAGCGAGCGCATCGTCGATAGCCGAAGCGAAGAGGGCCGGGACGGGAATCACACCCGCCTCGCCCGCACCCTTCATGCCCAGCGGGTTGAGCGGCGAAGGCGTCTCAACATGACCGACGATGATAGGGGGAACCTCCGCCGCCGTTGGCAGGAGATAGTCCATGAAGCTGGCGTTGATGATCTGGCCCTCTTCGTTGTAGACCAGCCGCTCGAAGAACGCGCCGCCGATGCCCTGCGCAACGCCGCCATGCACCTGCCCCTCGACCACCATCGGGTTGATAACGCGCCCGCAGTCATGCACCGCCGCGTACTTGAGGAACGAGACCATGCCGGTCTTCGGGTCAACCTCGATAATGGCTCCATGCACGCCACTGGCAAAGCTGGCATGCGGTGGGCTGTAAAACTCGGTGGCCTCAAGGCCTGGCCCGCCGCGTTCCTGGGGCAGAGCAGGACCCGGACGGGGACCGGCCAGCTTCATCGACATCAGCTTGCGGGCATTTTCGCCATAGGAGTAGCGCAAGGGGTTGGCGGAGATCGCCACCTGACCGAGCGTGAGCGAACGATGTGGCGCGTCCCTGACGAATACTTTGCCATCGGCCAGTTCGATATCGTCGGGTGAAGCCTCGAACAGGTCGGCAGCCACCTGTTTCGCCTTCTCGCGCACCTTGACCGCTGCCAGGTACGCCGCCGAGCCTGCTACCGTGGCGGCGCGACTGGCATAGGTTCCCATCCCCCAGTAAAATGCCTGCGAGTCGCCGGTTGTGACCATGATATCTTCCGGCCTCACGCCAAGCTCGTCGGCCACGATCTGCGCGAAAGTTGTGTAGTGTGCCTGCCCCTGTGTGGTGATGCCGGTAGAGACAAAGACGCGCCCATCCGACTCTACCCGCACGTGCGCTCCCTCGTATGGCCCGATGGACGTTCCCTCGACATAGTAGCCAACGCCGATACCCAGGTAACGCCCCTGCTTACGGGCCTGCTCCTGCATCTGCGGAAAGTTCTCGTAGTCCAGCATCGCCTTGAGCTTATCGAGTCCTGCCTGGTAGTTGCCGCTATCGTACTTCGTGGGGCCGCCATCCTGATAGACCAGGCCAACATCCCAGGGGAACTCGTCCGGCTGGATAAAGTTGCGTTCGCGCACCGTCAGTCGATCCATCTGTAGCTCGCGGGCGATGCCATCCATGATGCGCTCCATCACAAAGACGGCATGCGGTCGCCCGGCTCCCCGGTAGGGACTGACAGGCACTTTGTTGGTATACAGCACGGTAAATTCGCTGTAGTAGTTCCTCAGGCGATACGGACCCGGCAGTGAACAGGCGGTGATGATCGGGACGATGATGCCATAGGGTGTATAGGCACCCGTGTCGTGCAGGAAGGTATCGCGCACCGCCAGCAACATTCCCTGGTCATCGAAAGCATATTCCACTTCGTGATACTGGCCGCGCTCCTGATTGGATGAGATAAAGTTTTCGCGGCGGTCCTCAATCCACTTGACGGGGCGACCAAGCCGGATGGCGGCAAACGGGGCCAGAATTTCTTCGGGATAGAACATCATAATCTTGGTGCCGAAGCCTCCGCCCACGTCAGGCGCAGTCACGTGTACTTTGTGTTCGGGCAGATGGAAAATAGCAGCCAGCCCGTTGCGAATGGGAATCGGTCCCTGCGTGGAAATCCAGCAGGTGAGGGTTCCGGTATGGGCCTCCCAGCGCGCTACGATGCCACGCCCCTCCATCGGCATGGCCGCACCGCGTTCTATGTAAAACTGCTCTTTGATCACATGTGGCGCGCTGGCAAAAACGCTATCCGGCTCGCCGACGACCTGCACAAGGTGAGCCGCGATATTCTCAGGCACATCCTCATGAACAAGAGGCGCGTTCTCTGCGGCGGCAACCTCGAGACTGTGGACAACAGGCAGCGGCTCATACTCTACATCGATCAGGTCGAGCGCGTCCTCAGCGGTGTAGCGACTGTCGGCGACGACAAAGGCCACAGCTTCGCCGACATAGCGAACATCCTTAGCGGCAAGTGGAAGCTGCGTGCGTGGCTGTGTCAGGGCGTGATGCGGCACCAGCAGGGGAGAGGGTTCCAGTAAATCTCCGAGATCGGCGGCAGTATAGACGGCATAGACGCCGGGCAGGGAAAGGGCTGCGCTGGTATCGATGTTGAGGATACGTGCGCGCGCATGAGGGCTGCGCAAGACGGCGGCATGGAGCATTTCGGGCAGATCGATATCATCGACATAGGTGCCTTTGCCGCGCAGCAGGCGTGGGTCTTCTGTGCGCTGAACGGGTGCGCCAAACCAGCGTGTTGCCATTAATCCACCTCCGTTTGAGGCGCGCGCAGTCGCTCGGCAGCGAGCTTGACGGCCTCGACGATATTTTGATAACCGGTGCAGCGGCAGATATTGCCAGAAAGTCCCTGGCGAATCTCCTCCTCGGTCGGGTTCGAGTTCTCATGCAGCATGGCATGCACAGACATAATAATGCCGGGCGTGCAGAAACCGCATTGCAGCCCGTGCTTCTCGCGAAATGCCTGCTGAATAGGATGCAGCTCGCTATTGGTACCGGCCAGCCCCTCGATAGTGGTGAGTGCCATTTCATCGGCCTGCACCGCCAGCATCAGGCAGGAACGCACCGGCTCACCGTTAAGCAGGACGGTACAGCAGCCGCAGACGCCATGCTCGCAGCCGACATGCGTTCCCGTCAGGTGCAGTTCATGGCGCAGGAAGTCAGAGAGCAGCATGCGCACCGGCACCTCTCGTTCGTAGAGATTCCCGTTGACGGTGACGGAAATTGTGCAGGATTCGGTAAAGGTGGAAACATTTTCCTCTTGCATATCGCGTCTGCTTTCTAGTGTTCGCGCCGCTCCCATGCGGCCTTGAGAACACGTTTTGTCAATTCGGAGGTAAGAGCGCGCCGGTAGTCAGCGGTAGCATGCACATCTTCCATATCCTCGCTGACCAGATCACGAGCCAGTTCGGCGGCCTGATCGAGTGTTTGCTCGTCCAGCGTTGAGCCGATCAGCGCCTGCTCCACCTGCCGCGCCCGCACCGGCGCCCCGGCAATGCCCAGATAGGCGATGTGCGCGGCCATACAGCGATCATCCAGGCCAGGAGTTAGCACGGCAACAGCGCCGACCAGCGCGTAGTCGCCAGAGCGGCGAGCAAATTCCAGAAACGACCAGCCGGCCTGCGGCGGAATCCAGGGGAAACGCGCCTCAGAAACCATCTCGCCCGCTTCAATAGCGGTAGAAAGATAGCCGGTGAAGAATTCTTCTGCTTTCAGTACTCGTTCGCCGCGCGCGCTTTCCAGCACCACCTCACCATTCAGGCAGGTGAGCAGGGCAGGCAATTCGGCAGCGGGATCGGCATGGGCAATGCTGCCAACGACCGTCCCCCGGCTGCGGATTTGCGCGTGTCCGATATGGCGTACAACCTCGATCAGCAGCGGATGATCCTGCTGCACCAGTGGCGAGCGTTCCACCTGAGCCTGGCGCACCGTTGCCCCGATGGCGAGATAGCCGTCTTCAGGTTCGATGTAGTGCAGTTCCAGAATATGATTGATGTCAACAAGGTAGGCCGGACTCGCCAGGCGCATATTGAGCAGCGGAATCAGGCTCTGGCCCCCCGCCAGCACTTTCGTATCGTCTGCGTGCTGTTCAAGCAAAACAAGCGCCTCGTCGAGTATATGTGGGGCGCAGTACTGAAAACGTGGTGGTTTCACGGTTCCCACCTCCCTCGCTAAATGAACTTTTCTCCTGCTTTCAGGAATACCCATAAGACTAATGCTCTCCTGCTCTCCTGTCAAGCCCTTTGCGCCCCTTTTTCTGAGAAGAGAGAAGGATGACGATGGGGCGCAAATACGCTAGTCGCCTGCCTGCCTGCTCTGTCGCATAGAAAGAGGGCGAATGTGATGTTTTGCGGGCGTGTACAATTCCGGTTCTGGCGGCGTCTCTCCGTCACCGAGCGAGGCCAGCAGGTCAGCATCTTTGCGCAGCAGCGTGTAGATAAGCCCTGCCATTTGCCCACAGACGCGCCCGATAATGGTCATGGTTCCCTCGTACTTGCCGGTGCGAGCGTTCCAGCGCGCCTTGTCGGGAAGCAGGCGGTGGTAGAGGTCGGCCCATTTCGTCTCTTGCTGGATGGCAGCGATGGCGACGAGGTAGAGGGCCTGCTTGATGAGGTTATGCCCGCTCTTTTTGAGGGTGGAGTAGTCGAAGCTGGAGCCGGTCTGGAACTCGGTGGGCGCCCAACCGCAAAAACTTCTGAACTGGCTGCGACTCTCAAAGTTGGTGATGTTGCCCGTGTAGGCCAGTATCGTTGCTGCGGTATTGACCCCGATACACGGAAAGGAGAGCAGGATACGCCCGGCGCGATCTTGCCGGACCAGCATCTCTATCTCGCCGGTGAGGGCGGCAATGTGGCTTTCCAGCAAGGCAAGCTCGGTGATGAGTTGGCTTTGCTCGGTAATGAGAGCGCGGATACGGTACTCGTTACGCGTGCCGATGCTGGTAGTTGCCAGTTCCTGCAATCTCGCATAGGCAGCGTTGCCGGGGCGTCTGAAATGGCGAGTCGCAATGAGGTCAGCAAGGGACGCCTCACGTATGGCTTCTGGCGTTGGGTACGCTTTACGCAGGGCGAGCGCGGACGGACTATTGACGTTCGGGAAGACAGTCTCGATCTCTGGAAAGAGTTCGTCAGCGATAGCCGTCAACTGGTTCTTGCGCTGCGTCGTTTCGCGCTTGAGTTCGGTGCGGTGCTGCACGAGCGAGCGCAGGAGCGTGGCTGTGGGAGACGGCGGCAGGAGACGATGCACGCGCTGGGCTTTGTCCAGCATCGGGATGCGCAACTCGATCTGGTTGTAGAGGAGGACGGCGAGGGCCTGCGCGTCGCGCTTATCCGTCTTCTTGCGGGAGACGTGTTCGCGCACGTGCATGCGGTAGACGGTGATGCCGCGTTCGTGGAGATATTGTTCGAGGGCCGCGCCGTAGTGGCCGGTGCGCTCAACGAGGACGCAGGTCTGTTCCGACCCGACCTGTCCGTGCCAGAGCTTTGAGGCGCGGGTAGCACGGCTCATGGAACGGGTGGGCGCGCCGGAAATGCGAGCGGCGCGGCCTGAGAGCGAGTAAAGGAGAAAGCGCATGCCAGAAGACGAGGGGCCGTTCAGTGGCCCGTATGCCGACGATGAGGATATCCCTGAGCCAGTTGCGCCGGAGTGCTGCGAGAAGTGCAGGCGCAAAAGTCGCAAGGGCCTCGTCAATGCCGGGTCAAAGGCGTTCCCGCGCTGGCTGTGCGGAGGCTGTCTGCATCGTGAGCAGCGCCGCACAAACACAAAAATGATGTATGGTCGCGGGCGTCGCGGCTATTAGGAGCGCATTCAGGGCGAGTGGTAGCCTCGCTCGCCCGTTATACTGGTGAGGTGAGAAGTATGGCAATTGATAGCAAAGCAATGGAACATTTCAACCCCCGCGAGCATCTGATGCAAATAAAGAGCAAGGCGGGCAGTTCTGAGTACCTGCCCGTGCAGTGGCGACTCGTCTGGTTCCGCGAACTCTGCCCGCAGGGTACCATTGAAACCGAACTGGTGTTGCTCGACCTCGACCGCGAGACCGAGGAAGAGGCGTTTGTCTGGAACAACGAGAAGAAACGCAGCGAGAAGATCATCAAGACGGCGCGGGGTATTGCCGTGTTTCGGGCGGTGGTCAAAGACGGCAAGGGCGGTGTTGCGACTGGCACGAAAAGCGAGAAGGCGGCGTCCTTCCCTGATTTCATCGAGAAAGCAGAGACAGGCGCCATCGGGCGGGCGCTTGCGGCGCTTGGCTACGGCACACAGTTCACTGCCGACGAGTTGACAGAGGGGCATCGCATTGTCGATAGCCCGGTTGAGACAAAGCCGTCCGATATCGACGCCCTGCGCTCGGAGTGGGCGCGGGCCTATAGCATCATAGATGAGCAGGTAGAGGCACGCTGGCCCAAGTTCAAGGTCTATGCGTTGGGCAGTAATGTAGCCGACCCTGATCTGACGGCCTCACATATCGGCAAAATGACAAAGATCATCAAAGAGAAGTTGAGCGCGGCATAGCGCATAGGCGGGCAGGTGCGATCTGCCCGGATTGGAGGAAGCAATTGAAAATTTACAAGTATCTCATCAGTCCTGATAGTTCCATTATGATGCCAGTGGGCGCGAAAGTCCTGTGTGTCGGCGTCCAGCGAGATGAAACCTATCTCTGGGCAATGGTTGACCCCGATGCGCCTGGAGAAGAGCGGCATTTTCGCGCAATCCCAACAGGGCAACAGTTCGACCCGACAGGAATGGAATACGTCGGCACATTTCACGGTGTTGAGGGCTGGACGGTGTTTCATCTCTTCGAGGTCAAGGGATGATGTCCCCTGTAGACGACGATCCCCTGCCCTGCGAAGAGTACGAGTCGGCCCTTGCCTGCCGCGAACAGGTACGGGCCGAAATCGAGGCCATCCTTGCCCACGCAGGCGAGCTTCCGGCGTGGGTCGTCGGGGCATTGAAAGCGATACTGGAAGAGGTGTTATGACCCTACACATCGCCCTTGCCCTGCTCATTGCCTTCATCCTCGGCATGGGCATCGGGCGCACGATGGGCGAATCGACAGCGTGGGAGAAGATGGATGAACGAAAAGAGCGGGGTTAGTCGCCCCGCTCTTTTCGTTTGCATGCCATCCCCTACACGGAAATATCCCAGATCGTCTCCCCGGACGAGGCCAAATCCGCTTCAAAGGCCAGTGTGAAACTCTTCATCGTTTTCGGTACCTCGTAAGCGAGACTACCTTTCAGCAGCGACCCCGCCTCTACCTTGCCGTCCAGCGAGGCCCCGGCATCCGTATCAATCGTGCCATCGTATTTTTGCCCCGTGCTGTCCTGCAATGTCCACTGCGCGAGGCTCGATACGTCCTGCTCCTGGCTGCTCAGGTTTTTCATGGTGACAATAATCACCAGGAACACGTCACCGCTATGCTGTGGCTTGTTGAACTCGCTTCCGGTAGACGTTTTCGCACTGTCCACCGTGATCTGCCAGGTGTCGCCAACCTTGACGGACTGGCCGACCTTGAAGTGCTGCTGCGTCGGTGCGCTGGTTGGCGTGCTGCCGGAACTGCTGGATGAATTGTTGCTCGTCGCTGTACCGGTGTTGGCATTGCTACTCTCCCCGCAGGCCAGCAGCGTTCCAGCGAGCAAGAGGAACGCGAAGCCGATCACCAGAAACCGTTTGTGCATCCTATTCTTTCCTTTCTCTCATACACGCACTGGCAATCTGCCAGTGCATCCGGCAGTATAGTATACCTCATGCGCACGTGCTGGTAATAGGCAGTGTGCCTAGAATGCCCGTTCTATCAGGAAATGTACACAAGCATATGCTATACTGGGAGTGTGCGACTCTTCTTTCCGGCAGACGGGAAGTTTTCTCTTTCCCCCTTCTCGCCTGCCTCTTTTTCTCAGTAAATATACCTACCCCTTTTGAGTGAGACGCCAGCACAACCGCTATCAAGCAGCCTGAGAGGCTACTTCCTGCCTTTCTGTCAGTTTATTCATAATTCAGTATTCCTCTTGCAGAGCTTGAAATTTCTCAGGTATACTCTCACTACTCGCCTCTTGTGGGGGATACGTACCTGAACAATGACATATGGGCTATTTTTCACTTGGCTCTCCGCCCTTGACTATCTCAGAATGGCACTGTATAATATTCTCAATACCCGTCCGTGAACAAAGGAGAAGAAATACATGCCGTTTGAAGAAAATGGCGTCAAATTTTACGAGCCAGCAGAGGCTGCGGAGTTCCTGGGAATATCAAAGGCGTCTCTTTCCTACTATCGGCGTGAAGGACGTGTGAAGGGGCTTGGCACTGGCAATAGCACACTCTACACGGAAAGCGCGCTCAGGAAGTTCAAGCACGAACTGGAAACAGGAGAGGCACGGCGCGCACCCGGCCCGAAGCCACGAAAAAAAAGCAAGCAAGCAGACGGTGATGAGCCATCCGTATAATATGCGGGAACAGTTTCCGGGAAAAGGAGCTATGAGCATGAATATTTCCAGACGTCCGGCGGCCCTTGTCACCGGAGGGTCTCGCGGCATTGGCGCGGCTACTGCGCTGGCGCTGGCAAATC
>CADDYT010000176.1 GCA_902810755.1 Chloroflexota bacterium
CAGACAAAAAGATACGTATCTCGAATACGTTGTTTCACGGATATCTCCTGAAGAAAAATAGTTTACCCTTTTCATAGCGAACGCAAGAGAGAAGCTGACAGAGCTAATCGGCCTGCATTTCTCGATCGGTCTGTTCAATGATGAAAACCAGTTTGCTAAATTTAAGAAGGAGAATATTCTCATGAACCTGTTTCGTAATCTGCTACAATCGCTGCAACCTGCACTGTGCGGGTTGCTATTGGACGAAATCGGAGCGGGAGCAAGAGCGAAACGAACTGTCTCTTGAGCAGGGGGTGGAACTTATTGGGGACCTGTGGGGACAGGGCATACGGCATTTCTTCTTTATCGGCGGCGAGCCGATGACCGAACGGGAGAAAGTCGCAACCTGGGTCAGAGAGGTGGGCAGACATCGTGGCATTTCTATCATTGTCACCAACGGCACCTACGGCTTGCCTGCCCCTGGAGAATGGCCACGCACGCTTTTTTATCTCCTGCGATGGAGACAAAGTGGGCATGGACCGTGTGCGAGGCTTTGACATGGTGCATCGGAGGCCTCTCTTCGAGCAGGTCAAGCAGGTGGCCTCTGGGCGCAAGGATGTGAAGCTGGCAATGACCATCAGCAAGCTCAACGTCGACTGTATCGAAGCCTTTGTCCGGGAAACGGCCACATGGGGCATTGGAGGAATCGCCTTCTCCTTTGCCATTCCCAATGTAGGTGAGAGGCAATCCTTCTACCTTTCGGCTGAGCGCCGAGAACAGGCAGTACAGGACCTGTTGCGTCTCAAACGCGAGTTTCCTGCTTTCATTGCAATGGGGACAAGGACGATCGAGTTGTTACGTCCGGCGGAAGTTGCGCGCTGGTCTGCATGCTGCCCGGCATATATTGCCCGCTCCCTTCGCGCTGATGGCCAGCCGATTGAACGCTGTATCTTTGGCCCGCAGGCGGACTGCTCGCGCTGTGGAAGCAACATCTATACAGCCTTTCTTGCGGTACGCGAAGGTGACCCGGAAACTCCCCGCTTTTTCCTGTAAAGAATTGGCTTATCGGTTCAACGCTTAGCCGTACTACTTCCCGTTAAACGCACATTCGCTGGTGAGCGGACACTTATCGCACTCCGGTTTCTGAGCATGGCAGATTCTTCTTCCATGTCGAATAAGATTGACATGGAACGGGTAGACCCATTCCGGGGGGACCATCTCTGCGAAAATCTCGTGGGCCTGATCGGCGCTCACTCTGGGGCCGATCAGGCCCAGCCGCTTGCTCACACGATGGACGTGGGTATCTACGGGCATAACCGGCTGGTCGAGATTAAACATCATCACGCAGGCCGCTGTTTTGGGGCCAACGCCCGGCAGGGAGCGCAGGTAGTGCCAGCCCTCTTCGGGTGAGATGTCAGCGAGTTTAGCGGAAAGATAGGCTGAGAGGGAACCGTTATAACCTTCGGCCTCTTTTTGCTCGGTGAGGGTGTGCAGCACATCCTGAATGCGCAGGGCTTTGGTGTTGGCAAGCCCTCCGCAGCGAATGACCTCGGCGACTTCGCAGGTGGGCGCATCGCGCACGGCTTCCCACGTGGGAAACGCCTCGACCAGTCGCCGGTAGGCGCGCTCCGAATTGATATCGGAGGTGTGCTGCGAGAGGATGGTGCCGATCAGGCCGCCAAGCGGGTCAAAATCGGGTTCGTTTTCGGGTTTGCCATAGCTTTCAATGAGCAGGTTATAAACGCGCGCCAGGTGGGCGGCTGTTGCAATCATTGTCGTCTCCTTCTCCTATGCAGGTGAGAGGCCCGGGGCGAGACGGGTAGCCCCTTCGGTGAGTACCACCACTACCTGATTTGTCATCTCTTCTACTGTTGTCGTTCGCTCACTGTGGCTCCATTGGACAGCGGTGCCGAAAATGGCCCAGCTGAGAACGGAGGCCAGCGTTTTCGCCGGAACCCCTCGACTCGCATTTGCTGCGCTTCTCGGAACTGCCTGCTTTAGCCAGCCGAGGAGCATGTTCGCCAGTTCCTGCTGTATGGCTCGCTCCATCAAGGGGAACGGTGTGTTCGTGGGTTTGCAGCCGTGATGAAACCGATCGAGGAAATCGAAAGTAGCCCGGATGAGCGCGCGCAGGCTCGTGATATTCCAGCCGGGATCCGAGGGAAGCTGGTCGGCAACGGCACGCTGAAACTCCTCGCGAATAACAGAATCCATCAGATCATATTTGTCGGTAAAGTGCGCGTAAAAGGTGGCGCGGTTGACCGTTGCCCGCCCGGTGATATCCTGAATGCTGATCGCGCTAAAGCCTTTCTCCTGAAAAAGTTCGATAAATGCCTGCTGTAAGAGCTTGCGTGTCCGTTTGACACGCGGATCTACATGTTTTGCTGCTGTCACCATCGAAAACTCTCCTTTAGTCTCTTTTCACTCTCTCTTCATGACGGTTGAAGCGGATGGAAGAGACGCTGGCCGCCGAATTTCCCAACACTTTCCCTGCTCTGTTGCCTAAACAACAGAAGTACCTGATTGCCTCTTGAATGCTTTCTCACCATCGATTATAGTATAGACAACATATGTTGTTTAGGCAATAGCTACTGCATACATGACGGTTGTCGAAAAGAAGATTTGTTCTCTGAGATGGAGAACGAAAGGAAGATACAAAGATGATGAACATTGTTGTCTGGATTGTGCAGGGCCTGGTGGCTCTGGCATTTCTCCTCGCCGGTTTTATGAAAGGCTTTGCCCCTCTTGCTACCTTGAAGAAGAATATGACATGGGTCAATAGCGTTCCGGCTGCGTTTGTGCGCTTTATCGGCATCGCGGAAATACTGGGGGCGATAGGGCTGATTCTGCCTCTGGCTACCGGCATCGCGCCCTGGTTGACGGTAGCGGCGGCTATCGGGCTGGCAATAGTCATGGTTAGCGCCGCCATTTTCAATGTCTCGCGCCACGAAACGCGCCATATTGGTCTGAATGTTGTACTGCTGCTGCTGGCCCTCTTCATCGTGATAGCGCGTCTGACCTTCGTGCGCATATAATGTCTCTTCTGTCATGCCATAAGAAACCATCGTGGACGTGTCATACGGAGCGAGAGCGAAACATCTGCGGTCAGCAAGTAGAGAGCATGACAAGAGCAGATGTTTCGCTCTCGCTCCGTATGAGATGGGCGAGAACCATTCTGAGCCGGTGAGTATGCAAACGCTCGCAGGTGGAGATACAATGATAGTAGTGAAAGTGGGGTATCTGGATATCTCATCCGTGCTATTATTGATTCGGGGAAAGAAGCTGTAATGAGCCACGTGAAAGATAATGATTCGACGAACCAGCGGCAATCACAGAACGGGCCATTCTCGGCACAGATCGATTTCGACCGTCAGCTAGAATCAACCGTGATTTCTCTTTTCTACAGAGATAGCGACAATCCGGCGAGAAGCATTGAGGTGGGTGTTGCTCCTGATCTGGGTAGTAATCTCTTCCGTTTCCGTGTCGGGGAGCATGATCTGATCTATGCTGATCCCGCTTTGCTCAGGCAAAGAGATTTTACCGGCAACTTTGTTCTCTGGCCCTTGCCGAACAGGGTGAGGGGTAAGCAGTATGTCTACCAGGGGAAAAGGTATTCGCTGGCGGAATTAAAGCGGCCACGCGGCAACGCTGCCTTAATTCATGGGCTGGTGTTTGATCGGCAATGGCAGTATGAGCAGCCGGTTGTTGAGCAAGATGCCGTCAGCGTCGAAACGTTTATCGAGATCACGCCGCAGAGTCCTTGCTATGAAGGCTATCCATTTGAGAGCCGGTTATCGCTGGTCTATAAACTGACAAAAGATGCGCTGACCGTCAGTTATATGGTAGAGAATATCAGCGTGCAGGATATGCCTTTTGGCTTCGCGCTACATCCCTATTTCTCTACTCTCTCAGGCAAGGATGAAACGCTGGTCAGTCTTCCGGCCAGGGCGGTGATGGAGGCCGATGAGGATTTGCTTCCAACGGGCAGGGTGCTGGATGTCACAGGTGTCATGTATGCCATGTTCGATTTACGCGAGCCTGTGCCAGTTGGCAACCTCAAGCTCGACCACGTGTACACAGAGATAGAGAGACATGCCAGCGCGCTCATCGATTACAGGAAACATGGGTTGCGGTTGCGTATCTCCACCTCCGAAGATTTTACGCATATAGTGATCTATACGCCGCCTGAAGAAGTTGCTACCTACTTTTGCCTGGAAAATCAGACCTGTTCGACCGATGCCGTCAACCTCGCTGCTCAAGGGCTGGAAAAGATTGCTCACCTGCTCGAACTCCATCCCGGTGAGGTGCATAGCGGCTTTATTCGGTATGCCGTTGAAGGCGTCTTTCCTGCACACAGTTGACTTTTGTATGGATTCCTGCTATGTTTGCCTTCAAGAGGATGTGGCTTGTATTTCAAGTGCCAGGAGTGTTGACAGGCAGCAGGCGAAGGTATAGCAGCCATTGCTGAGAAAGGAATCGGGTATATGACAACGAACCCTCGAGAAAGTCGCACCAATACCTATCTCAATGACTGCGCGTGTTCTTCAAACTCATTCAGCCCCTCCAGCTGGGCCTCCGTTCTCAGTTCCCTGATGCTGGCATGCCGGATCAGGAGGAACTGGACTACCTCTATAACCTGATGCTGGCCGAAATGCTTGATGAAGAATTTGCCGCCATCTTTTATTTGCTTACCGTATGGGGGCAGAAACCATCCTGAAATGATCTTGTACTGTTGATCCAGGCTTTCTGCCTTACACCACCTACGAAAGAGGCTTTTTTGTTATGACATCGCTGCTCATTCAGCACGCTGCACAGATTGTATCGATGGACGATGCCGGTACGACCTGGGAGGAGGCCGGTATCTACGTGGAGGAGAATGTCATCCGGCAGATCGGGCCAATGGAGCAATTACCATCACAGGCTGACCGGGTGATCGACGCGCGTGATATGATTATCTTGCCCGGTCTGGTGAATACGCATCACCATTTTTACCAGACGCTCACGCGCAACCTGCCGGAAGCGCAGGACGCCAACCTGTTTCACTGGCTGCGCACCCATTATCCCATCTGGGCTGGCCTGACACCCGAAGCTATCTCTGTCAGCACCAGAACAGCCATTGCCGAGTTGATGCTTTCCGGCTGTACCACGTCTAGCGATCATTGCTATATCTGGCCCAACGGCTCCCGTCTTGACGATCAGATTGAAGCAGCTACAGAGATGGGGTTCCGCTTCCATGCCGCTCGCGGTTCCATGTCGGTTGGTGAGTCGCAGGGTGGGCTGCCGCCGGATAGCGTGGTTGAGGATGAGGAAGTCATCCTGCGCGATTCGCAGCGTGTCATTGAGCAATATCACGATGCCAGTCGCTACGCCATGCTGCGCATCGTGCTGGCACCCTGCTCGCCCTTCTCGGTCTCCCCTGAGTTGATGCGCCAGAGCGCGGAGATGGCGCGTGCCTACGGTGTGCATCTGCATACGCACCTGGCTGAAACGCTCGATGAGGCTCAATACTGCGCCGAAACATTTGGTCGTTCTCCGGTAGAACTGGCCGAAGACCTGGGCTGGATGGGCGCGGATGTGTGGCACGCGCACATGGTTCACCCCGCGCCGAACGAGGTTGTGCGCCTGGGGCAGACCCGGACCGGCGTTGCGCACTGCCCCAGCTCCAACATGCGTCTCGCCTCCGGTATTGCCCCGCTGCTCCCATTACGGCAGGCGGGCGTGCGGGTCGGCCTCGGTGTGGATGGCTCCGCTTCCAATGATAGCTCGCACATGCTTGCCGAGGCGCGGCAGGCGCTGTTGCTGCATCGCGTCACGGGCAACCCGGCGGCGTTGAGCGCAAGGGAAGCTCTCTGGCTGGCAACGCGCGGGGGCGCATCCGTCCTGGGTCGCGACGATATCGGTTACCTCGCACCCGGCATGGCTGCTGACTTCATCGGCTATCGTCTCGATACGCTGGAACTCGCCGGCGGCGCGCCGCATGATCCTCTGGCCTCGCTTGTCTTCTGTCATCCGCCGCGTGTTGACCTGAGCGTCATTAATGGCCGCGTGCGCGTGCAGGACCAGACTCTGCTCGATGTCGATCTGCCCGCCCTCGTCAGCCGTCACAACGCTATTGCGCGCGCCCTTGTGCGGGGAGAGCTGCACTGGCGCAGCCCACGAGAAAGTGCTTTCTGAGCTTCTCAGCTTCAGTTCAGATTTCTCTCAGTACCGCCTCACACAATGGTGCTATACTGACGTCAAACATTGCGAGAGGGGTCGGCAGCGACGTGATTGATGACGGCCCTGCTAATAGAGAGATAAAAAAGGACGATGAAGGCACATATTCTTGTGGTTGATGATGACCCGCGCATTACCGAGTTATTGCGCCGTATTCTGGCGTATGAAGGCTACAGTGTGGCGATAGCGGTGAGCGGGAATGAGGCGCTGACACGCACGCTCGAACGTCCACCTGATGTCATCATACTGGATATCATGTTGCCAGGGCTGGATGGGCTGGAAGTGGTGAAGCGGCTGCGGGCGGCTGGCGATAACGTTCCTGTCCTCATGTTGACGGCCCGTGACGCCGTAGCCGACCGCGTGGTGGGTCTGGAGACGGGCGCGGATGACTACCTGGTGAAGCCGTTCGCGCCGGAAGAGTTGCTGGCGCGCGTCAAGGCCCTGCTCAGACGCAGCCAGGAGGAGCGTCAGGAGGTGCTGCGCTACGCCGATGTCGAACTGGATACCGGCACGCGCGTGGCCCATCGAGGCGCGCGTGAGATTACGCTCTCGCCAACCGAATACGAACTGCTCGCCCTCTTTTTGCGCCGCCCGCGTCAGGTTCTCACCCGTGAAGTGATCCTTGACCGCGTCTGGGGACTGGACTTTGAAGGCTCTTCCAACGTGATGGAGGTCTATGTCGGCTATCTGCGTGCCAAGCTAGAAGCTGGAGGGGAGCCGCGCCTGATACACACGGTGCGTGGTATTGGCTATGTCTTCAGGTGAATTACGTAAAACCGGTGGCGTCTTGCCCGTTCAACGGCAGCCACGCTCCCTTCGCCTTCGTTTGATGCTCTGGTATGGCGCGTTGCTAGCGGTCGCGCTCGGCTTCTTTGGCCTGCTGGTGCTGACACTGGCAACTGATGCGCTCAATCAGAGTGTCATGAGCGCCATCAGCGCGGAGGCCAGGATTGCCTCGCTGGATGTGAAACGTGAGTTACTGCCGAATCCGCCTTACTGGCCGAACAGACTGGCGTTGAACACCGTTGACACCTACCGCGAACCGGGCATCGCCATTGAGGTTGAGGATGTGCAGGGCTATGAACATTATCGCACGGCAGCCAGTCAAGATATCCCTTTGAGCGCCGATACCAGACGCGCCGTTATCAGCGGCCAGGCACCGGTCTGGTATAAAACCACGATCGGCGGCGAGCGGGTACAGGTAGAGATTTTGCCGGTCTACGCTCCTACCTCTTCTGATTCTGCTCCGGTGATTGGCTTCTTGCTGGTCGCGAAATCGCTTAGCGATGTCAGTTCGACGCTGCTTTTGCTGCAATCGCTGCTCCTGTTTGCCGGACTGGCAACGCTCGGTGGAACGCTCATCGCAAGCTGGCTGATCGCTTCACGCGTATTGAGGCCGCTTGCAGGGATCGTGACAACGGCTCGCGCGATTGTGACCTCGACGGCGCGGGGAACGCGCCTGGGCAGCCTCAATGAGCGCGTGCCGAGGCCGTCCGGGCGGGATGAACTGGCCCTGGTCGTTGATACGTTTAACGAGATGCTGGCTTCGCTGGAAAGCGCGACGACCGCCCAGCGCCGCTTTGTTGCCGATGCCTCGCACGAGCTGCGCGCCCCGCTGACGACCATCCAGGGCAACCTGGCCTTTCTTCAGCGTCATTACGATGAACTGCCGCCGGAGGAACGCCGCACCATGCTTGCCGATGCGTATGAAGAGACACTGCGCCTGGCGAAACTGGTAGAAGAATTGTTGCTACTGGCTCGCGCCGATGCCAGCACGAACACGCTCGCTGAGGCGCAGGGTGCGCAGACAACAGAAGCCCGGCAGGAAGAAGAGCTGATCGAACTGGATCACGTGGCGCTACAACTGGTGCGACAGCTTCGTCGTCGGCTGGCCGTGGAAGGCTCGGCGCTGAAACTTGAACTGGGCCACGTTGAGCCGCTGCGCGTGCATGGAGACGAAGAAACCCTGCGGCGGCTCATGCTCATTTTGCTCGATAATGCCATCAAGTACACACCAACCGGTGAGGAAGGCGAGGGGCGCGTGATCGTCTCTTTGCAGCGTGTAGGGAGGGAAGCGGTAGTGCGCGTGCGCGATAGCGGCATCGGCATGGAGCCTGAAGACCTGGAGCATATCTTTGAACGCTTCTATCGCGCTGATCGCGCCCGCTCCCGCCAGGGAACCGGCCTCGGTCTCCCTATCGCACAGATGCTGGTAGAGCAGCTAGGGGGTCGTATCACCGCCGAAAGCACCCCCGGCAGAGGCAGTACCTTTAGCGTCTGTCTGCCTCTGCCGGATGTGAGCAAGTAGACCTTGCTCTTCTCAGCCCCATCTCAGCTTTCTCACAGTGCTATTTCATGTCCCGCCTGTATACTTGTGAGCAGATTTTTCAGGCGAGAGGATATGAAACGTATGCGAAAAAACACCATTACACTGCTTCTCTTCATCCTGGTGCTGGCGGGTTGCGCGGCCTATATCGACTGGCCGAACAATCCCGGCGTGCATATCGGCTGGCTCGGTATAGATCACTCGTTGCAGGTGAAGCAGGGACTGGATTTACAGGGCGGGGTGCGCATTCTGCTGGAACCCGATCCGGCACAACACTATGATGCCGAAACGCTCAACCGTGACATCGATGCGACACGGGCGCAGATCGAACAGCGTGTGAACGGCGGTCTGGGGGTGAATGAGCCGATTATTCGCGTCCAGAACAGCAATGGTCTGCCTCGTATCTCCGTCGAATTGCCGGGCTACACGAGCGGCAACCAGAGTCAGGCGGTAAATTCTCTGCTCAAGACGGGTGTGCTGGAATTCTGGAATACCGGTCCGGCTCCCCAGGGAATTGTGCAGACGGGTAGCACCTTTCAACCGCAAAATTACAGCGCCTACAACCCCGACGGCAAGCCCGTTTTTACGGGCAAGGACCTCGATTCCGGTCAGATTGGCGTCGGGCGTGATGAGCAGACGGGACATCCACAGATCAACTTCGCGATGAAGGGAGACGCGGTGGGCCGCTTTGCCACCTTCACCAGAGAAAACATTGGCATGGTTCTGACCGTCACTCTGGATGGCAAGGTGATTCAATCTGCCACTATTCAAAGCGCCATTACCGGCCCCGGCGTCATTACCGGCCAGTTTACGCTGGATGAGGCGCAGCAGGTGGCAACGCTCTTGCGCTATGGCGCGCTTCCCATCGCCTTGAAGATTACCGGCCAGCAGACTATTGGCCCTACACTTGGTCAGGAGGCCATTTATAAGAGCGAGATAGCAGGCGCGGTCGGCCTCGGCCTCGTCATGCTGTTCATGTTGCTATTCTATCGCCTGCCGGGCGTGCTGGCCGATCTTGCCCTTTTGCTCTACGCCGCTTTGACTTTCGCCGTTTTCAAACTCATCGGCGTCACGCTCACCCTGGCGGGCATTGCGGGCTTCATTCTCTCCATTGGCATGGCGGTAGACGCCAATGTGCTGATCTTTGAACGAGTCAAAGAGGAATTGCGTTCAGGCAGGCTGCTCACTGCCGCCATCGACCTCGGCTGGAGACGCGCATGGCCCTCCATTCGCGACTCCAACATCTGCACGCTGATTACCTGCGGCGTCTTATTCGCTTTTGGCAGCAATTTTGGGGCCAGCATCATCGTCGGTTTTGCCTCCACGCTCTTTATCGGCGTGCTGGTGAGTATGTTCACCTCCATTCTGGTCACGCGCACCTTCCTGAACCTGCTCATCCCCCTGCGCGTGATGAATCATCCCGTTCTGTTCGGATTGCCAGCCAGGCTGGTTCCTGAAGAACGTCATGGAAAAAGATGATGCGAAATGGAGCAGATTCTCAGCTCCATCTCAGGAAAGGTTCAGACCTGTCTCATACTGAGCCGTTATACTGGCCCTGTAGGCTGGAAAGTGGAAAGAGGAAGCAGGGACGTATTCGGCAACGCCTGATCACACGCAGGCGTTGCCGATGCTTGCTGTATGCGGCTAAACGTGCGTGTAGAACACATGGGAGAAAGACAGGGAGAGATGAAGAGTATCATCGATAGACAACCGCCTTCCGGGGATGAGCAGGAATATGTGCCACTGCTATCCTCTCTGCGGCGAGAGATAGAGAGAGAAAAATACAGTGATGAACAGGGTACAGGGCTTCGGCCATGGGTCGGCTATCTGCTCAGCATTCCACTGATCGGGTTGGCGTTGCTGGCCATGTTGCTGGGGCAGCGCCTGCTTCCTCAGTTTGTCTTTTTTGATGCGCCTGTGTTCCTGGCAGTGATCGTTGTCGCCTCTCTGTGGGGAACTGGCCCGGCGCTTTTTGCTGTGCTGCTTGGCGCGCTGCTGCTGGATTACTTCGCGCTGCCACCCACCGGAGATTTCAGCATCCACACCGGGGAAGGTTTATGGCAACTGCTCCCTTTTCTTATAGCCGGAGTGCTGGTTGCCATGATTACCGCGCAGAGGGAGCAGGCCCGGCAGCGAGCGAGCCGTGTAGAGCGTGCAATGCTCAGATATGCCGATGAACTGGCGCGCAACAACGTGCGGCTGGAAGAGACGAATCGTCTCAAAAGCGAGTTCCTGTCCATCGCTTCGCACGAATTGAAGGCGCCGATGACGGCCATTCTGGTTCATGCGCAGTTACTGCAACGTTGCCTGCGCAGGGAGCCGGAACTGCGTTCTCACCCTGTTCGCCTGCAGGAGAATCTCGCAAAGATTGAGGCCCAGACAAGACGGATGAATGCCCTGGTTGATGACCTGCTGGATTGGAGTCGCGTGTATGCTGGGAAGATGGAACTTCGCCGGGCGCAAGGCGATCTGGCGGCTATCTGCCGCGACGTGGTTGAGGAACAGCGGCTGGTGAGCGGGCGGCTCATTGAACTGGAGCTACCCTTGCGCCCCGTTCTGCTCCCGGTCGATGGCAACCGGCTCGCTCAGGTTGTGACCAATCTGGTCAGTAATGCGCTGAAGTATTCTCCCGAGCAGGAGCCTGTTCGGGTGACTGTTGCTGTGAATGAACGCGAAGCCCTGATTCGTGTAACTGATAGCGGGCCGGGCATCCCCGAAGACCAGCGAAGGCATATCTTCGAGCTGTTTTATCGCACCCCGGACGCACAGCGTTCAGTGAAGCCCGGTCTCGGCCTCGGGCTTGCTCTCTGTAAGGAGATTGTCGAGAGACACGAAGGGCGCATCTGGTGCGAATCGATAACTGGCAGGGGCAGTACGTTTGTCGTATCGTTGCCACTCCGATGAAGGATGCGGATGGGAACAGGCGGAAGAAGGAGAAGTATGCTAGAACTGTTAAGCGCGCTGGGAAGTATCATTCTCGTAGACCTTGTGATGAGTGGCGACAACGCGCTGGTTATTGGCGCCGCCGCTTCGAGCCTGCCGCGACGGCTGCGCTGGATGGCTATCGCGTTAGGCGGCGGTGGCGCTATCGTCTTGCGCATCGTGTTTGCTATCGTTGCTACTCTGCTCTTACGACTACCCCTGTTGCAGGCGGCAGGGGGCCTGCTGCTGCTCGTTATTGCTATCCGACTGCTGGCAGATCGCAAAAAGGAAGAGCATCTTCAAAGTGAAGAGAACAAAGCGGCTGCTGAGCCTGAGCCGGAGGCAGGGAAACACCATATGGTCGGCGAGCGCGGTCTATGGGCCGCCCTGTTCACCATTCTGGTTGCTGATGTGACGATGAGCCTGGATAACGTGCTGGCGGTTGGCGCGCTGGCGGCGGGCAACCTGCCGGTGCTGGCCATCGGGCTGGTGTTGAGCATTCTGTTCCTGCTGCTTGGCAGCGCGCTCGTCGCCGAATTGATCGGGCGTCTGCCCTGGCTGCTCGATGTTGCCGCGCTGGTACTTGCCTGGACCGCTGCCAACATGCTGCTGGATGACCTGCGACTCGGTCCTATCCTTGAACACTATGCCTGGACGCGCTATGCTGTTCCTGCCGCCACCTTTGCCATTGTCATCGCCGCCGATATCTTCTTGCGCGTGCGCGCGCGGAGAGAGGCCCGGAAGCAGGCAGCTCTTGAGGCGCAA
>CADDYT010000177.1 GCA_902810755.1 Chloroflexota bacterium
GCTTCCCGCTGGCGGCTTCCCGCTGGCCTACTACAATGCTATCTTCTAGATTCCTCATATGCCCGCGCGAAACGCGCGGCCAGGCGGGCGTTGTTGATGAGCAGGGCTTTGTTGGCTTCCACGCTCTCGCCCCCGGTGGCTTCGGCGACGTGGGCGAGCAGGAAGGGAGTGGTCGCGGAGCCGCGAATGCCCCGGTCGCGGGCCAGCCGCAGCGCCTCTTCGGTCGCGGCCTCTAATGGGCCTGCTTCCATTGCATATTCCTGCGGGATGGGGCAGGCAACGACCAGCCCGTTGAGGCCGCATTGCCATTGCGTGCGCGCGATAGCAGCCACCGTTTCGGCCCTGTCGGCGCGGTGAGGCAGGGGGCGACCGCTGGAACGGACGTAGAAGGCGGGAAACTCGCTCGTCTGCCAGCCAATGACCGGCACGCCTTGCGTTTCCAGATATTCTAACGTCAGGTCCAGATCAAGAATGGATTTGGCCCCGGCACAGACGACGAGAACGGGCGTGCGGCTCAACTCGGTCAGGTCTGCCGAAATATCCATGCTGGTCTGCGCGCCGCGATGCACGCCGCCGATGCCGCCGGTGGCGAAGAAATGGATGCCTGCCATATGCGCGCACAGCATCGTCCCGGCCACCGTCGTCGCGCCCGTCTGTCCCGTCGCCAGCGTCACTGCCAGGTCGCGGCGGCTCACCTTCTGCACCCCCCGCCCGGTCGCCAGCCGCTCGACCTCCTGCTCGTTCAGGCCGACCACAATCTTGCCCGCGAAAATGCCAATCGTCGCAGGCGTTGCCCCTTCGGCGCGAATCGCCGCCTCCATCGCCCGCGCCGCCTCAATATTATGCGGATACGGCAGCCCGTGCGCAATCACCGTCGACTCCAGCGCCACCACCGGCCCGTGTCCCTCCAGAGCAGCGCGCACCTCTTCAGAAAGACGTATATATGAATGTTGTTGCATGTAAGAACTCCTCATTGGAGATGTAACTCTCACCAGTCATGCTGAGCGCGAGCAAAGCACCTGAGGTGAACCTGCTGACTGATGATGGATAGCTCAGATGCTTTGCTCGCGCTCAGCATGACTGGTGAGGAAACCTTTACATGAAGCATATCACACGCCAGTTGATTCGTGTATGCTACGAACTTATGCTGTGTCCAACCCTCCTATTCTGCTTCTCGATTTGCAACTCGCTTCTGGAAGATGGTATAGTTAGCTCTGGGCCTGCTTTTGGCAGGCCGTATAGTAGTGAGAGAAAGTCCGCTTTCGAGCAAGCATTCTGTTGAAAATACGATGTGTGAGGGAAGAAGATGTCGTTAAAGGGAAAATTGCTGGTGACCGGTCTGGTCGCCGGTAGCGTCGTGGGCGCGATGGTGGCCGCGAACAGGTTTATCGAGGCCGCCGTTGGCGAGCTTGATACGGTGCTGACGGGCGAGGAACGTCGCTACCCATGGAAGTATGGCGATATGTTTTATACCGTAAAGGGCGCGAGCGGGGCGAAGCCGCTGCTGCTCATTCATGATTTCAGTCCCGGCGCCTCTTCGTTCGAGTGGCGCAGGAATATCGACGCCCTGGCCGAACAGTTCCGCGTCTATGCCATTGATCTGCTCGGTTTCGGCCTCTCAGATCGCCCCTCGATTGATTATACGGCAGAGACCTATACCGATTTGATCGGCGATTTTATCAAAGAGATGATCGGCAAGCCTGCTGTGGTGGTGGCGCATGGCCTGAGCGCGGCCTATGTCCTGCACGACGCTTACCGCCGCCCGCAGCTGTTTGAGCGGCTCATCCTGGTCTCGCCGCCGCAGTCCATGCTGCAGGAAACCGTTCCCGGCCTGCCGGGCGCGGCCTGGAAGTTCATTCTGCGCATGCCTGTTCTCGGCCAGTTTATTTATAACCTGCTGACCACGCGGCCCGTGCTGCGCAGCTACTACGAGGAGAAGAGCTACTACAATCCCGGTCTCGTCACCGACGAACTGGTCGAGTATGTCTACACCAGCGCGCACCAGTCTAACGCGCGCTATCCTGTCGCCTCCTTCCTGAGCAGCTACCTCGACATGGACGTGCGCGAGGCTGCTGCCCGTTTGAGCGTGCCGGTCATGATTCTCTGGGGGCGCGAGGAGACCGCCGTCCTGCCCGAGGCCAGCGAGGCATTCAAGCGGGTCAACAACAAAGTCGATGTCCACGTGCTGCCGGAGAGCCGCTCGCAGTTGCAGGCCGAGCAGGCCGCGCGCTTCAACCAGCTCGTCCGCGAGTTCGCAGGCGCGCCCGTCTCGCGCTAGCTTCTGTTCGAGATCGCCGTCAGGCGACTGTCCTATCTCCAGGCCAGTTGCCTGACGTTTCGCTACACGTTTGCATTGCAGGATTTGCACTGAAGGATTGAAAGAGAAGGAACAATGGCCGAGAGCAGCATGGATTCCCTGAAATCCGAGATTGATGAGATGGTTCCTGATATTGTGGCGTTGCGCCGCGACCTGCACGAGCATCCCGAACTGGCCTTCGAGGAGGTACGCACCTCTGGCATTGTCGCGCAGCGATTGCGGGCGCTGGGGCTGGACGTGCGCACGGGCGTGGCGAAGACCGGGGTGGTGGGCCTGTTGCGCGGCGGCAAGAGCGGGCCGGGCGCGAAAACTATCGCCATTCGCGCCGACATGGATGCCCTGCCCATTCACGAACTGAACGAGATCGATTATCGTTCGACCATCGATGGCAAGATGCATGCCTGCGGGCATGACGGCCACACTTCGATTGCCCTGGCCGTTGCCGATATTTTGAGCAAGCGGCGCGACGAACTGAACGGCAACGTGAAATTTGTCTTTCAGCCAGCCGAGGAGCAGATCGGCGGGGCCGAGCCGATGGTCAAAGAAGGGGCAATGGAGGGCGTCGATGGCATCATCGGGCTGCATTTGATTAGCAACTACCCGCTTGGGCGCGTGGGCGTGCGCTCCGGCCCCGTCTTCGCCAGCGCGGACAGATTTCTCATTACTGTGCGCGGCAAAGGCGGACACGCTGCCATGCCGGAGGAATCGGTTGATCCCATCGTCATTGCCGCCTACATCATCACCGCGCTGCAAACGCTGATCAGCCGCGAGACCTCGCCTTTCCGCCCGGCGGTGATTACGATTGGCAGGGTGCAGGCCGGTTCGGCTTTCAATATCATTCCTGAGACGGCGGAGTTGCAGGGGACGATGCGCGCCTTCAGCAGGGAGCATCGTGAGAAGCTGCTGCGGCGCATACGTGAGCTTGCCAACGGCGTCGCGGGCGCGATGGGCGGCTCCTGCGGGGTGCAGGTCTTCGACGGCTGCCCGCCCTGCGTCAACGAGGAGGCGATGACCGGGTTAGTGCGTCGGGCCGCCGTAGAGACGGTGGGCGAGCAGGCGGTAGACACGAGCGAAGACGTGATGACGACCGGCAGCGACGACATGGCCTACTTCCTCGATGCCGTTCCCGGCTGCTACTTCATCGTGGGCGCGAACAATCCAGAGAAGGGCGCGAACTACCCGCATCATCACCCGCGCTTCAACATCGACGAGGACGCCCTGCCCATCGCCGTTGAGGTGCTGGCCCGCGCCGCCATGGATTACTTAAAATAGCGCAGGCGCATTCTTGCGGAAGGGAGACATCTTATGGGACTGATACATGGGGGCTGGCTGGTGGCGAAGATACTGAAGCGTGAGGGAGTAGAGGTTGTCTTCACGCTCAGCGGGGGGCATATCGCCGGTATCTATGATGGCTGCGTGCGCGAGGGCATCCGCGTGGTGGATACGCGCCACGAACAGGCGGCAGTCCACGCGGCTGAAGGCTGGGCGAAGGTCACGCGCAGGCCGGGGGTTGCCATATTGACGGCTGGCCCTGGCGTCACCGATGGCGTGACCGGCGTCGCCAATGCCTACCTCGCAGGTAGCCCGGTGCTGGTTATCGGCGGCGCGGCCCCGCTCGGCCTGTGGGATCGCGGCGCGCTGCAGGAGATGAACCAGCTTGACCTGCTACGCCCGATCACGAAGTGGGCGCGCACGGTGCATGAGACCGCGCGCCTGGGCGAGTACACCGCCTCGGCCTTTCGCCAGATGTTGAGCGGCAAGCCCGGCCCCGTCTTCCTCGAAATGCCAATGGATGTCCTCAACAACTTCGCCGATACCGATACGCTTTTCGATCCGGGCGAGCCGGAACACTATCGCTACACCGGCAAAATCGCGCCCGATCCGCAGATGGTGGAGAAGGCAGCGGCCCTGCTGGAGCAGGCCGAACGGCCCGTCATCATGGCCGGAACGGCGGTCTGGTGGTGCGATGCCGCCGGGCCACTGCGCGAACTGGCGGAGCGCATCTCCGCGCCGGTCTACCTCAACGGTGCCGGGCGCGGTTGCCTGCCGCCGACGCATCCCCTCTTCTTCAGCGCCTCGCGTCGCAAAGCGTTAGAGGGGGCCGATACCATCCTGGCCATCGGCACGCGCATGGATTTCCGCCTCAATCACGGTCAACCGCCGCTCATTCCCGCAAATGCTAACCTGCTCTGGTTTGATCTTGCCGCCGAGGACGTGGGCGTCAATCGTGGTGCCGCCGTCGGCCTGGTGGGCGATGTCGGGCTGAGCATGCGCCAGGTGGCCGCAGCGACGAAGCAGCGCAAGGGCGGCCCAGACGATGAGTGGCTGACCTCCATTCGCGAAGCGGAACGCAAATCGCTGGAACGCGACGAGGCTGCGTTAAACTCGGATGCCGTTCCTATCCACCCCATGCGCCTCTGCCGCGAGATTCGCGACTTCATCGACGAGGAGACGACGGTAGTGGGCGACGGCGGCGACATCGTGAGCTATGGCGGGCGTATTATCAATGTCTACCGGCCCGGCTACTGGCTGGATGCCGGGCCGATGGGGACGCTGGGCGCCGGCACCGGCTTCGCCATGGCCGCTCAGCTTGCCCGCCCTGGCCAGAAGGTGCTTATCCTGCACGGCGACGGCGCATTTGGCTTGAACGGCATGGAGTTCGAGAGCATGGTGCGCCAGAAGTTGCCCGTTGTCTCCATCATCGGCAACGATGGCGCGTGGGGGCAGATTAAGCACCCGCAGCGCGCCATCGTCGGCCACACGACGGCGGCGGAACTCAGCCCCGGCATTCGCTATGACAGAATGGTGGAGGCCCTCGGCGGCTACGGTGAGCTGGTCGAACGCCCGGAAGAGATTCGCCCTGCGCTCGAACGCGCCTTCGCCTCCGGCCTCCCTGCCTGCATCAACGTTCTCATCGACCCTGAAAAGCCCTATGGCCGCTCCACCAACGTCGCGGTATAAAGAGAAGAATGGGCGTGGCCCCCGGCCTGCGCCCTGGCCGACCATCGCGGCGCGGCGCAGGCCAGTACAGAAAGCCATGCTCATAGCATGACATGTCGGCTCTCTATCCTTCAGGGGGGACCTGAAGGTACCGCTTCTGGGGACAGGCACAAGGCACCATCCCTACCGTTTCCCCCTGAAGGACGCAGACCCGACATGCCTGAGGCATTGACAGACGGCTGGTTTTCCGCGTACACTTCTAGGGGGAAGAAGCTTTTTCAGGCGCTATGCAGGATGACTACCACGGGGGAGATAACGTGCGAAGCATGATCTGCCCGCGTTGCGCTGAATTGCTGCCGGACAATGCCCGCTATTGCCCGCTTTGTGGCGAGGCGTGGCAGCCGCAGGGCGTCGCGGCGCGGACGCAGGAAGCATCTGGGACAACACAGCCACTGGCGATGGCGCACGCGAACTGGCATAAGGAGGTCGATCCGGCCTCCCATCAAGCGTTCGCGACCGGCAGAGCTGTCTCTACGCTTGTAGCGGGGCCAGAACTCGCTCCGTCTGACCCTTCCCCATCTCCCCTGGCTTCCGCATCGCGCGTCTCCGGCCCCTCTACCCCGCTGTATCGCGAACATCCAGTCGGGCAGTTCAGGCGGCATTTCTTCCGGCCCTCGCTATTTTTCTGGGTAAGCATGCTGGCGCTGGCCGCTCTGGTGATGGGTGGGCTGTCCGGTCTGGCGGTCACGCTGGGGCGCGGTATCCTCTCTCAGGGACCTCCGCATCATGGCACGCTGGCCTTGCAAGTGATTCCATCGAGCGTGGCGCTGGGCGCGATGATTACGCTGCATGGTTCCAATTTCAGCTCCGGCGCGCGCATTGGCCTCTTCCGCGACGGCGGCCTCGCCATGCCCGATACCGATGGCCAGAGCATGCTCGTGGCGAAGGCCGATGGCACCTTCAGCGATACCGTGATCGTCAACTCCGACTGGGGGGCGGGGCAGCACCTGATCCAGGCGGAAGATGGCATGCTGCATAAAACCGCCGCCTTCACGATTCTGGTGAGCGGGCACAGCGCCTCGCTCCGTCCCGCGCACCTGTTGCTCTCCACAAATTCGCTCAACCTCGGTTCCGACGATCAGACGATGAATAGCACGCGCGCGGTGCAGTTGAGCAATGTGGGCGGCGGCCAGATCTCCTGGCAGGCGACGGCGACGCAGCCCTGGCTGCAATTTTCGCCATTGAGCGGCAGCATCAATGCGGGGCAGAGTGTCACGGTACGTGTCGCCGGGGCGCGATCAAATTTGAAGATTGGCTCCTATACCGCTCAGATCCTCTTTACCTCGAATGCGGGGCAGGCCACCCTTACCGTGCATATGGGAGTGACGGCGCTGGAGCCGCAGCACGAGGCCATCCTGCAAATCTCGCCCGCCGTCCTCTCCTTCACGGCCAGCGATGGTGCTACCAACCCTCCTGCTCAGGTGGTGACGGTGAGCAACCCGGGCTTGCGGCCTTTGCAATGGAGCGCGTCGGTCAATGCCAGAAATATGGGGCAGAACTGGCTGACGGTCTCCCCGGCCTCGGATACCATCCCGCATGGCCAGAGCGAATCAGCCATTATCGCGGTAAATACCAGCTCCCTGCTGCCGGGCAGCTATAGCGGCACGGTGACCTTTACCAGCCAGGGCGCGGAGCCGGTGCAGGATAGCCCGCAGAGCGTTTTTGTCAGCCTGACCGTGCTGCCGCAATGCACCCTGCAAGTCTCTCCGGGCAAGCTCTCATACAGCAGCGGCTACCGGCAGCACGGCCCGCCAGCGCAAACGGTCAGGCTAACCGGCTCGCCATCTTGCACCTCTGCGCTGGCGTGGAATATTGCAAGCGCGCCATCCTGGCTCTCTGTGAGCGCGAGCAGCGGCAGAACGCCGACCGCGCTTTCGGTTAGAGTGGTCAACGACAGGTTGCAGCCCGGCACATACAACGGCACAATTCTCTTTAATTCGCAGGCCGGGACGCAATCGCTGCCGGTCACCTATGTCGTGGGGAAGCCGTCCGCGCCCGGCATGGGCATCACTCCGGCTGTGCTGTCCTTCAGCGCCGTCCCCGGACAACAGGCGCTGACGGCCCAATCATTCACGATTAGCAACACGGGCGGCGGAATACTGAACTGGACTGCCGCCACTGCCACGACGGTAGGCGGCAACTGGCTCTCTGTCCAGCCGACCTCTGGCAGCCTGACCGGACAGCAGGCAGCGACGATCAGCGTGACGGTGAATTTACCGCCGGGCATCATTCCCGGCACCTATAGCGGCACGATTACCGTCAGCGGGACGGATGGCAGCGGGCAGCCTCTCCCCGGCGGGCCGCAGGTGGTGACCGTCACCTTCGTGGTCAACGCCCCCTGCGCCATTGCCGCTTCAGCGAGCGCGCTTTCCTTCACCGGCGTGGTCGGGGGACAATCGCCAGCCGCGCAAAAGGTCACCATCACAGCCAGTGGAGCCTGTGCCAATGCTCTCACCTGGACGGCGAGCGTCAGTGGGGGGAGCTGGCTCACGACGACGCCCGCGAGCGGTACGGTGAGCCTTACTACGGCGGCGACGACCAGTGTGGCGGTCTCGCTGAGCGGCTTGCAGGCCGGGGGCGCGACCGCTACCATTACGCTCAGCGCGACCGACAGCGCCAGCGGCGCGCCCGTCGGCACGCCCATTGCCATTCCGGTAACGCTGAACATTCAGGCGGCGGCGTGTACCTTGCAGCCAGCCTCCGCCAGTAACGCAACCTTCACAACCGAGGATGACATCAACCCGCCGTCCCAGACCGTTACCGTCAGCGTCAGTGGCTCCTGCGGCAACAATCTGACGCTCACGCCCACCGTCACGCAGGGAGCGGGGACAAACTGGCTGGCGATCACCCCCGGCACGCAGGCGATGACGGGAAACAATCAGACCTTTACGATCACCATCACTGTTACTTCGACTGCGCTGGCCGATGGCTCATACAGCGGCTCCATCTCTCTTAGCGCCGTTGATGGCGGCATCACCGTGCTGGGCAGCCCGCAGACGATCAATGTGGCCCTCACCGTGCTTGCGCCCCCCGCGCTCTCGCTCGCCTCTACAGCAGGGCAGCTCACATTTACCGCAACTCCCCCTGCTCAAAGCGTTCTGCCAACGGCAACAGCGACGGCAACCCCTTCGCGGACGCTGACCATTTCCAACACCGGCGAAGCATCGCTCAACTGGACGGCCACGCTCGCTGCCGACGCCCCCACCTTTCTCACGCTTGCCACCTCATCCGGTAGCCTCTCCGGCGATGCGAACGCCACCATCACCCTGCTCATCGACCCCACCACCGTCGCCAGCGGCACCTACCATACCAGCATCACCATCCAGGCAACCGATCCATTAACGGGAGAAGCCGTGCAGGGCAGCCCGCTGACAGTGCCGGTAACGATTATTATTCCGCCGTCATAGGGTGTTCTACCATCAGGCTTCTTGCATATGCCATATGCTGTTTATCGTGTTCCCAGTCTTCTTGCTCTTCGGCGTCGGTTTTGATGGGGGTTTCCAGCAGGACAGCGGCGTGGGAGAGCCGGGGGTGGGTGAGGAGGGCGCGCAGGCCATCCGCGCCGATGATGCCTTCGCCCAGGCGCGCATGCACGTCGCGGTGACTGCCCAGGGCTTTCTCCGTATCGTTGAGGTGAATGACCTTCAGGCGCGGCAGGCCGATGAGGGAGTCGAAGCGTTGCAGCACGTCGAGCGTTGACCGGCGCGTGGAGATGTCGTAGCCTGCGCCCCACAGATGGGCGGTGTCGATGCAGACGCCCAGCCGGTCGGCGCATTGCGGCAGCAGGTCGAGGACCATGCCGATCTGCTCGAAGCTGTGGCCCAGGGCGTGACCCGCGCCGACATCGTTCTCCAGCAGCAGCATGACCTCTGGCGGCGTTTCGGGCAGGATGCGCTGGATGGCTTCGGCGATACGCGCGATGCCCGCCTCCACGCCCGCGCCGCGATGGCTGCCCGTATGGAAGACGACGGAGGTGGCCCCCAGCAGCGGAGCGCGCTGCAATGTCCAGCGCAGCAGGTTGATCGACTTGCCCCGAATTTCCTCTTCGGGCGAGGCCAGGTTGATGAGGTAGGGCGCGTGGATGACGACCGGCGCAAGCTCGTGCTGGCGCGCCGCTTCGGCGAAGGCCAGCGCGGCCCTCCCATCATCGGATGGGGGACGCCAGCCGGTGGGGTTGCTGGCAAAAATCTGGATGGCGTCGCAGCCGATGTCGCGCGCGATGGCGGCGGCCCTGACCGGCTTCGCGTTGAGCGGCATGTGGCGACCAAGACGCATTATTCCTCTCCTCCGCCCGGTTCCTGCTCGTTGAATGACGGAGGCAGGTCGACACCGGGCAATTGATCCAGCCGTGTCAGGCCAAATTGTTGCAAGAATTCGGCGGTGGTGGCGAAGAGCGCGGGCCGCCCGACCGTCGGCGCGCGCCCGACCTCGGCGACCAGCCCATGCTGCACGAGACTGATCAGCGCGCGGTCGCTGTTGACGCCGCGCACCGCCTCGATCTGCGCGCGCGTCACGGGCTGGCGATAGGCGATGACGGAGAGCGTCTCCAGCGCCGCCGTCGTCAATTTCGCCGTCATGGGCAGGCCGAGCAGGGCAGCGACATAACGAGCGTTTTCCGGGGCCGTCACCAGCTGCACCTGCTCGCCCAGAAGCTGCAGGCGGATGCCGCGTCTCCGACTTTCCAGTTCGCCTTCCAGGGCGCGCAAACTCTCGCCAAGTAGCGCATCGTCGATATCCAGCAGTTTGCGCAGTTCGCCCCGCTCCAGCGGACGCCCCGACACGAAGAGCAGGCTTTCAATCGCCGTTGCCAGTTGCTCTGCCGTTGGCGTTGTTGCCGTGCGCTCAGCAAGCTGTGAGAGCAGTGCCTTGCCGTTGGCGCCATGTACGCCGCCATTCGCGCTCCCATTGGCGCTGCCATTCATGCCATACTGGCTCCCGTTTGCCTTTTCGTTCCCGTTCAATTGCTTCCTCTATCCTCGTTCCTGCACGATGTGAAGCGATTATAACACAGATGATCTCTTTTTTAAAAGTTCTCCCAGGAGCGTGCTTTCTGTGGCTATAATGGAAAGAGAAGCCGCAAGGAGAAAGCGTGGGAAAGACAATGAAAGTGCAGGAATGTGTCGTCGAGGTGCGTGGGAAACCGGTGCATTACAAAATGGCGGGCAAGGGGAAGCCGCTCATCCTGGTGCATGGACTCTCTGGCTCGACGCGCTGGTGGGTGCGTAACATTCCTGCCTTTGCCGAACATTATACGGTCTATCTGCTCGACCTGCCGGGCATTGGCACGCTGGCGCGCACGCAACGTTTCATGCTGGCCGAAGCATCGAGCTGGCTGCTTGATTGGTTTCACGCTATCGGCCTGCAGCGAGCCGACTGGCTCGGCCACTCGATGGGCGGCTACCTCTGCCTCCAGATAGCAGCCTGCCAGCCGCGCAGGGTCGACCGGCTCGTCCTGGCCGCGCCGGCCCTGCTGCCGGGGGGACATAGCTGGCAAAGCTACCTGCTACCCCTGCTGGTCGGGGCGCGTCACATGCGTCCCGGCTTCCTGCCCATCCTGCTGACCGACGCCCTGCGTGCCGGGCCGCTGACCCTCCTGCGCGCCGCCAGAGACCTGCTTTCAAAGGATATTCGCAAAGAGGCCCATGCCGTCCAGGCCCCCACGCTGCTCATCTGGGGTCAGCACGATACACTTGTCCCGCCTTTCCTCGGCGAACTGCTGCGCGCAGAAATTCCCCACGCGCGCCTGCTCACCCTCAAAGGGGCCGGTCATGTCGTTATGTTCGACCGCCCCGGCGCCTTCAATGCCGCCGTCCTCGATTTTCTCTCCGGCCAGTCTGTCGGGAATTGAACCGGGCTGGATGGCAGGTAGCTACAACAGGTGACCCTTGAACCACTCAATCGCCTGCTGGCACACCGTTTGCAGCGCCTGCTCGCTCTCAAAGACGCTGGTAATGCCGCGAATGATCTCCAGCCGGTTGGTGACGCCGCGCTCCCTCGCTTGCACCACAACATCCAGCGCCGTATCGCTCAGCAGTTTCCCCAGCGCCTCGCGTCCCATCTCTACTGCCGCTGTATCCTGCTCGCCGACAATCAGCAGCGTGGGGGCAATCACCTCTGGCAGGTAGGAACGCACCAGGTCGGTACGCGGCGCAATAGCGACAATCGAGTGGATTGCGTCCGGGCGCGCCGCCGCTGCCGCGAGGATGGCCGCGCCGCTCACACCGGCGCCGACGTACCCCATGCTGATCCCGCCCGGCTCGGCCCTAGCGATCAGCCAGTTCGCGATGCCTGTGACGCGCTGGTGCAGCACTTCGGTATTCTCGCGGAAAAAACCGGTCGCGCGGTCCAGCTCCTCGTCCTCCGGCGTCAGTAAATTGACCAGCAGCGTCCCCATGCCTACCTGCCCACATGCCCGCGCCAGCGTTTCCAGCCCGCGCAGCATCTTCTCGCTGTCCGCCTCGGCCACGCGCACATATGGAAATACCACCATCGTGGCGGATCCCACCGGACTGCTCAACACGCCATTGAGCAGCACCGGCCCGCCGGAAACCACCACCTGCTGCTCATCCCCACCCGCATTCTGATTGTTTGCTGATGTTCTGTCTAACACATGCTCACCCTTTACTGTACTTACCTCGTCGGTACACACATTCTGTAGAAAATCGGCCTGGGTAGATCATCCGAGGGCCTGTTTCAGGATATGCCATACCTGAACTCTCCTAATATAA
>CADDYT010000178.1 GCA_902810755.1 Chloroflexota bacterium
GCGGTCGCCCTGTGATGCGCGGTCGCCCTGTGATGCGCGGTCGCCCTGGGGCGGTGCTTATATTGTGTTTAGTTAGTCTCTTGCTGTTTACGTCATGTTCATTACCCGGCAACCCGACGCCAACGCCAACGCCAACACCGACGGCAGCGGCGACGAGAACGGGGGCGGTGAGTACGCCGACGCCGAGGCCGACGCCGGAGAGCCTGGCAAATCTGCTGGAGACGGAGCAGTTGCTGCTGATGACGCCGCACCCGCTGCGCGACCTGTATAGCCTGGCGCAGCGACTCAAACTGCACACCTCCACGCCCATTCCACACGTGGGGCGCACGACGCCGTTAAATGAGCATGTGGGGCAGGAAGACTTTTTCTGGATCAATAACGCGGATACTCATCGCTATAGTCGCATCCGCGCGAAGCTGGTCTATGTCACGCCGCACGTATATATGTATGTGCAGGATGGGCAGGCGGCCAACCTCAATGCCCTGGCCGTTTCCGCCAACGTCTTCGAGAACAGCATTTACCCGACGGACCGCAAATACTTCGGCAGCGAATGGACGCCGGGCATCGATGATGATGTCCACCTGACCATCCTCAACGCGGTTGGCCTGGGCAGCGGCATCGGCGGCTACTTTTCCGCCTCCGACGAGTACCCGACGAGCGTTAATCCGTATAGCAACGAGCGTGAGATGTTCTATATCAGCCTGGATGGGGCCGTTCCCGGCAGCGCCGATTATGACAGCACGCTGGCTCACGAGTTCCAGCACATGATCCACTGGCACCTGCATCCCGTCGACCTGAGCTGGGCGAACGAGGGCATGTCCGTGCTGGCCCAGCATATTAATGGGTACCCGGTGGATGGCGTCGACCAGGCTTTCCTGCAAACGCCGGATACCCAGCTCAATGACTGGACAGATAACATGACCGCCGCGCTGGCACACTATGGCGCGGGCTATCTCTTCATGGACTATTTCGCGCAGCATTACGGCGGCTATAGCATCCTCAAGGAATTGCTGGCCGACCCGGCAGCGCCGCCCACCAATTTCGATCATGTGCTGGCGAAGCATGGGTACAGCGACCGCTTTATGGACGTGCTGCATAAGTGGTTTGTTGCCAATTACGTGGCCGATTCCACCATCGATCAGGGCGAGTATGGCTATCCCGACATTTCGCCGATCGGCCTGACGCCCCAGCACACGTGGGACAGCTACCCCATGTCCGAGAGCGACACGGTGCATCAATACGCCGCCGAATACTACGATCTCGTACCCAGAGGACGAACCAGCACGCTGACCATCAGTCTCAAAGGTAGCCCTACTGTACGTATTATCGGTAATGACCCTCTGGGAGCTGTCGACGAGTGGTGGAGCAATCGCTATGATAATATGGATAGCACGCTGACGCGCACGTTTGATCTGACAGCTCTGCACGGGCGGCGCGCTACCTTGCAGTTCGCCGCCTGGTTCGATCTTGAGAAAGATTATGATTACGCTTTCGTCGAGGCTTCAACCGATGGGGTGAACTGGACGACGTTGAAAGGACACTATACAACCACCAGTAATCCGAACGGCTACAACCCGGGCAATGGCTACACCGGGGAGAGCGGTGGGGGCAGCAGCCCGCAATGGGTGCAGGAAAGCATCGACCTGACCCCGTTCAGCGGCAAAAAGGTGCAGATTCGCTTTGAAGAGGTCACCGATGACGCTGTAAACTGGCAGGGCTTCGCGCTTGACCAGATTCGCATTCCCGAAATCCACTTTCAGGACAACCTGACGAGCGATAACGGCTGGGTCAGTCACGGCTTTGTCCGTTCAAACAACGTCCTGCCAGAACGGTATGACATGCAGGCCCTGATCTATCACCAGAGTCAAAGCCAGAAGCCACAGTTCACTGTGACCGATGTGCCGGTTGATCTGGCCAGCGGCCAGGCTACACTGACCGTGCGAGACTTTGGGGGCACCGTCACCCACGTGGTTCTCATCATCTCAGCCAGCGCCGCCGAGACGACGCAGCTTGCACATTACCAGCTTATAGCGAAAACGTAGGCGTAGGTGTCCATAGCCATGTCATACTGAGCGGCAGCCAGGCATCTCCGGTGGGCCAGAGCGAGCGGTTGGTGGTATCAGAGCCTTCGCGGCGCTCAGCATGACACGCCGGGAAACGATTCTCACGGGATGACATAGCTATGAACGTCGACGAGGATGACAGACAGGGATGATATACAGGAAGGAAATTCAGCAATATGAACAAGAAAGAACGAGTTGACGCTGCCCTGAAGGGCGAGCCGGTGGATCGTGTGCCGGTGAGCGTGTGGGGCCACGATTTCGAGCGCGAATGGAGCGCGCAGACGCTGGCCGAAGCGATGATTGAAAACTTTACCCGCTATAACTGGGATTATATGAAGGTCAACCCGCGCGCCGTCTACCATATTCAGGACTGGGGCGTCAAAGCGCGGCCATCAGGCAGCAGGACGCAGGCGCCGATTATCGAGGAGACGCCTATCAAGAGTGTGTCGGACTGGAAGCGGCTGCGCCCGCATGACCCGGAGCGGGGGGCGCTGGGCGAGCAATTGCACGCGCTTCGCCTTATCAATCACGCCATCGGCTTTGAGGCCTACTTTGTGCAGACTGTTTTTTGCCCGCTCGGCGTGGCGAAATACCTGGTGGGCAACCGGGCCGAACCTGTCTTGCAGTCGATCCGCGAGGACCGTCATGCGCTGCACGCCGCCCTGCGTGTCATCTCCGAGACCTTCATCAATTTTGCCATCGCCTGCCTGGATGAGGGGGCCAGCGGCATCTTCTACGCCTCCAATGGCTGGGCCAGCGAGGGCATGCTCACGCTCGACCAGTATCGTGAGTTTGGCGAGCAGTACGATCTGGAATTTCTGGATGCCATCAAGAGCCGCAGCAAGTTCAACATTATCCACAACTGCGGCTCCAACATCTACTTTGACCTGCTGGCCTCCTACCCGGTCGAGGCGGTGAGCTGGGATTCCTCGCTGCCGGGCAATCCTGACCTGCGTGAGGGCAAGCTGCGCTCTGGCAAGGCGGTGATGGGCGGCATCAATCAGAAGGAGACGCTGCTGCACGGCACCCCGGCCCAGGTGCGCGAAGAGGTAGCGCAGGCCATCGAGCAGACCGGCGGCCTGCACTTCCTGCTTGCCCCTGGCTGCGCCATTGCGCCCAACACGCCGCCGAAGAACCTGGAAGCCATTCGCAGCGCGCTATCATGACCTGCCATCCTGAAAGAGGGCATGCCCGGCCATGTCATGCTCCGCTCCCGCTCAGCATGACATGGCCAAGGGGCGTTTTCAACAGCGTGCTGCATTGAGCTAATGGCATGTTATATGATATAGTAGTTCCATAGAAAATACGGGCCGCTCTGGCTCGTTTATGGAACGCAAAGAACAATAGAGAGAAGGTATAGAGCGGGGATGGAACGACAGCGAACGATGCGGGCGTACTCCGCCGGCGGCGTCGTCTTTCGTCTTGTCCCGACGCGCTCTCCATCGGGTAATCGTGCCGGGAAGGCCTCGCAGGCGGGGCTGAAAGAAGAGGGCAAGGAAACACAGCAAACTGCTCAAGCCGCAGGTGAAAAGACAATAGAAGTGGCCCTGGTGGGACGGAGCCATCCGGGCATCTGGGCCTTACCCAAGGGAACGCCGCAGGCGGGCGAGACGATTGAACAGGTGGCGATGCGTGAGGTACAGGAAGAGACCGGACTGAAAGTGCGCCTGATTGCCTATATTGGCAGTATCTCGTACTTTTTCGTGCGTAATCATGTTCGTTACCAGAAACAGGTGCGGCACTACTTGATGGAGGCCATTGGCGGCGACACCTCCCTGCACGATCAGGAGTATGACTGTGTAGAGTGGTTCCCGCTCGCCGAGGCGTCGCGCCTGCTGACGTATCAGAACGAGGTAAATATCCTCTATCAGGCCGAAGAGGTGTTGCAGCGGTGGTTGCAGAGCCAGCGCGAGGCAGAAGCTCAGGGCCAGGCTCAATCTCAAACGCAACAACAGAACAGGGAAGGAACATAAGCAGATCTATGGAACAGCCACCGCACTCCCATCAATCATTTTTCCGGCGTCTCCTCTTCCCCTATAGTGGGGAGGAGGCACTGACGCCGCGACAGAGCCTGCGTGTCATTCTGGCATGGGCGATTCCCATTCCGCTCTCCATGTCCCTTTGCACGCTGGCGCTGTCCGCGCTGCTCACGGCCACCGTCTATCAAACGATCCTTCTATTCGTGCTGGCCTTTCTTTCCGGTTTGCTCATCTTCGGCGCACTGGGCTGGCTCATTGTGAGCATGAATAATCGCTCGGCTTATCTGCGTCAGGAACGTAAGGCGAGAGGGATCGGTAATACCGGAAAGACCGGCAATACTAGCAATCATCAGTGGAGGTAGCTATGGATCTGAGTGTCGAGGGCAAATCAGAGCGGATTCCGCCCGGCTCGCACATCTGCCAGTTGTACAGCAAGGTGACGGAGATTCCACGGGTCACGGCGCACCTGCTACGGGTCGGGCTGTCGCTCTCAGAAAAATGTCTTTTTGCCGCCGCGCCCGCGCAGGTGAAGGAGCTACGCGAAGAGCTTGAGAAGTTACAGGTCAATGTCGACGAGTTGCTGGCATCGGGGCAACTTATCTTATGCGAGGAACGCGAGCTGTTTCTGGCGAATGGCAAACGCTTCGACCCCTATTTCCTGCTCTCCTCCCATCAGACCTTTATTGCCCAGGCCCTGCGCGAAGGCTGGCACGCGGTGCGCATCTCAATTGATATGTCCTGGCTGCTCAAGGACATTGCCACCCCGGAACAGATTCTCAAATACGAGGCCGCTTCTGATGCCGTGTTCACCTTTCAGAACGCGCCAATCATCGCCTTGATGCACTACGATCACAGCAAGCTGCTGCCCAGCCTCGTGGTAGAACTGCTCAAGCTGCACCCAATCTCCGTCGTCGGTAAATACATCAAGCGCAACCCTTACTACCTGAACTCCGAGCAGTACATGCTCAAAATTCTGCGCATCAACCGGGAAAGAGAAAAGGGGAGTCAGGGCTAAAAAAGCCGTGCCACATTGGCACGGCTTTTTAACTGGCATTCAACGCTGGTTAACTGAAAAACTGTCCCAGATCGAGATTCTGCTGACCGCCGGCCTGCTGCGCGCCTTCGGCAGTGGGCGGGTGATAGGTCATGGACTGGATGCCGACGCGACCGGGGCCGGTAAAGCGGTTGAGGATGATCGAGGCGCCGGCCATCAAACCGCCGATGGCGCCAAAGATGCCGCCGCCGCGCTGCGAACCGGCGACCGTCGTGACCGACATTTGCACCGAGGGGTCTTTCCACAGCCAGGCGCCCGGCTCGATGTCCAGCGTCTCGCCGGGGGCCAGCATCTTCTCGAAGACGTTGCCGTAGCCGTGCAGCAGCACCATGCCTTCGCCGCCGCGCGCCGTGAACTGGTCGATAAACAGGCCCGTGCGGCTGAACAGGATGTTGGCCGCGCCCTGCATGAAGGTGAAACCGTAGTCGACGTTGCTGGTAGCGACAAGGAACTGGTGTTCGCGTACCTCGACCATCTGCCCCGGCTGCAGGCGCAGGGCAACGATCTGGCCCACAGAATCGCGGGAGAAGGCGATGTTACCGGGTCCCTGTGCTTCAGAGATGAAGATTTGCAGGCCAGCGAAAAAGCGTTTGGCCGCGCCCTTGATCGATTTGAAGCCGATTTGCACCCCTGGATGCTTCCACAGCAGGATGTGATGTTCGAAGTAGATGGAGAGCTGGTTGCCCAGCATAATGTCAACCACCGGCACAAGTTCGCCGTCAATCGAGATGGTCATATCGGCAATGCGCAGGGGGCCTTTGGGGTTATGCAACTCGGCCCTGGGGACGGCGTTGCCGAACATGCTGTTCGTGTACTCCTCGTACTGATTGGGTGGGATATAGCCACCGTCGGGCGCTACCTGTCCCTGTGGCGGTGGGCCATAAGGGCCAGAGGGCTGTCCCTGTGGCGGTGGGCCATAGGGGGGCCTGGGCGCCTGTGGAGGCGGCGTTTGCCCTGCCGGCATTGGCGCGCCGCAGACGCCGCAGAATTTCACTCCGTCGGCCACCTGATTATGGCAATTTGGACAAATCACGATGCTGACCTGCCTTCCTGGTTGTTATTTTGAATTCGCGGGACAATAAACGATATGTTGGGCGCTGTGCATTACACCCGTTCACATTGTGGAGATAATAACAGTATTGGAAAGAATATACAAGGGGGGTATTCCTGCCGATGAAAAAAGTGCAAAAACAACCATCAACGCGCGGGCGTTGCTGGAGATCGATTGCACTTTTTCCATCCAGATAAACAAGACATGTCTGTTTAGAGGACAAAACTGTCGGCGAGCGGGCTGCGGGCAGTGCCATTTTCGCGCTTCTCGCCGCCCATATTCACGGTTGGCTGCGTGCCTGATGGCTGCCGGACATTTTGAGGATAGGCGTTTCCACCGGCGGCCTGAGAGCCATTTGCCGGGGTCGGCTGGATGGTCTGAAGAGCCTGCAACGCACCCTGCGTCGGCCCGTTTGCCGCGGATGAGGGGCCGCCCTCGATAGCGAGCTGAACCGTCTTGCCTTCGATGACGACCGCGATGCCAATGCCTCGCCGCAAATCGGCCAGCTGGCGGCGCAACTCACGGTTTTCCGCCTCTAAGGCGTCCATCAATTTCTTTTGTTCCAGCAGCATCTGCGCGATGCCTTCAAAACCTGCGCTAGCAGCACGATCCATAGTGGATTCCTCCTGCGTACTTCGAGTACTTAATAATTCAAACACAAATTGTCCCATCACAGCGCCACACCTCCCCACTTCTGTCGTACTCAATGCAACAATGGTACGATCCGATCCCAAATGGCAGCCGCAACGCCTGTTTTGGGCATTACAGGCAAATCCTCTTTTTCCCCTGTCGCATGGAAGATGAGAACTTTATTCGTATCTGTGCCGAAGCCGCTATCGGCACGGCTGACATCATTGGCGACCAGCAAATCCAGATGCTTGCTGATCAATTTGGTGCGCGCATAGGCCTCGATGTTGTGTGTCTCGGCTGCGAAGCCCACACGCACCAGGCGTTTCCCCGGCTGATCCTTGCCTGTCTGCCCTGCTTCATCCTGTGCGGCGAGTTCCCCCAGGATATCTGGATTCCGTACCAGATGAAGGGTAAACCCGCCCTCCTCGTCAAATTCCTCCTCCCTTGCTCCACCACCACCTTCTTTTTTCAGTTTGTGCGCTCGCGCCGCTGCCGGGCGAAAATCGGCGACGGCAGCGCTCATGACCAGCGCATCGGCGTCTGCGATGGCCGCCTGGACGGCATCGCGCATCTGCAACGCCGTTTCGACCCGGCGCAGCTCTATGCCATAGGGCGGCTCCAGCGCCACCGGGCCGGAGATCAAGAGAACCTGCGCGCCCCGGTCTCTTGCCTCCTCGGCCAGAGCATAGCCCATTTTGCCCGACGAGCGATTCCCTACGTAACGCACCGGGTCGATTGGTTCCTGCGTGCCTCCGGCGGTGATGACGACGCGGCGACCGGCCAGGTCTCCGTTGCGCCCCAGCGTCATACGGATGGCCGCCAGTAAGACCGGCGTTTCCGGCAGCCGCCCCGGGCCGACCGCTCCCGATGCCAGCCGTCCTACTTCCGGCTCGACAATCACCGCCCCTCGCTCCCGTAGCAGGCGCAGGTTTTCCTGCGTTGCCGGGTGCGTGTACATCTCTTTGTACATCGCCGGCGCCAGCAGCAGGGGAGCGCGCGTCGCCAGAGCCACGGCGGTCAGCATATTGTCGGCCATGCCGTGAGCCAGCTTCGCAATCGTGTTGGCAGTGGCCGGTACAACTGCCAGCAGCTCAGCCTGTTCCGCCAGGGCGATGTGCGTCTCCGCCGCTTTCCCTGAAGGCTCCCAGAGATCGCTATAGACGGGCCGGTGGCTCATCGTTGAGAAGGTCAGAGGCCGCACGAACGCTTCCGCGTGTTCCGTCATGACCACATCAACCAGAGCCCCTGCCTGTTGCAGGCGACTTACCAGCTCGACTGCTTTATATGAAGCAATCCCCCCACAGATTCCGACGATGATATGCCTGTTCAGTAACACTGTCTGTACTGTTTGTTCCCTGTTGTCGTGTGTATTGCGTTCCGTCTTTTTGCTCGTTCCCAGAACACGAACCGCCTGCAAGAACACTTCTACCTTAGCATAGAAGAGATAGACGCGCAAGATATATGCCAGGAAGTACCATTGTATAATGAACGAGAGAAGCAGGCGGAGTGAACCAGGCCACCCGCAAGGGGATGGCCCTACTATACGCAGAGCATTCATAGGGCCTGGGGAGCCGTCGGGTATAGTAGGGCCATCCCCTTGCGGGTGGCCTGGTTCACTTCACACTGGCTTACATTAACGCCTATGATTGCCGTCTCTATTAGTAATAAACTACACTCGCACGTCCTTTCGCTTGAGGAAGTAGCCAGTAAGGATAGCAAGCAGCACAATCATGACGATCAGGGCGAACCACATGAGCAGGAGGTGGGTGATGGCGATAAGACGAAACATTTGCGCGAAAAGTTTGAAGAAAGAAATTTGAAAGATTTCTTTCTTCGAGATGCAGAGAAGTTCTCAGCTGCTTCCGGGAATGCGAGAGCTTCTCTGTCTTATTGAGCCTGGAGATGTGATGTCATCTCCCTCTACCAATTTATCAGCAACTAGAGACGAGCGTGTTCCACCAACTGCCATTAGAGCAAGGAACAAGCGAATGAAGGTGTAAAACTTGCGCGAGTGAAGAAAGGAAACTGCTAGTTGGTTCGCGGACATCCCTTTGACTGAGCGAGAGAGTTTGACATCCAAGAACACCTAATTTCATCTCCTTCACCAAGGTTTTTCCACGATAGAAGTCGAGACGATAGATGAGGTTGCCCGTGTTAGGCGGACAACTCATATTGGGCAACGGTGGAAGCCCATAAGCCTGCTGATAAATGTATTGGACTGCTGGCACATCCTCTATGGTCTGGCTCAATGTCGGATATTGTGGCGCATACCGATTCGTGTTGATGCGAACGACCTGCAGAGACGTTGGGCCAGACGCTGAAACTTGTCCGCTCTGGTTGGAAGCACATCCTACAAGCAGTAGGGCAAGCAAGAGCAGAATAACTACTCCTCTCAATCTCATAAAGCTCTCTTTAAAAATTTAGATGCGATTGCCCTGCGTGTAATGCTCATATTTACCTATCAAACATTTGAGGTGCCTCTGGATAGCTCGCTTCTGGTTGATCATACTGCGATTGTGTGTGTGGCTGTTGCTCCTGTTGTTGATAATTTTGCCGTAGCTCTTGTGGTGGTTGGTATCCTTGCTGGTAAGGCCGATAAACCAGTTTCATTTCTGGTTCCTGCTTACGTCGCGAGTTGCTTACAAGCAGGCGGCCAATAAAAAGGTAAATGAATCCTCCGATTGGTTGAGCAAAGAGGATGACAAGTAGCCAGAGGATTTTCTCGCTCGTACTTAATCTTTTGTTTGTTATGCAATCAATAAGCATCCAGACCCATACGAGCAGGATGACAATAATCACCAGAAGAGGTAGCCAATGATGAAACAACTTTATCCCTCGCAATCTCAATGCGCATTTAAAGTTTCCAGAGGGCTGCTATTTTAGAAAACAGCAGCCCTCGCAATGTCTTCTTGATAGAAGTGTCTATCATACTGCTGCACATTAGTCAAGCTCTGGAATTCGAGAGAACCATGAGGCCAGAACAGGTTAAGAGACTTGCTAGAACTGAGCAGCACTCGTTCTTGAGCGAGTCACTCACTCACAGGATTTCTGACTGAATGCCATATGATCCTAAAGAATGGTTATGCCTGTAATGGTTACCGTAGGGGAATAGAAATCCGTAGATTCATACCCTATGTTTTTGGAAAAACAACTATAGGTAGTATTACCATAGTATGTACCATGATTGTGACCACTGGTCACCTCATACACGTCATATACCATAATATTGATACCTCCTGCATTTGCAAAACATACGAGCCCCTCGTTAAAGAGGTCAAAGAAATCGTTGGGAAGTGTACAAGGGCTCACGCGATTAATGTAAGGGCTCACACCATGTTGTCCCTGAATGATACTTTGTTGTTGCTTTGCGTGCTGCTTGAGTAGGAGAGCTTGAAGCCTTGCACGCTCTTGCTTTATTAACTTTTGTGCCTCAGCAGTTGGTCCTTTCCAAATTTTTATCAACTGACCATGATCACCGAAGTATCTGATAGTGTACACATCATTCGATGTAGCCGTATGGCCCTTATTACCCCCGGTAGATGCCTGAGCAATGCCTGGGAGGCTTAAGAGGCTAAGGGCAAAACTAAGTGTGAGAATCAAAAGTAAGGTTCTGAGTTTCATGATCTGTCCTTTCTCTGTTGCTAGCAATGCTGGTTGTATTTGGAACTCGTTTCCTGCCTTAAGACAGGATCACTAAGATTCGTGAAAGGCGAAGAAGAGATAGTTGTTCATCTCTTCTTCATGGAAAGGATCAATCGAAATTGTCACTAACGTTGTTATTCTGTGAGTTTGCGATACTCTGAATGATGAAAGGGTCACTGCCACCAAACAGATATGTCGCAGTGTAATCGCCCTCAGAAACAACGTTGTAAGAGCTATCCTGATAATGGCCACAATACGTGTTATTGACTCCTGTGTAAGGTGGGTAATTCCAATCACCAGAGGTGCAATTTTGAAAGGTGACCTTGGGGAGAGTACAATTCCCTGGATACGAGAAGGTCGTCCTGAGAACTGCACCAAAAAGGCGTGCCGGGCCATAGAAAGTGGCCGAGTGAGTGGTTGAGCCTGTAGGGCACGATGATGATGGATGCACACCATGATAACTAGTGCCAACCCATACAGTTTTTGATACGAGTTCGACCGTACAGGCCTGGGGGCTGGAAGCGAGTTCAGGGAATCTTTTCAGCAGGGCATCACATAGTTTCTTTGGCAGCTGCATTGTCCGTGTTTCTGTTCGTGACCATGTTTGCTTTCCACTAGAGAGGTTGTTTAATGATGGACCTGCTGCATGTGCCAGTGAGACGCTACTCAACAAAGAAATTGTGAGCATCAAAAAAGTGATGACGACGCTGGACTGAATTTTGCGCATAAAACCTCCTGTTCTGCTATACACCTGCTCTTTAGTATTGATGTTCAGGCCACTAAGAATCTACCTTGAACGAGCTGTCAGGAATTAAGCTTGTTCACGATGGATGCCTGTTAGAACCTAAATATCAATAACTAACAGAAATGTACCTGATGATAGTGTTTCTCCTTTCTAACGATGAAAACGTACTTCACAAGGCATAGCCTCTACAGGAAAATATACCCAACCACAGGCCAATCATGCCCTGTTTTATGCCCGAATTTCTGCCGCACAAATGCGGATTTTTTGCGGTACAAATGCGGATTTTTTGCCGCACAAGTGCCGTAAAAAGAGGGAAGAGGCCCTGGTATCAGCGAAAGAGACATAATTTACTTTCCATACCCTTATTACCCTACATTCCCGTTCACATTATGTACACAAAGCATTCACACTGCTCAAACAATGTTAATTCATAACATACAAATGTTGTACCTATCGCTTCTTTCATGCAGTTTTCCAGTGTAAATCTAAAAATAGCCTCTTTTCCCCCTTGACAACCGTCCAGCTAAGAGGATACTCTTCTCTTGTGCCGTTAGCTTGATGGGGACTGACAGCCATGTTGGGGGGAGATTCTGGATGGCAATTCTTCTGGCAGCGAGCCGTTCGGGCTTTATCTGACAGAGATGATCTTGCTTGATCTCAAGCATGAAGCGGGAGGTTCTTCTCAAGCTTTGGGGTGCGCTTACCTTTTCAGGCTCATTGGTCTGTCCTTCAGGGGAAAACAGTGCATTCTTTCGTTTTTCTTGTGCCGGCCATCTTCTGAAAGACAGAGATGTTCATTTTTGCCTGTTTTATCTGTGGCGCA
>CADDYT010000179.1 GCA_902810755.1 Chloroflexota bacterium
GCCTGGCGCTAGATTACGCGCACCAGCATGATACGGTTCACCGCGACATCAAACCGGCCAATATCTTGCTCGATGAGCGCAACACGGCCCGTAACCCGATGGGCGAACCGATCCTCTCAGACTTCGGGCTGGCCAAATTGCTGGGTGGAGCAACACATACTGCTACCGGCACTGTATTTGGCACCCCGCTCTACATCTCCCCCGAACAGGTGCAGAACCGCCCGGTAAGCAACCGCACGGACATCTACTCGCTGGGCGTCGTCCTCTACGAGATTTTCAGCGGCAGGCCGCCGTTCCAGGGCGAATCGCTGAGCGGCATCATGATACAACACCTGCTGGACACGCCACCAGACCCACGCGAATTTAACCCGCAATTGCCGGGGGCATTGATCCCTGTACTCATGAAAGCCCTGGCAAAAAATCCACAGGATCGTTACGCCAGCACAGCAGCTATGACCGCTGCCGTTGCGGAGGCATTCGGGTTGGCGGTCCCTGAAGAACTGAAAGCAGCCCTGGCCACACAGGGCGAGGCAGATAGCTCGGCATATCGAACGCAGGTATCTGCACCGTCCCAGGCAGGTTCATCCCCTGCCCCCCGGACACCCGACATTGCTCAGGCACCTACCGTTTATAGCAATCCCAATACGCCAGATTCGGCACCGGCGGTCGGAGAGGCGGTGAGCGAGCCGATCAACCTGCCAGATTCCGACGCACAATTGACGCAGAGAGCAGGCACAACTCCAGACGACCCAACAGTCTTGAAACCGGCAGCCTCGGAGCAGACCGGTGAGCGGCAGTACCAGACGGCGGCCTCGCAACCCACAGTACAATCACTGCCACAAGTACCCGTAACGCCCTCGTTTTATCCTCCGGCAGAAGCTGTCCAGCCGCGTCCAGTAGCGGCTCCGCCTCCACCGGCGACGCCGGTGCCAGCCACAGCGCCGACGCCGCCATCACCGGCAAGAGGCAGAATTAGCAGGAGGCTGACCATCGCCTTGATTGCGCTGGTGGTTCTCCTGCTGGCAGGCGGAGGGCTGGCCGCATTTCTTACTTTCAGTCGTGGCCCGGCCTCGACCGCCAGCGTCGGATCAGCATTCTTCGTCAGCAGCAATCAGGTCAATACGACCTCAAATGCTGGCAGCAATGATGAGTTCCAGATAACCCTGCACAACATTCCCGCTTCCCAGTCTGGCAATAGCTATTATGCCTGGCTGCTGCCCGATAAGAACAATCCCGAAGCAAATTCTCTCCTGCTGGGAAGATTGACGGTCAACAACGGCAACATAAACTTCTTCTATCAAGGGGACAACCAGCACACTAATCTGCTGGGCATCACCAGCCAGTTCCTTATTACCAAGGAATCATCCAATGTGATGCCCACAATACCCTCGCCCGATAAGAACACCTGGCGCTATTACGCTGAGATTCCGCAGACGCCGGGTGCGGGTAACCCGCCATACAGCCTGCTCGACCATCTGCGCCACCTGCTGGCAAAGGACCCCGACCTGCAAAAAGTTAACCTGCAAGGCGGCTTAAATGTCTGGGCCTACCGGAATATCCGGCAGGTTTCCGCATGGGCGAACGACGCCAGCAATGACTGGAATCTGAAGAATTATAACTCGGTCTACAACAAAGCCATAGATATCCTGGACTACCTGGATGGCAACTCTGAGGTAAGGCAAGATGTGCCGCAAGGTATAAAAATTCCGGCAGAGGCGACATTTGCAGAGATTGGCCTGCTGCAATTCAACCAGTTACAGAACCCACCCGGCTACCTGAATCACATTGCCCTGCACCTGAACGGAGTCCTGGACTCTCCCGGCTCAACGCAGTACCAGCGCCAGTTAGCAACACAGATCAATACCGGCATCGAGAACGAGCAAAACTGGCTGGGGCAGGTACGCAAGGATGCTGCGCAACTGGCGCATATGAACAACAACCAGCTGGCACAGCAATCCACGCTCATGCTCATCAATGATATGATCACCCAGGCAACCAACGCCGTCCAGGGCTTTAACAACCCCTCCACCGGCGCACTGGAAGAAGGCTATTCACAGATCTACCTGCAGATACAGAAGCTGGCTACTTTTGATGTGAAGCCGTATACAGGCGGCCAGTAAAAAGCATCAACCTGGCAGTTGCCGGGGCCGGTGGCCTGCGGCCCTCACAGGCCACCGGCAAGGGGTGGGCCTACTCTACGCGGCGGCTTCGTCAGCCCTCTTGCCGCAGGCCGTCGGCAACAGGCCACCGGCAAGGGGTGGCCCTACTATACATGACCGCTCCACCAGCGGCACGACCGCCTCGTGGAGAGTAGGGCCACCCCTTGCCGGTGGCCTGTGACGGACGCGGCTTTATGCGCCTTTCCGCCCTCAACTCGATGACATAATCTTATCGTTACAGAGAGATCACACCTTATAACGGTTGCGTACCAGGAAGTAGAACTGGATGGCAGCGAGAATGCCCATCACCACCAGCATGACGACCGCGTCCGGGCTACCAAAGACGGTTGGCTGACCCTTTCCCGGAACAGCAGGAACCATCAAGCCGGCGACAAATGGCACGTTTGGCTCGGTTTCGTGGAAGCCCGGTATAGAGAAGAAAGCGAAAGCAGCCAGGTAAACAAACAGGCAGGTGCCAACTACCAGCCACATACCCAGGCAGCCCAGGTTGTTTTCTCCCACGATAGCGAACTCGCGGCGCGCCACGCTCGTCCAGACGGCAGCAAGGATCAATGCGCCGCCGGTGAGCAACATAGCGATCAGGATTTCATCCGGGGCGGTATGCGTGAGCAGTGTTGCCAGAGCCAGCAAGGCTACCGTTGTAACACCGGCAATGACCACAATGTTGCGCTTCCTGCGCCAGATGACAGAGGCCCCCATCAACAGAACGAAGAAACCGCTCGTGACGACGGCATCGATGATATATCCACCCTGCTGCGAGAAACCACAGCTCTGGGGAACATCCGAGAGGCGGGCGCAGATGGTCAGGTAGTCTCCCAGACCGATGAACGACCAGGAATGAATCCAGGCGATCAGCGGATAGATGAGCAGCCAGGCGAGCAGGAACACCACGCCAAGCTGGGCAACAAAAATGCCGACGAGGTAGAGGCCGGACATGGTACTCTTGCGCACCGGGCGCATCAGATAATGCAGGCGCAGCGCGAACGCTCCCAGCGTGCAGAAAATAGCAATGGCCAGAATAGTATTCAGAACCGAATCGACAATCAACTGGGTTCCACTGAGGTTGCCCGAATTGATGGCATTTGCCAGCCCCTGATCGTTCACCAGGGTAAAGAAGATAATGAAGGCGATCAGCAAGACGGCAGCAATGATAATCAGCCAGCGAATGAGGGGGGTCGTTCCCATATCACGGCGGTCAGGGTTGCGCAGTTCGCGCATGGCAAGGCCACCGTAGAACATCCAGGCTGCGCCTACCCCCAGAATAGCTGCACCGATCATCACAAAGTCAATAGAGTTATCGGGGAACCAGAGAAATTTCCCGCCGAGGACAGAAGCTGCGCTAAAGGTACCCGAAGGGAAATATTGATTGTGGGAGAACACAGCCCATAATAAGAGAACGAGACCGCCAGCAAAGACGATGAAGCCGAGCCCCACCACAATGGCCGGTGGAATGAGCGGTTTGGGGTCGAACAGAAGAACGACAATCTGAACGACCAGGAAGAAACCGATACAAACCGCGCCGAGGCCGAGCATCCCTTGCTCAAAACCAACCAGAGAGGAACTCGTCATCTCAAGGTTGATATAGGAAGGGATTTGCCCGATAAGCAAGGCGGCAATAAAGAAAAAGCCTACCGCAAAAATCAGGGCGCGTGCCCAGGAAATTCTCTCCGGCACCTCCCGTGGTTGCGCTTGTTGCATGGATCGTCATCCCTTTCAACACGTCGCCCATGCCTGTTACAACATGGCTACACGACCAGCACAATAATTCGTTTCTTGCGGCCGGAGCGTGAGCGTACACTCCGGCCTGATACCAGCAGATACATGGTATCGTGACCGGGGAGCCACGATACCATCTCTCTACGGAACAATGGTCAGTTCCGCGAGCATAGCCGGGTGATACAGACAGTAGTAGATGACTATGTGGTTTGGATTGGCATTATAATCTGCCATCGTCACCGTGATGCTATAGGAAGCGTTGGTATTGATGGGAGTGGCCAGACCTGAGTCAAAGAGGCTCTTATCCGGCTGCTCATTACTCACGTCGGTCCCCTTCAAAGCCGTCACGGTATGACCAACCGAGGTCTTATTCACCCAGGTAATCTTCGTTCCTACCTTGACCTTGATGTTGAGGTACTGGTAGCAGGCGGGCGTGCAGGTTTCTCCGCTCGGCGGATTGATGATATCCATGGTGACCGCCGTCTTGTTGGTCATATCAACCGGCGCGCCAAACTGCCCCGAGCTTTCCTGAGCCACTGCCGTCGCATAGCCGGAAGGGTTGCCGCTCTGGATCAGCGTTGGCACACTGGTAAAGCCATTTGGGGCGCCCGGGTAATTCTTTGCGACGTAGCTGGGGTCGGACGAACGGATGAGATCAAACAAATAGGAAATCTGGGTACTTGTCAGCGGCCCGCCATAATCCTGGCTCCAGGCAGGCATCAACGGCGATGTTGGATCACCGGTATTGTAAATGCCTCCGCTGATGATACGGATGAGATCATTATCACTGAATCCGTTCACCGTCGGGTTATCATTCAGTTTGGGACCGGAACGTCCCTGCCCCTTGGTTCCATGACACTGGAAACAATACTGGGCATACAGCGCGGCTCCACGCTGCACATTCGCATTGAATTGCTGCTGCTTCGCCATCGCCTCGCCATTGCTTTCCAGAATCCAGAAAACCGGGATCATGAGAGAGATGAGAGCGAGCATGATGAGCGCCCCGTACCCCGTCTTCTCCACCGCATTGGTGCGAGAACGGAACAGGTAGAGAAAAGCGCCCACCACGATCAGCAAAACAACAATGCCTATAATAGCCTGTACGGGGTCTATCATAAACACACGACCTTTTTTACACTATACGAAACACTGAACCAGATACCCGGCTGCATGCAGCCGGGCGATGTTAGCCAGCACTGCATTCCACAGTCGGAACGGGAATGATGCGCGTGGTGGGGTCGGGATGCGGAACCGTATTGTTGAGCGTCCCCGTATCGACCACCACATTATCGCCGTCGAAAGACATTTTCCAGCGATCCAGGCTGCGCGGCGCGGGGCCATCCAGGTACTCACCATCCACGTTGTAATGCGAGCCGTGACAGGGACACTTGAAGCTATCGCAGTCATCGCGGAAGGGGACGGTGCAGCCCAGGTGAACACACCGCTGGTAGAGCGCGACCCAGTATGTGCCATCGGAGTCCTTGACCCACCACTCATAGTTGAGCTGATCCGAAAGATTCGTCCCCTTCAGCAGGAAAGGCGTATCGGCAGCCAGGTGAATGAGGTAGGTTTTGGCGTTCTGCACATAAAAGACCGCCTTTGAGTTCAGGGTTGCTTCGGCGGGTTTGGCAGGCGTAAAGGTCGCCTTCGTTCCCACCGTCAGCGCCGAACCGAACTGGCCGGCCAGGTTGGGATAGAGCATATAGAGCGCGCCGGCCACACTCGCGGTGGCCGAGAGGCCCCAGACGGCCAGCATGGAACGGCGGAGGAAACGACGGCGCGAGAGTCGCTGTTTCGCGATCTCTGCCGCCTCGGCCCCACCGCCATGCAAGACCTCGTACTGCTGCGGCGTTAATGGCGGCGTATTGATATCAGTTGACATCTTTTCGGTCCTTTCCAGGCGGGATTACAGGTCAAAGTACAGATGCTGCCAGGGCCAGACCCAGAGCCAGCCAGGACCCCGGAAGAAGCTGCCGGCCAGCGTGACCACCGCCCAGAAGACAACAAACATGGTAAATGTCACAATCGCGATCTTGCGGTCGGCATAGGCGCGGCTCGGATTGCGGTCGATGTATGGCAGGAGAGCCAGGGCGGTCAGCACCAGCCCGGGTACCATTACGCCGGCAGTCGTCGGCTCAAAGTAGTGCAGCAACTCCTGCAAGCCCAGGAAGTACCAGGGAGCCTTCGCCGGGTTGGGCGTGACATTCGGGTTGGCCGGGTCCTGCAAAGGCGCGTTAATTACCAGGGCCAGCAGCGTGAGCATGACCATCACGATGGTGGCGGCAAAGAACTCGCGCACGAGCAGGTGCGGCCAGACGAAGACCGAATCTTCCAGGGGCTTCTCGACACGGGTGATCGCCTCCTGCCTGACCACCGCCAGCGTGCGATAGCGGCGCTGCGTCGCCGTCGCCGGTTGAGGCGGTGGCGCCTGCACGTTGGGATCTCTCTGTTCAATTGACATTTTCAGGTATCCTCTCTATTCGAGCGAGCTATGAACACCATACCAGTCTACTCTACTGCAAACGAACAGATTACCTGTATTACTGGCGAGCCGCGCCAGCAGCGACACGCTCGGCCTGCACTTCCGTCTGGCGGCGCGGCGGAGGCGGCGGGCCAGCAGCCCCACCATCCTTACGAATGCGCCAGAAGTGAACAGCCATCAGCAGGGCCGCCACCAGTGGGAAGAAGATGACGTGTCCGACATAGAATCGTATCAGTGTGGCCTGGCTGACAGCGGGGCCACCGACGAGAATCTGATAGACGGTGTTGCCCAGGATAGGGGTGTAAGGCGCCAGGTTGGTACCCACCGTAATAGCCCAGATGGCTATCTGGTCCCAGGGCAGCAGGTAGCCGGTGAAACTCAGGAAAAGCGTGCAGAAGAACAGCCCGACGCCGACCACCCAGTTAAACTCTCTCGGTGGCTTGTACGCGCCATGATAGAAGACACGAATCATGTGCAGCGTGACGGAAACGACCATCAGGTGGGCGGCCCAGCGATGCATATTACGCACCAGGTTGCCGAACGAGACGGCGCTGCTCAACTGCTGGATGTTCTGGTACGCCAGGTTGGTACTCGGCACGTAATAGAACATCAGGAAGATACCGGTGAGCGTCAGCACCAGGAACAGGAAGAAGGAAATACCGCCCATACACCAGGTATAGGTGATCTTCATGGCCTGGCGGCTGACCTTGACGGGGTGCAGGTGCAGAAACACATTGCTCATCATCACCAGCGACTGGTTGAGCGGCGTATCAGGATAGCCGTGGCGGAAAATTGAACGCCACACCTGGCTCTCCACCATCTTCTGCGTCATAGTGTCCAGCCAGCTTTTATTCTGCGTAGAATTCAACTAGGCCTCCTCAAAGTATCAAAACTCAGGATGTAAAATAGCCGGTAACAAAAACCTCGCTTACCACCATCCTATGACAGCGTTCGTGAGGCAGATTATAGCATAGAAACGTGCTTGCCGGTATCCCTCAAAATCGGAAGTACCTCTCTTCCAGTTCCGAGTTGTCCCGCTTCTGTCCTTACCTCTCTCTTCCTTGATTGTAATTCATACTAACAAGAAAAGGGAAGAGGAAAGCATACAAATACGATAGGCACCGCCTGATATCGGTGTTCACTTTTTAGCATAGAACAACGGCCCCCACCCTGCATCAGGTGAGTACCTGATTTTTGCCTCTCGAACACCTGATTTCAGGCGCATTCTGCATCTTCATAGCTTATTGACATGCCTGATGCATAGCCATACAATAACATTGTATTAGGAAGCAGGAATATTGCGCAAACATTTTCTGCGTTCTCAGACAGAGAGCAAGGTATCATGGCACAACTCAGCACACAGCGTATGGAGACGAAGGTGGCAGCCGACGGGAGACACACCCTCTCGAAAGCTTTCCTCGGTCTGCCCGTGTTCTATAAAGTCTTATTCGCAAACAGTCTTATTATCTTTGTAGGCGCGACCGGCGGCACGTGGCTGGCTACGCATTTGAATAACAGCCCGGTGGCAACGCCTGCCTCGCTCGTCACCTTTATCACTATCGGCTGGCTGGTTAGCGTCGCGCTCAACTTCGTCGTCCTGCAAATCGCTTTCCGCCCGCTGACCGAGCTGCAAAAAGTCATGACACGGGTGCAGTCGGGCGAGCATTCTCTGCGGGCGCGGCTCACCGGGGCCGATCCCCAGGCGGATCAGATGGCCCAGGCATTTAACATGATGCTCGAAGCGATTGATGACGCGACCCGCCTGCGTGCCAGCCAGATCATCAATGCCCAGGAGCAGGAGCGCAAACGCATCGCCCGCGAACTCCACGACGAGACCAGCCAGGTTCTCACCTCCCTGTTGATCAGTCTCGCCGTTCTGGAGGAGTCTCTGACCACGCCAGAGGCCCGCGAGCGCATCGCGGATACCCGCCGCCTGGCACACCAGACCCTGCGCGCCATTCGCAGCCTGAGCATCGACCTGCGCCCCAGCGCCCTCGATGATCTCGGCCTGCTCCCGGCCCTGCGCTGGTACGTCAAAGAATATCAAAAAAAGTGTTCGATTGAGGTAGATTTTATCTCTTCCGGCTTTAAGGAGCGGCTTCCCGCCGAAATGGAGACGGCCCTCTACCGCATTGTGCAGGAGGCGCTGACCAACACTGCCCGCCACGCGCAGGCGAAGCGGGTCAGCATCATGCTCAAGGAAAACGAGAAGGAGATCGAAGGCATCATTAGCGACGATGGCATCGGCTTTGATATTGAGGCGCTGCGCAAATCGCCGGACAGCGAGCGCGGGCTGGGGCTGGCCGGCATGACGGAACGAGCCGTTCTGCTGGATGGCTCGCTGGATATTGAATCTTGCCCCGGCCATGGCACCACCATTACGGTACACATTCCACGCTATCCTACCGGCCAGTTGCGCACGCTGGCGCCGGTGGAAAGCGGAGAAATCATGTATCACTCAGGACAGGATTGAGAAGTCAATGACTATTCATATATTGCTTGCGGACGACCATACCATCCTGCGGGCCGGTTTGAAAATGATGCTGAACGCGCAGCCCGATATGGAAGTGATCGGGGAAGCCCATGACGGGCGGCAGGCCATTGCCGAGGTGCAGCGCCTGCAGCCCGATATCGTTCTCATGGATATCACCATGCCTGATATGAACGGCATCGAGGCGACCAGGCAGATCAAGAAGCTCCAGCCGGAAACGAAAGTGCTGATGCTCACAATGCACGAGAACGATGAATACGTCTTCCAGGCCCTGCGCGCCGGAGCTTCGGGCTATATGCTCAAAGAGGCCGCCGATACCGAGTTGATTTCTGCCCTCCATGTCGTGCAAAGCGGCCAGTTTTACCTGTCGCCCGCCGCTCAGTCGGTGATGGTCGGCGATTACCTCCAGCGCGTGCGCACGGGAGAGGAAAAAGATAGCTATAGCAACCTGACGGAGCGCGAACGCGAAATCTTGAAACTGGTGGCCGAGGGCTATACCAATAACCAGATTGCGGAACGGCTGGTCATCAGCCCCAAAACGGTGGATACACACCGCACGCACATCATGGATAAGCTGAATCTGCATAGCCGCGCCGAGCTGGTAAAATATGCGATACGGCGCGGCCTGCTTGAGGACTGAACGCAAATTAGAGACGAGGATGGGCAGGCAAGCGAGTCGGTGCAGAGCTACTCCTCGTCGTCCAGGCCGAAGGCGCTGCTGCTCTCGCTCTCCTCAGTAAAATAATCGTCGCTATAGAAGCCAACATCCTTGCCAACGTAGACGCTGACCAGGAAATCATCGCGCTGCACATCGGCGGAAAGCACGAGATCCTCATCAATCTGCTCGATCAACTTTGCGATCTCGGCCTCTTCCAGTTCACGCTCAAGGATCAATGTCCCGTGAACGTTTGTGGTGGTGAAGTGAATATCGATCGTCCCCAGCCGGGTACTGCTTTGCGGGCTAGACCCTTCCATAATATAGTACCCTTCGGAAGAGGGCGTCCGAAAATGGCGATCAAAACGAATATCTTCCATAGAAATGCTGTCCGCGCGCAGCCAGCCTTTCTCTCCTGCTGCGCTCTCCTTTCTTGTCTTGCTGATGATGAATGGATAAAAACGCATACGGCATCCCTGGCAGGAAGCATTCCAGGGCGATAGTTGTCCATGCACTTCTGAGCTACCTTGCTCATCTATCCGCGCCAATTATATCATAACTTCCTCGTGCAATCCTAGAGGGAAGAGGAATTTGAGGCAAGGATTATGACAGGAAGCGGAATGACGCGCGCATGGCAGAGAAGATAATATGCTCTTCATCCGCATAGGTAGCTTGAGGGGCCATCTGGATGATGGTATAGATGCGATTGCCGTGAACGGCGGCGAGCAAGACGGCAGTATAGTTCGCGCCCGCTACCTGCACACTCCCCTGCACCTGCTGCCAGGAAGTTCCGGCAAATGAGAGTGCCTTGCCCTGCTTCACGCTCGCCATGCCAAGCTGCGCCGCCTCTTTCGAGAGGTACTGACCCGGATCGCCATTCGCTGCCGCCACCAGAATCTTGACCTGGCCAGTATGACTGCTATCGGAGAAGAGAACTGTTCCATTGCCTGTATCTGCCCTCGCCGTCCATCCACTCGGATAGTACACTGAGAAGCCCAGTTTTGTATTCGAGAACGCCTGTTGAGGCTGTGTGACCGTTGGAACGGTGAAAGGGCGGGCAACAATAATCCAGGTTGCCAGGCCACCGGCAAGAAGAATAGCCAGCACAGCCAGCAGCATGAACGGTGTGCGCTTGCGGCCCTTTGCATAACGCGCCGCCTCTGCTTTCGCCGGGCCGGGAAGCGGCGGCAGAGGGGTCCGCTCGCGTTCACGAACGGGGGTCGGGGGCAAGGGAGAAACAGGCGAAACGGGAGATGCGGGTCTCTGCGCCTGCTGTGATTGTTGCGCTTGTTGGGGCGGCACGACAGGACGTGAGGGCGGCGTTACCGGCTGAACCGAATGAAACGACGGGCGATCCAGGGTATCTCTTCTGCCTGCCGTCTGCCAGGGCCGCTGCTCAACCTGCCCGGCCCGCTCTACAGATACCGGCGCGCCAGGAGAGGCAGAACGACCTCGACCGACTTCCGGCACCAGCAGAGGAGTGGTATCCAGCCGCTCAACATCGTCGACCATGCTCTCAGGTCGTCTTGATACAGGAGGGGGATTGACGGCACGTTGTACAGGCGACGGGGGAGTATTGGCGACCAGCGGCCTGGTTGGCAGGTCATCAAGGGCTGTATCGCTGCCAGCATGCACTGTTCCTGCCCCGGAGCCCGTACTCTGTGCGCTCCTCTGCTCCCTTTCCGGTTGAGACGCCCCCTCAGCAAGCGCACGGTCTTCCTGGAGCCAGACTTTGACCCGCAGTTCGCGTGCTGCCGTTCCAGCCACCGACGGAGAAGGGCGGCGAGCCGGTTCAGCGGCGGGGACATGTGCCTGCGTTGGTTTATCGGCCACGTCCTGTTCGCGCGCGGGCGGTCGGGCCTCAACCTCCCTTTCTCGGCGCGGGGTAGATGGCCTCTCCTGCCGGTTCAGCACAGTAGCCTCACGCTGCTGGCCGCTTCCAGTCTCCAGCGACCGCTTCATGCGCAAAGGATCGGCCTGGGGCTGACGGCGCCCGCCTCGCTCAAGCTCGCTCATCCATGCAGGCGGATGATCGGGCGAGGATGGGCGTACCGGGCGGGCGGGCGGCTGCTGCGCGATCTGTTCGCGTAAAGGCGGTCTGCTCCCGCCGCTACGCTCGCTTGCAGATGAAGAAGGCGGAGTTCTCTGTGTGGAATATGATGATACAGAGCCGGAGGAACGAGAAGGAATAAGACTTCCACAATTATTACAGTAACGAGCATTCTCTTGCGGCAACCTTGCCCCGCATTGCGCACACATGATCTCCACAGCGCCTCTCCTCGGATCAGATCTGGTATCGTCAGCAT
>CADDYT010000180.1 GCA_902810755.1 Chloroflexota bacterium
GCATGGGGGATGCGCCAGGCATGGGGGCGGGCGGCTGGAGTGGTTCGTCGAGAATGGGTTGCAGCACGGCAGCGTCGCCCGGCCCGTTGCTCGCTCGCCCGACCAGCGGCTTCAGCACCGTCGCCCCCTGCACCTCGTGGTCATAGCGCCGCACCACGTCCTCTTTTGAGGCGATGGTCGGGTGCGCCAGAAGAGCCAGTAGTATCTCGTTCCATGTCATGCTGAGCGGGAGCGAAGCATCTGCATGGAATGGCACCATCGATGAACAAGGTTCAGATGCTTCGCTGCCGCTCAGCATGACATGGCCAGGGGTAAATGGTTGAATGGATGTAGCGTGATCGGTCTGGTTTGTCCACACGGCTTCCAATGTGCGCGCCGGGCGACCGTTGTGCAGGAAGGACATGTCGAGGCTGGCGACGGTGTAGCCGTGATGGGTGACGATGAGGCGGTGGTCGTCCGTGAAGGTTCCCAGGACAGTGGCCTCGACCTCTTCGATGGCGCAGATAGCGCGCAGTGCCTCGATGTGCGCGGGCGGGACGGCCAGCACCATGCGTTCCTGGGCTTCGGAGAGCCAGATTTCCCAGGGGGCCAGCCCGGCATATTTGAGGGGAGCGTTCGCCAGTTCGACCCGTGCGCCGGTATGCGCGGCCATCTCGCCGATGGCCGAGGAGAAGCCGCCCGCGCCGCAATCGGTGATGGCGGTGTAGAGTTTGCGCTCGCGCGCCGCCAGGATGACATCGCTCACCTTCTTTTCGGTGATGGGCGCGCCAATCTGCACGGCGCTGCCAGCCGAGGCCATGACTTCGCTGCTCATCTCGCCCGATGAGAAGGTCGCGCCGTGAATGCCGTCGCGGCCCGTGCGCCCACCGAGGATGACGATGAGGTCGCCGGGCTGCGCCTGCTGCGGATGGCTGCCGTGCGGCAACATGCCCAGGCAGCCGCAAAAGACGAGCGGATTGTAGATATAGCCCTCATTATAAAGTATCGCGCCGTTGACGGTCGGAATACCCATCTTATTGCCATAGTCGCGCACGCCATTGACGACGCCGTCGGCGACGCGCCGGGGCGAAAGCACCCCGGATGGCAGGCTCTCAAGCGGAGTCTGCGGCGGGCCGAAGCAGAGAATGTCCGTGCAGGCAATGGGCTGCGCGGAGACGCCCAGCACATCGCGAATGACGCCGCCCACGCCCGTGTTGGCCCCGCCAAACGGCTCGATGGCCGAAGGATGATTGTGCGTCTCCACCTTGAAGGCGATGTCCATGTCTTCCGTGAAGCGTATCACCCCCGCGTTATCGCGGAAGGCCGAGACGACCCAGGGACGCCGCACCTGCCCGGTAGCGCGCATCAAATAGTGCTTGAGCAGGCCGGGAATGCGCTCCCGCGCCAGCGTGTTGCCCTCGAAGTCCAACTCGCGGTAGTCGATTGTGGCACGGAACGTCTTGTGAGAGCAGTGTTCAGACCACGTTTGCGCCAGCGTTTCCAGTTCCACATCCGTCGGCTCGCGCCCCTCACGCCGGAAATATGCCTGAATGGCGCGCATCTCATCCAGATTCAGGGCCAGCATCCCCGCTTTGCTCAAAGCAAGCAACTCCTCATCGGACATGTTTGAAAGTGGAAATGTCCGAACGACAGGCGCAATTGCGGGGGATGAGGTATCAGCAGGTTTGGCATGAGAAGAAAGTATACTGGCGGAGCCGACGAGACGTAGTTCGTAATCCTGAATAACAGGGTTATAGAGCAGCGCCTGGGCGATAGCGCACACGACAGGCTCGCTCAGGCTGGCATCGAGCAGGTAACGCTGGCCGGTTTCGACGCGCTGCAGACCGGGAATGCCGAGCAGACGCGCGCCTGAGAGGACGCTTTCCGCCAGCGTATCGGTCACGCCCGCGTGGAAAAATACGTCGACGGTGTGCCACGAAGCAGGGAAAAGCGTGGTATCGGTCCCATCCGTGCTGACAGAAGCTTCCTGCACGACAGGGTCGATGAGCAATTGGGAGATGAGGGTGTCAAGATGGGTGCTGGTGAAGGTTTCGCCGACGCTGAGACGGTAAAGCTGCGCAGTGCGGATGTTGAGAGGTGAGGTGACTGTGGGGGTAACGTTGCCGCCACTGGTTGTGGCAGGGCTGGAACCGGTTAGATGAACGGAACTGAAGGACGTATCGGGAACGGCTGGTGGCGCGGGTAACGCTGTTGACAAAGGCGGCGCTGCCGGTAAAGGCAGGCCAGGGATTGGTAATTGCAATATCTCTCGCGCCAGTTGCCGCGCCCGCACATCGTGCCGCGCCGCCTTCGCGCGTACTTCTATCGTCAGAATGACCACAGTTCCCTCTATCCGGTGTATGACTACATTTCTTTTACGACCTGCAAGATAAACCGAGCAATCAGAAATTCCACTCAACGGAACAAACGTATTGTAGCACGTATTTGATGGGGATGGCAAGGGAATTGATTAGAGGGAACCTGCATGCAAGCAAAATGGCCGCTGCGCAGCGGCCATTTTGCTTGCATGCAGGTTCCCTCTATCCAGCCATAGCTGGCTCTGGTACTTTTGTCGGGCTGAGCGTCATGCGCATGCCGTATTTCGGGCGCAGGGTGACGCGGGGCTGGAAAACGACGGGGAAGTTGGGAACCAGGTCGGGCGTGTAACGCTGGAGGATAGTGGCGAGCAGCAACTTCGTCTCGAGCTGGGCGAAGGGCATGCCGATGCAGATGCGCGGGCCTGCGCCGAAGGGGAAGTAGGCCCCCTGCGGGATTTTCTGCTCGCTGGCCGGGTTCCAGCGTTCCGGGCGGAAGACTTGCGGGTCGCCCCAGATGTCGGGCAGGTTGTGGATGACCCACTGGCTGAGCAGGCCGACGGTTCCGGCGGGGAAGTGATAGCCGTCGAGGTCGAAGGCCTCCAGGGCGCGCCTGCCGAGAATCCAGGCAGGCGGGTAGATGCGCCAGGACTCGTTGATGACCCATTCCAGGTAGGACAGGTGGGGCAGGTCGGCCAGCGTAGGGGCGCGACCGGCCAGGACGCTGTGCAGTTCGCTGAGCAGCTTTGCGCGCACAGTGGGATTCTGCGAAAGCAGGTAGAATGTCCAGCTCATCGTGTTCTGCGCCGTCTCGTGTCCGGCGGCGATGAAGGTCAGTACGTGGTCGTGAATCTGCTTATCCGTCATGGTGACGCCCTCTTCCTCGGCTTGCAGCAGCATGGAGAGGACATCGCCGTAGTCGCGACCCTTCGCGGCGCGGCGCTGAGCGATCAGATCATAGACGAAGGCATCCAGCGTGCGCCGGGCCGCCTCGCGTTTGCCGCCCGCCAGGAAGGGCAGTTTGAGGCGAGGCGGCCTGTAGGTGCGCAGGAACGCGCGACGGGTGTTGTTAATCACGCCGTTGAAGGCATTGCCGAGCAGGACGACCTGTTCCCTGGAGTCCAGGTTGAAGAGCGCCTTGAGGATGATGCGCAGCGTGAGTTGCTGCATGGCCTGAGCAATATCGATCTCCGTACCTGGCTGCCATTCGTCCAGCATCTCCCGCGTGAACTGTACCATGATATCGCCGTATTCTTCCACGCGCTTTTTGTGGAAGGCCGGCTGGACGAGGCGGCGCTGCTGACGGTGGAAATCGCCCTCGGTGGTGAGCAGGCCATCGCCGAGGAACTGGTGCAGGGCGCTGCGCTGGTTGCCCTTGACAAAGTTGCGCGGATGCTCCATCAGGATGTAGCGCACATGCTCCGGGCGAAAGAAGACCACAATGGGGACGTTACCGACATGAATGGTCGCCAGGTTGCCATACGCGCGCTGCACTTCACGCAGAAATTCCAGCGGTCGGCGCTGAAAGTCAACCGCGTTGCCCAGCAGCGGCAGCCCGCGCGGGCCAGGTGGAAACAAAGAAGTGTCTGTCATGGTATGTCTCTCCTGATAAGTGAGACGTGTTTAGGTGATTGATCGATTACGATTCCTCAAACAGTGGTGCGGGCAGGCCACGGCGCAGCAGGAGCAGGGCCTGTTCGGCCATGCCTGCAGGGCCGGGTTCGTCATGCTCGAACCACCAGACGATGCCCTGCGTGATGACGCCGGTGATGAAGCGGGCCAGCAGGGCAATGTCATATCCCTCAAGTAAACCCTGTGTCTGGTATGCTTCGAGCGTGCGCATTAACGACTCTGCCAGCACATTCTGCACGCGAAAGGCGCGCACGTGGGCGAAGAGACCGCCGCCGGTCAGCGCAATCTGGAACAGGTTGCGCTGCTCGTAGGCATGCCGGAAGATGGCCTGCACGATGACGGGCAAGAGCGGCTCGCCCTGCCGCCGCTCTCTGGAAGCCTGCACGGCAGCCGTCACCTGCTCGCGCAACTGCTGGAAACCCTCTTCCAGTAGAGTCGTGAAGGCTTCATCCTTATCGCGAAAGTGCAGGTAGAAGGTGCCAACGCCGACATCGGCCAGTTCTGTGATCTCGGCAATGCTGGCATCGTGGTAGCCGCGAGCCGCGAACACCTGCCGCGCCGCCGCTAACAACTCGGCCCGCGTCCTCGCCCGCCGCCGCGACACCCGCGCCAGCCCCTCTCGCTCTTGTTCCTGCCCGTTTGCCTGTGAATTACTGTTCATAATTGAATGATAATTCATATTCCGGGGAAAGTCAAGGGGCAAGGATACAGCTATATTGCTGAGGTTGCTGAATTGGAGAAAAGATGTTATAGTACCGCTAAGGTTCTTCCTCGACTGTTGAGGAAGAATATATCTCTTTTATCAAAGGAGCATCTTGCTCATGCCAGGTGACCCGTTGGAGGGCCAGGAAGTGCTTCAGCAGGTCGCACATGCGCCTCTGCCTGGCGAGAACGCGCCTGCCGCTTCCAATCCCGCTTTCAGAACGTATTTCGCCTCCACGCCGCAGGATGAGAGCGCGGCACAGCAACGGGCAGAGGAAGCGCAAAAGCTGCTGGCTGCCATTGTCGCCTCTTCAGATGATGCGATTATCAGTAAAACGCTTGATGGCATCATCACCAGCTGGAATAACGGGGCGACCCGGCTCTTTGGCTATAGCGCGCAGGAGGCCATCGGACAGCATATCACGCTTATCGTTCCCCGTGAACTGTGGCCGCAAGAAGATGAGATTCTTGCCAGGCTGCGCAGAGGCATCCACATCGATCATTTTGAGACGTCACGGGTCGCGAAGGATGGACATCTTCTTGATATCTCGCTGAGTATTTCGCCGATCAGAGGTGAAGATGGGACGATTATCGGCGCGGCAACAATTGCGCGCGATATTACCCACCAGAAAGCAATGGCCAGACAACTGCGGGAGAGGGAGGAGCAGGAACGCTTTCTCACTGAGGTCAGCAAAGTGCTTACCTCAACGCTGGATTATCAGGAGACGCTTGCCAATATTGCCCGCCTGATCGTGCCACGCCTTGCCGACTGGTTTGCGGTAGACCTGCTCGATGCCGAGGGGCATTTTCAACTGATCGTGCTTGAGCATCAGAACCCGGAGCAGGTCGAGTGGGCCAGAGCGTTGCGAGAGCGATTCCCCATTGATTATGAGGCCTCTGTCGGCCTTCCCCAGGTGGCGCGCAGCGGTCGTTCCGAACTTTACCCGGAGATTACGGATGAGATGCTGGTAGCAGCCGCTAGAAGTGAAGAGGAACTGGCGATAGCGCGCCAGATTGGCTATAGCTCGCTCATGCTGGTGCCGCTGGTGGCGCGCGGCAAAACCATCGGCGTCGTCACCTTTGTGGCGACCGAATCGGGGAAAAAGTATAATGCCCGTGATCTGGCGCTGGCAGAAGAACTGGGGAGGCACGCGGGAGTCGCGCTGGATAACGCGCGGCTCTACAAAGAAGCGCAGCAGGCGCGCGACCAGCTAGAGATCATCCTGCAAGGTGTTGCCGATGGCATTATCGTTTATGATAAAGGCAGCAGGATTATCTATGCCAATGAGGCGGCGGCGCGCATGACCGGCTATGCCTCGGTGGAGAATCTGCAGCGAGCGCGGCCCCTGGAGCCGACGCGCAGGTTTGAGATCACCGACGAAGAGGGACGGCCCTTTCCGCTCGATCAACTCACGCATAAACGGGTGCTGGCAGGCGAGCGTAAGGCGCAGGCCATTATCGGCTACACGCAAAAAGCGGGTGGCCGCCCCGAACGCTGGTCGCACGTCACATCCAGCCCGGTCTATGACGAACGAGGCGAGATTCTCTTTGTCATTACGATTACTCATGATATCACCGAGCGCGTGCTGGCGGAACGACGCAAGGACGAATTCATCAGTATGGCGAGCCACGAACTGAAAACGCCGGTGACGAGCCTGAAGGGCTTTACCTACGTGCTGCAACGCCGCCTGCGTAACCAGAGCGATGCACAGGCCCTGCATTATCTGGAACGCATAGACACCCAGCTCGACAAGCTCACCAGGCTGGTCAGCGATTTGCTGGACCTCTCGCGCATGCAGGTGGGCAAGCTGGATTTGCAACGCGCCCCTGTTGATCTGGATGCCCTGATCGTCGAAACGGCGGAAAACCTGCAGGCCACGACTCTCACGCACCGCATCACCATCAAGGGAGCAACGCGGGCACAGGTTTTTGGAGATGAAGACCGGCTGGCCCAGGTCTTCATTAATCTCCTCACCAACGCTATCAAATACTCGCCGTCGGCAAACAGGGTCGAGGTGCATCTTGCGCGCGAGCAGAATTGCGCCATCGTGCGCGTGCAGGATTTCGGCATCGGCATCGACGAAGCCCACCAGGAGCAAATCTTTGAGCGTTTCTACCAGGTCACCGACCCGGAAGAAAAGACCTATCCCGGCCTGGGCATCGGCCTGCACATCTCAAAGACCATCGTCGAACGACATCAGGGCCGCATAGAGGTTCACAGCCGCAAGGGCCAGGGCGCAACCTTTTCGGTCTTCCTGCCGATAGGAGAAAGGTCAGGGAAATCTGACCATCAGGCCGAGAGAACAGGCTGAAGAAAAGAGAAATATATGCAAAGCAAGCGTAAGAAGCTGCTGATCGTTGATGATGAACCGGACATCCTCGAATTCCTTCAGGTGATCTTAGAGGAAGAGGGCTATGAGGTTCTCACCTCGACGAAAGGCGAATATCTCGAACAATTGCATAACGGCGGCCTGCCACAGCTCATCCTGCTCGATGTTCTGCTCTCCGGCAAAGACGGGCGCGAAATCGTCAAATACCTCAAAAGCCAGGATGAAACAAAACATATCCCTGTCATCATGTTCTCAGCCCATCCCAGCGCCGAGCAGACCGCCCGCGCCGCCGGGGCCGAAGACTTTATCGCCAAACCCTTCAACATCGATGACCTGCTGGCAAAAATCGCGCAATTGCTCTCGTAACCATTTACCAGATTGTACTAACGACACTATCACCCTTGTCAGAAGTGACGCCAACGTGCTATACTTTAGTTAGTAAAGACTTCCCTTCTCATCCGGGATTGAAAGAGCAAAAGATTTTGTCGACCCCCACAGTTGCGGTGGCGTTGCCGGGGCAGGCAGGCACACTTCTACCGGCAAAGGCTGCAACTCTGGGAAAAGGAGGTGGGACCATATGGACGCTGGCCCTAGTCACCGTAGACATTTTTCTACGGGCCTGGCGGAAATATTCTCTCCTCATCGGGTAGGGGCGCTGGATTGAGCATCGTCCGAAAGGGCTTGCTATCGCTTCCGGGTTGAAATAAGATCAACCATTTTCTTCACCGCCTTACTCGATGAGCCTGCATCAGCCCCTTTTAAGGCGATGTCGAGTAAGAATGTTTCCTCTTCAATAGCCAGTATGTCCTCGTGGCGCCTTTGCGCGCCGTATCAACATTCAGCGGGTCAGGAGCAACTCTACGTATTGAGCCAGAGTGGGTACCGCTACGTGGAGCGTATTGGAGAGCATCTCCCGTAAGATGCTCTTCTCCTGCTGGTTCTCCTGACCCCGTACCTGTCTGTACCTGCACAACAACGCATGGCGCACAGGTGGCACATTGCTGTTTCCAACAGGTGGAGACACAGCGCCTCGTCGTGTGGAGCTTTGTTGTAACTATTGTTACGCACATCGACAGGTTTTCCACTTATCCACAGGTTTGTGGACAAGCTATCAGGGTATGTCATGCTGAGCGGAAAGGGGCCGTTGGCCCTGAGTGGAACGAAGGGGGAGCATCCACAGCCCATCGGGAGCCAGACAAATTGCCTTAGATACTTCGCTCTCGCTCAGCATGACATGGTTGGTTCTGTTATTCATGAGGAAGGCGGTGATACCCATGATTTTTCTGAGCGCGCTGCTGCGCAAAACTGTTTCTGATATTGAAGGTCGCCGACTCGGCTTGCTGCGTGATCTGAGCGTCTCGCTGACCGAGACCTTTCCTTTTGTGACCGCGATTATTGTGCGCCCGACGGCGGGTACGCACGATCTGATTATTCCCTGGACGCAGGTGCATAGCCTGGAAGAGCCGCACATTTATCTGAATGTAAAGCAATCGCAGATTACGCCATATATACCGGGGCCTGATGAAATCTTATTGAAGCGCGATATTCTGGATAAGCAAATTGTCGATACGCAGGGCGTGAGAGTGGTAAAAGTCAATGATTTAAAGCTGGCGCAAATCAGGAATACCGTGCGACTCGTCGGGGTTGATATTAGCCTGAGCGGGCTGCTGCGGCGACTGGGCATTCTGGGGCCGTTTGAGACGCTCAGCCGCGTGCTGCCCGTGCAGTTTGGGGAAAAGACGGTAACCTGGAACTATGTCGAGCCGATCCAGATGGTCAGAGCAGGGGCCACCGGACAACTGGCCCTGGTCGGGGCCGGTAGCGGGGCGGTCGGCGCGAGCGGCGTAGTGCCGCAGGTGCAGCTGAACGTCAGTTACAACAAGCTGGCCGATCTGCGCCCGGCGGATATCGCCGATATTCTGGAACAACTGGACGTGGAGGACGCCGGTATCCTGCTCGAACACCTGGACACCGAGACGGCAGCCGACGCCCTCAACGAGGTCGAATCACCCCTGCAGGCTGAACTGATCAGCGAACTGAATCCCGAACGCGCCTCTGACCTGCTGGAGGTAATGCCGCCCGATGACGCCGCCGACATCCTGGCCGACATCCCGCAGGCCGAGGCTGAGCATCTGCTTGATCTGATGCCGGCCAGCGAGTCGCGGCCCATTCGCGACCTGCTGCGCTACGAGCCGGAGTCGGCGGGCGGCATCATGACACCGGAGGTGCTTTCGTTACAGGAGAATCTGACGGCGCAGGAGGCGCTGGCCCTGCTGCGCCAGCAGTCCGAACACATGGAGATGATCTACTACCTCTACATCGTCGATGACGAGCATCGCCTGGTAGGCGTCGTCTCCCTGCGCGAACTGGTCGTGGCGCAACCAGACACGCTCTTGAAAGACCTGATGGACACCGACGTGATCAAAGTCAGCACCACCACCGATCAGGAGGAGGTGGCGCGCATCATCGAACGCTACGATCTGCTGGGCGTGCCGGTAGTGGACGAAGAGGACCATCTGGTCGGCATCGTCACGGTGGATGACGTGATCGACGTGATCCGCGAGGAGCAGGTAGAAGACCTCTCCGAGATGGCCGGCGCTAGCGTCGAGGAGTTCGAGGAAGAGGAGCATTTCTCCTGGCGCGCGGCATTCAGCCGCGTGAGCTGGCTGGGCGTGAACGTCGTGGCCGGTTTCCTGCTGGCCCTCATTCTCGATAAATTACTCGGCCCGGCCCTCAGCACGGGTGGCGTCGCCGTCGCGGCCAGCGGCTTCATGCGCGGGCTACGCTCGCCGCTGGCCCTGAGCGGCATTGTCTGCCTGCTGCCTATGCTGCTGCTCGCCAGCGGCAACGCCAGTTCGCAGGCGCTGGGCATTGCCGGCTGGCAACTGCGTTCGGCGGGCGGCGGCGACCTCTGGCGCGGCGTCTTCCGCGAACTGCGCCTGGGGACGCTGGGCGGCGTGCTGGCCTCCATTGTCGTCTGCCTGCTCACCTGGCTGCTCTTCTCTTCACTCGCGCTGGGTATCGCCATCGGCCTGGGCTTCGGCTTTACGCTGCTTGTCGCCACCCTGTGCGGCCTCGCCCTGCCTAACCTCTTCCAGCGCCTGCGCCTGCGCGGCAGCCTGGTCAGCGCCCCCTTGCTCGACCCCATCATCGCCATCATCAGCGTCAGCCTCTTCCTGCTACTCACGCTGGCCCTGATCGATCAGATGCACCTGTAACCGGATATCATACATAAAAAAACCATCGCGGACGTGCCATACTTCGCTGCCGCTCAGCAGGGCCAGTCCGCGATGGTCTGTCATAGCATGCATACTATTGCTAACAGGTCAAAAAATTCATATCATCCGATTTGAAATCGTCGGCGTAGTATGGGATAGAAAGCAGCAACAGCACTATTGCGCGGCGGTTGGGGAAACTGGCCAGAAGGCAAAATGCTGCAATGCTTCCTCTGTGAACAGGTTTCTTCCAGAGCATATCCGTGAGCAATCTGGAAGAGAAAATTTCATTCTGATGAGAGTACGTCAGGATGACAGTAGTGCTATGATAGCACGCAAAAAAGGAGTATGTATTTGCTATGAAGGAAACACAAGAGAAGACTGGAAGCCTGCTGGGAACCATTGAAGGGCGCAAGTCGCGCCGTTCCCTCCTCAAAGGAGCCATTGCCGGGGCGGCAGGCGTGACCGGCCTGACGGCGGTCGGCGCGGGCGTGTTCTCCTCGCTGAAGCCGCACGCCGCCTTCGCCAGAGCGGCAGGGTTGAGCTGCTCGGATACGGTGCAGAGCATCATCAGCATCGCGGCCACTGCCGAGGAACTGGCCGTCGTTTTCTATTCCAACGGCATCAACAAGGCCGCCACGCTGGGCATCAGCGGCGACAACCTGACCTACCTGCAAGCGGCAGTTGTGGAGGAGCAACTGCACCTGAACCTGCTGCTCAAGGCGGGCGCGCAGCCATTGACCAGTACCTTCAGCTTCCCGCACAGCTGGGACACGTTCACGCATATCAGCCTGTTCATCTCCACGTTGCAGCAGCTTGAGACCGCCTTCGAGTCCGCCTACATCGCGGCAGTCAAGGAATTTGGCGAGATGGGCCAGTTCGACCTTGCCCTGCTCGCCGCGCAGATTGCCACCATCGAGGCCGAACATCGCGCCATCGGTCGCTCCATCATCAACACGAAGGAAGCGGCGAACAACTGGGCCTTCACGCCCGTCTACGTCAGCTCCGTCGGCGACGCCGTGAACGTGCTGAGCCAGGAAGGCTACCTCTCGCCTTCCGGCAAGAATACCTTCACCTATCAGCCCGTCAGCACGCAGAGCAGCCTGGTCAGCCAGCGCACCCCCTACTCTGCCGAGACCTGCTAACTCCATCTCCTTCTTGCAAAGAGAGGCCCTACGCCTTGCCAGTGTAGGGTCTCTCGTCTTTTCTATTCTCCAGAAGCCCGGCAAAAATTCGCCACAAAACGCTTGACGAATCGCAACAGAAGGTGTATACTACAGGCGTCCTCAAGAAGAGGCAGAACAAAGCAAAGGAAACCGTTCCTCGATAGCTCAACGGTAGAGCAACCGGCTGTTAACCGGTGGGTTGCAGGTTCGAATCCTGCTCGAGGAGCC
>CADDYT010000181.1 GCA_902810755.1 Chloroflexota bacterium
CCTCGTCGAGGAAGAGACGGATGTAGCCCTCTGGTTTGGCAAGCACGAGAGCCCGTTCCAGTGTGGAGAGGGCACCAGCTCGGTCATGCTGTGCCTCTAAGGCGAGCGCACGCAACACGAGGATTTCTAGCACGCTGTGCATGCGTCCCTTGCTCTCAGCATCCTGAAGCAGCCGCTCTAACAGGCGCAGGGACTCCGAAAGAAAAGGAGCCGCCGGATCGTCGCGTCCCTGGGCAATGCGCACTCGCGCAAAGGCCAGATACTCGACTTCATGTGGATAGGGCAGGTCCTCATCTTCAGCCGACAGGCCACTGCTGTTGACCCATTCAATCGCTGCCGCCACCATACCCTGCGCCAGCTCGAGTTGCGCCCGTACTGCGGCGGCCTGGGTCAACAGGAGCGGAGAGAAGTGCCGATGCTCGACCAAGTGTGCTAATGCATCCAGAGTTGCCAGAGCTGTAGGGCCGTTGCCTCGTGCCTGTTCGAGACGGGCCAGGGCTGTATAGCCGAGCATCGCCGCAGCTGCCTCCACCGACAGCGTCTCCTTGACCAACGCCATGCCTTGTAACAGGTGCCGCTCAGCCGCATCCAGATCATTCCATTCACGCAGCAGGTCTCCCAGGCCAAAATAATAGAAAAGGCTGGTGGGCGCAGTTTGCAGCACCTGTGGTTGTGGAATCGCCTGCCTCATCTGTTGGTAGGTGGCTGTCGCACGCCGGAGTCTGCCCTGCAGCACATACAGCCGAGCCAGCAGGGTCATACTACTCACGGTTGAAAATGGATCGTCCGAGATCACCGCGGCCGCAGAGACCTCGTGTTCGGTGACTGGGGTCACATCTCCGCTCACCTGATAGGCGTGCATCGACACTAGCATAGCTCCTGAACGGTGGAGCACCTCCTCCTCTGGCAACAACGCGAGCGCCTGGTGTGCAAGGGAGACAGCCTGCGGCATATCACCAGATAAACAGGCGATGTTCGCACGAATGGTGAACACAGAGCCCATGATGAGCTGTGCCTGCAAAGCCGATACCCCCTTCTGAACACCCCGTTCGGCTTCCTGCAGGCGTGCCTCGGCTGTCCCCAACTGATTGGTGAATGTCAGTAATAAGGCGTGGTATACGCAGAGGAAAGGTCGTGTGCGTACAATTGCCTCGGAAAGAGCATTCATCCACCCAAGCACCCTACTGATCTGACCTTGCAGGGCCAAGGGGAGCGCGATCGGTTCGATCAAGCAGGCCGCAAGCTCGAAATCAGGAACAGCCAGCGCATGCTGCACCGCTTCGGCAGGCAACTCGTGCTGCTCGTACCAGGTGCTGGCACGGCGGTGCAGTTCAGGCACCAACGTGGGTTCTGCCTGTTGCAAGCGAGTGCGCAACACCTCAGCAAACAGGTGATGGTAGCGGTACCAGCGCCGCTCGTCGTCGAGAGCGACCAGAAACAGGTTGGTCCGCTCCAGTGCTTCCAGCATGGCCTGGCTCCCCTCCTGGCCGGTCACCGCATCGCAGAGCGGTCCACTCAGGCGTTCCAGGATCGAGGTGTGCAGAAGAAACGACTGCACCGAGGGGGGCTGCCGTGAGAGCACCTCGTCACTGAGATAGTCCAGCACAAAGCGATGACTGCCACGGAAAGCGGCCAGAAAGTCGGCGACATCGGTTCTGCCTTGCAGGGAGAGCGCGGCCAGTTGCAGGCCGACAATCCAGCCCTCGGTGCGGCTCTGCAGCATGGCCATGGCCTCAGGAGGAATGTTGAGTCCCATTACCGTCTCGAGAAACGCCTGTGCTTCAGCAGTTCCAAAGCGTAAGTCGGCCGTCCGTACCTCGCACAGTTGGCCACGTGCCCGGAGCCGTGCCAGTGGCAACGGGGGATCAGCGCGGGTGACAATGATGAGGTGCATCTGCGGTGGCAGGTGCTCCACGAGATACCTCATCCCGTGATGAATGGAGTCGGCTGCGATGACATGGTAGTCATCCAGCACGAGGGCAAACTCCTCTCCTGCACGGCTCGCCAGCTCATTGGTCAGCACGGTCAAGACGGCCTCCACTGGTGCGGGCTGTGGCGAGTGCAGCAGCGCGAGGGCTGTCGTCCCGATACGCGGATCAAGCGTCTGCAGCGCAGCAATCACATACGAGAGAAAGCGGGTGGCATCGTTGTCTTCTGGCTCCAACGAGAGCCAGGCGACTGGCATGCCTGTCTCAGCGCACCATTGCGCAAGCAGCGTGGTTTTGCCAAAGCCGGCGGGTGCTGAAATGAGGGTGAGCGCCTGTGCCACTCCCTGCTGGAGTCGCTCGATCAGATGAGAGCGGAGCACCAGGTGGGGACGTGGGCGCGGGACATAGAGTTTGGTCGCCAGCAGGGAGGTGAGCGGATCAGGCCTGTGCTGCGCTGCCTCCACTTGTTGTGTTTCAGAGGAAGAGATAAATCCCAGGTCTTCAGGGCTGGCCCCAAACAGCTCGCACAGTTTCTCACGGAAATAGAGGGACGGCTCGGCTGCACCCGTCTCCCAGCGGGAAACCTCCACGTCGCTGGTGCCAATCATGGTCGCCACGTAGACCTGGGTCCAGTTCTTCCTGAGTCGCTGGGACTTCAATTGTTGATTGGGAATGCGTTCTGCTTTGACTCGTTGGGTCATGGATAGCTGATGTGTTTTGCTCATAGAAATTGCCCTGCATTCCCTCGGGCCCTTTCAGATTCAGATTTTCAAGCGTGTTGTCGAAGAATAGCAACTACATGATAACTGTCTGTTAAGTCATTTCACCTCTCTCCCATTATACTCCATTGTACCGTCGTATTCACAAAGAACTACAGGAGAGAAAACGTATGAATCCAGAGGAATTCCGCCAGGTTGGTCACAGGCTCGTTGATTGGATCGCCGATTATCGCGCCAACATTGCCGACTTTCCGGTGATGTCGCACGCTGAACCCGGCGCGGTACGATCTCAGCTACCCGTTGCGCCGCCCCAGTCCCCCGAGTCGTTCGATGACATCTTCCACGACCTCGAGCACGTCATCTTGCCCGGGCTGTCGCATTGGCAGCACCCGCACTTCTACGGCTACTTCCAGTCCAACGCGATGCTGGCCTCGGTGCTGGGTGACTACCTCAGCAGCGGACTGGGCGTCGTCGGTCTCTCCTGGCAGGCGAGTCCGGCCTTGAGCGAGTTGGAGGAGGTAGTCACTGATTGGGTGCGCCAGATGGTTGGCCTCTCCACCGTCTGGAGCGGAGTGATCCAGGATACGGCCTCGACCAGCACGCTGATCGCCCTGCTGTGTGCGCGCGAGCGGACCTCCAACTACTCACTGAACCGGGGCGGCCTGCAAGGCGAGGGCAAGGCGCTGGTCGTCTATGCCTCCGATCAGAGCCATAGCTCTGTCGAGAAGGCGGCGCTCCTCGCCGGGTTCGGACGCGCGAACGTGCGCACCATCCCGAGCGATGAGCAGTATGCGATGCGCCCCGATGCGCTCAGGGCGGCCATCGAGGACGACATCGAGCGGGGCCTTACCCCATGCGCCATCGTCGCGACCACCGGCTCTACCACCTCAACTGCGCTCGACCCGTTGGAGACGATTGCACAGCTAGCCCAACGACACCGCCTGTGGCTGCATGTGGATGCGGCGATGGCCGGCTCGGCGATGATCCTGCCCGAGTGCCGCTGGATGTGGCAAGGCATCGAGGGGGCGGATTCGGTCGTGATCAACGCACACAAGTGGCTCGGCGCGGTGTTCGATTGCTCGCTGTACTACGTGCGCGATCCGGAGCACCTCGTGCGCGTGATGAGCACGAACCCGAGTTACTTGCAGAGCGCAGCGGATACCCAGGTCAAGAACTTGCGCGACTGGGGCATTCCGCTAGGGCGTCGCTTCCGCGCGCTCAAACTGTGGTGCCTCATCCGCGAGCAGGGTGTGTCGGGACTGCAGGCCCGTCTACGCCGCGACATCAGCAATGCCCAGTGGCTCGCCGAGCAGGTTCAGGCTGCACCGCACTGGCGCGTGCTCGCCCCCGTTCCACTCCAGACAGTCTGCGTGCGCCACGAGCCTCCTGAGTTCGTAGGCGAAGAGCTGGACCGGCATACGCTCGCATGGGTGGATCGAGTGAACCACTCCGGCGGAGCCTATCTCACACCCGCGATTCTCGACGAGCGCTGGATGGTGCGCGTTTCGATTGGCGCGATTCCAACCGAGCGCGAGCACGTGGAGGTGCTCTGGGCGCTGATGCGGCGGGAGGCGGAGCGTATCTGATGAAACCGCAGAAGTAGAGGTATCTTGACCAAGCTCACTGAAGGAGTGACCAATGCAAGAAGCACAATTTGTCCTTGAACAACTTCACGCCATGTGGCAAGCTCGCTGTCTTCAAGCAGCCGCAGAGTTCGGAATCGCCGAGCACCTGAAGGATGGCCCCAGGAGCACGCACGATCTCGCTACGAGAACAGGCACCTACGAACCTTCTCTCTACAGGCTGTTGCGGGCACTCGCGAGTTTGGGGTTCTTTGTGGAAAGCGAACCGAGAGTCTTCGCCAATACGTCTCTTTCCACTTACCTGCGGCCAGATGTCCCTGGTTCCCTGTACCATATGGCTCTCTACTTAGCAAGCGAGACGATGTGGCACGAGTGGGCAGCCCTGCCCTACAGTATACGCACCGGTCAACCGGCTTTTGAGGCGATTTACCAGATGCCATTCTGGCAGTATTGTGAGGCCCATCCCGAATTGGGGACCGTGTTTGACAAAGCCATGACCGATTTCTCGCTCATGATTAACGCTGCGATTGTGACAGCGTATGATTTCTCCTCTGTCTCCACCCTTGTCGATGTGGCAGGAGGTCAGGGCAGTTTGCTCAGTGACATCCTGACGGCCTATCCTCAAATAGAGCGTGGTGTACTCTTCGATCTCCCGGCGGTTATCCAGCAGGTGAGCGCACAGAGTACAGAACTGCATCTTGACAGCCGTTGCCAGCTCGTGGCGGGGAATTTCTTTGAGGAGGTTCCAGCAGGTGGAGACCTGTATGTGCTGAAAGAAATTCTCCACGATTGGTCAGATGAGGAAGCGATCGCCATTTTGAGGAATTGCCGACAGGCCATGTCGCCACAGAGCAAGGTGCTGGTCTCCGAACAACTGATCCTGCCAGGAGAGCAGGGGAAATTTGCCAAGATTCTCGATCTGCATATGCTGGTGGAACAGCGGGGACGTGAGCGCACTCAGGAGGAGTTTGGCGCACTCTTTGAGGACGCCTCGCTCAAGCTGAACAGGGTGATCCCAACGCATTCGCCGCATTGGCTTCTTGAGGGGATACCTCGCTAGGAGGGTCGTTTCCAGGTGAGGGTAGCGCATAGTAGCGCCAACCCTCACCTTCATACAAGCTGCTGGCATCGCACTTTGGTCGAAATTCATGTCCATTTCACCAGCGCACGATTGAGACTGGAAAGCCGAGGACAGCCGGCCAGTTGCATGGCCCGTTCGAGTTCGGTGTGCAGAATTTCCAGCACGTGCTGGACACCAGAGGCACCATCGAGGGCCAGGCCCCAAAGCACCGGGCGACCAACCAGAACGGCGCGTGCGCCCAGGGCGAGCGCCTTGAGGATGTCGGTCCCACGGCGAATACCACCATCCAGATAGACCTCACAACGTCCGGCCACGGCCTCCACAATCTCTGGCAGGGCCCCGATACTCGTCACCACCCCATCCAGTTGCCGACCCCCGTGATTGGAGACGATCAGGCCGGAGACGTCGTGTGCAAGCGCAAGCCTCGCATCCTCGGCGGTCAAAATGCCCTTGAGCAGGATGGGCAAGGAGGTGATGGAGCGTAACCAGTCGACCGTCTCCCAGGTCACGGGAACCTGTCCCTGGTCATTCTCTTCAACGCCCACAAAATTGGCTTCCACCAGCGGTGGAGGAGGCATGGGCACGCCGTGGCGCTTACTGCGCTCGCGGTTGCCCATGACAGGGAAATCCACCGTCAACACAATAGCGCGGTAGCCTGCTGCCTCAGCCCGTTGGATCATCCAGGCCGCGACGTCGAGCGAATGGTAGATGTAGAGCTGGAACCAGAGCGGACCAGTGGCGGCCTGAGCAACTTCTTCGAGCGGGCGCGTCGCATCGGTACTCACGACCATGAGGGTGCCAGCCGCCCCTGCGCCCTGGGCGGTCGCACACTCTCCCTCAGGATGAGCCAGGCAGTGCAGGGAGGTAGGAGCAACCAGGATGGGCATTCGTACCGGTGTTCCCAGCACGCGGGTGCTGGTATCGCACTGCGTGACATCGACCAGCACCCGCGGGCGCAGCCGGAGGCGAGCGAAATCCGCCTGATTGGCCCGCAGGGTTACCTCGTCATCACTGCCACCCGCGTAATAATCCCAGGAGGCCGGGTTCATCCGCTCCTTCGCCAGGGTTTCATACTCAAACACGTTGATGGGTTCCATACACGCCTTCTTTCTCTCGTGTCTTTTTTTCGATCGATGACGCTCGCCTTCGTCCCTGGGTCAAGTAGAGGTTGGCGGTAACGCCGTGATCAATTGATCCAGTTGCGTCAAGTCAGCCACCGGAGCGAGAGAGACGGCTGCTCGCCTCTCTCGCTTGCCACTTCTTGAGACCCATCGGCTCTCTACTGATGACGTTGCTACTCGTCACCGGTGGGGCTCAGGCCGGCTTCGCGTACCTGTTGTTTGACCTGTTCCATGCGGGCGGCAAACGCTGGATCGTGCAGATGGGGAGGGAGTGCGGACGTGAACACGACTTCATAACCATCGGGATCGCGAGCCAACACATCCAGCGTGTTCCAGGGCGTGGCTGTTGGCCCTTCCACACTCCCGCCTCCCGTGGCGCGAGCAGAAGCAACCAGGGCGTCCAGATCGGTCCCATGTGCTGAAACGGTCAGGCGAATGCCTCGCTCCACCGAGAGCGGGGCAAGGGCATGGCGTGCTGGAACCAGCAACACATCTTGATAGCGCCAGCGTCGCAAATGGAGGAGCGCTACCTCCCCAGATGGCCCCGGAACCGAAGCGAGCAGAGCGAAGCCCAGCCCGTCGACATACCAGCGGCGAGATCGTTCCAGATCGCTCACGGTCAGCGTGACAAAGGCGGGCATCACATAGATGCTCAGATCAATTCCCGGCTTCGGCACCTCTACCGAGGCTTCGGGATTGGTTTTCTGTGACTCAGATGACCAAGCATTCATCATGAACCTCCAATCTGTGTATGGATGTGTCGTTTCGCATTGGCGTAGATCGCCTCTCGCAGATACCCTGCCAGGTTGGGTGTGAAGGTCTCGAATTGGGCCGCAAACCGTGGATCGCCGATATACAGATCGGCCAGTCCACAGTGCATCTGCAGGCTACATGGGTAAAACCAGCGTTCGAGATACGCTCGATGTGCCTCTGCAAGCTCCATGGTGTGCAAGCTATCGGCTGGTGTCGCTGTTGCCAAAGCCCGGGCAAAGTCGCTTATTAAAGTGGCAAACTCTGCTTGCATCCGCTTCCAATCGTCCCTGGTGTAGGTTGCGGACCGACGCCCAGCTTCGGTCCAGGCATCGGTCTGTCCCCAGTGCTGTTCTGCTTCTTCGTGATACGCGAGCGGGTCCGTCTCACCGAAGGCCTCCAGCATTTCATGGGGTTCAAGATTGATTCCCATCGTACGTGCCTCCATGATCTTCTCAACTGCTTCCAGCATGTGTTGGAGCTCTTCGATCCGTTCGCTGAGCAAGGCATGCTGGCGCCGGAGGTGTTCCAGCGGACCGGTTGCTGGATCGCCAATGATGGCTTTGATCTGCTCAAGCGCAAACCCAAGCTGGCGATAGCAGAGAATGCGTTGCAGACGCTCCAGGGAGTACCGGCGATAGCCAGCTTCTGATCGCCCACTCGGATGGAGTACATCGACCTGGTCGTAGTAGTGCAACGTTCGCACAGTGACTCTGGCGAGCCTGGCAACCTGCCCAATGGAATAGTTCATGTCTTTCACCTCCTTTGCCTATGCTACTCTATGACGTCGCGTCAGAGTCAAGAGGATTCTGTCTCAGATCTTCGTCCCTGGAGAACCGTGATCAAGCGATCCAGTTGCGCCAGGTCAGCCACCGTCGGGCAAAAGACGAAAGTGTCGCAGCCAGCCTCTTCAAAGGCTTGGAGACAGTCCAAAATGGCTTCAGGACTCGCCAGGAGCTGATCGCACAGTTCCTGCGCGAACGCAGGGCCGGCAAAGGCGAAGGACTCACGCAGGTAGCGCCTGCCTGCCTCAGCCGCATCGGCGCCCAGGGCGAAGTGGCCCAGGGCCCACAGTTGTGGTTGGCCTGGGCGTCCTGCTGCGCTCCATGCTGCCCTGACCTGCTCGGCTGCATGGGCAAAGTGCTGTGCATCCTGTCCTGCCACCAAGCCATCAGCAGCCAGTGCAATCCGTGTCGCCACCTGCTCACCTGGCCCTCCGAGCAGGAGGGGCGGTCCGCCCTTTTGGAAGGGCTTTGGCCCGAGCGGCCGTTCATTCCAGAGCGCACGCAGGGCCGTGAGCTGGCCGGTCAGCAGCTTCCCATGGGAAGGTGGGTCGATTCCCAGAGCCGCGTACGCCCGTGGGTGAGTCCCCAGCGCCAGACCCACAATCAGGCGACCCTGCGAGAGCGCATCGATGGAGGTCGTCACTTTGGCCAGCAGCAGCGTCGTGCGCAGCGAGCCACCAGGAAGGATGATGGCCAGCCGGGTACGCTGTGTGAGGGCTGTCGCCGCCGCCAGTACAGTAAAGGGTTCGTAGCTCGCAGCGGTCATGTGATCCAGCACCGTCACACTGGAGAATGGTCCTGCATCGGCTTTGCGCGCCCATTCCATCAGCAGGGGTCCACTGGTGCCGGGGACAGCCGCCGGCAGTGCTACGCCAATGTGCATGAATGCTCCTCTTGGTGCTGTATGTACATACAAAGAGAGACAGTAGAGAACTGGGGACGGTAGGGGTGCAGAGCAACCACTACGACTACTGAGAAGAGTATAGGTGAGGAGTACAGGAGGAACTTATCAAGCGATTAACATCCAGTTATGATGTGCTCTACATCGTGGTTCCTCTAAGGGTATTTGATCAGAGGTGATGAGATTTTCCTTGTGCGGCAATGGCCTGCTCCGGGGTCATTCTGCGACCCTCCTCCCAGGCAGTGGCGAAGCTCTGCTTGCCCAGGTGCATGCGAACGGCGCTAACTTGCTGTTCATAGGCCGCCTGCTCGGCTTCGGTACGCTTGAGCGTTAGGAGGAACGGGCTGCGGCGACCGGAAGCTATATCGAGTGCTTCAGCGGCTCCCCACAGGCGCACTGCCCAGACTTCTTCTCCTTGTCGCGCCAACACGCTTCCTGTTTGCTGCAGACAGAGGCGTAAGCTCTCGTTGTGTCTGGCCTGCCACAAGAGTGCTAGGCTCTCTCTCCACTGTACTATTGCCGCAGTCTGCTCCCCTTGCAGAAAAGCAATGCAGCCCAATTGGTTGAGCACATACGCGATGGGTTCCGGCAACCCAAAGGCACGCGCGAGCCCCAATGCCTCTTCGAGCCAGGACTGGGCTTTCATCACTTCATCCTGTGCCAGGGCCAGTCGCCCCAATAGACACAGCGCACTGATCATCCCCACCTTGTTGTGCATCTCGCGGAAAAGATGGAGACTGTGCTCGACTGTGGCAGCGGCAGATGCCTCGTCGCCCTGGGCAAACAGGACGTATCCCAGGCAGAGGAGTCCCCAGGCGATGTCCTCTTTGTTCTGCTGCTCACGAAAGAGTGCCAGGCCCTCCTCTAATAAAGAACGGGCCTCGTCATACTTCCTTTGCTCGACCATTCCCTCCGCCAGGAAATAGAGCACAAAGGCGAGGGGACGTTTGTCACCATGCTCACGAGCTAGCGCACGGCTCTCTTCCAGGAGGAAGCGTACCAGGTCTTCGTTGTTCTGCAAGCTGGCGAAACATGCTAACCACAACAGGGAGAGTGCCAGGTCACGTGCATCTCCATTCAGCTTGGCTTGCTGATACAACTGCAGGCACTCTTCACCCAGTTGTTTCGCTCGTGCTACCTCGCCCTCGGTAAAGGCGAACCAGGCAGCTCCACTCACTGCTTTGAGCCGCACTGCTGCGCTGACATTCGTATGTTTGGCCAGTGCTTGCTCCAGTAAGATACGCCCTTCAATCTCAGGGCCACGCACCGTCAAAAAACGTATCACGGCCCCGACCAGTCGTAAAGCGATTTCTCCTCGCTGCACCGTCTCTTCATCCCCCACTGGTTCCATTGACCAATCAAAAGCGGCTCGCAGGTTCCCACGCTCCTGCTCCAACTGATCGAACCAATCCCCCTGCTCTGCTCCAAACAGGTGGGCCTCGGCCTCCTCAGCGAGATGCAGATAATAGTGCGCATGAGCACGCCGGGCCGGCTCGAGTTCGTCACAGGCGACGAGGCACTCCAGGCCATATTCACGAATGGTCTCCAACATCCGTAGACGTGGTTCTTGCTCATCTTGCCGCTCTTGAGAGAGCAAATGCTTGTCGAGCAGCGAGGTGATCCCATCCAGCACAGATGTGGGTTTGCGGCCATCCAGCAGTTCCGCGAGCGCTTCCACCGCTTCCAGGATGCAGCCGCCGACAAAGACTGAGAGGCGCCGAAAGAGGCGCTGCTCCTCTTCCGAAAGCAACTCATAGCTCCAGGCAATAGTGCGGCGCATGGTCTGCTGCCGCTCTGGAAGGTCGCGTGGCCCACCGGTCAAAACGGCCAGGCGCTGCTCCAGGCGTTCCAGAAGTGTCTGCAAAGGGAAGAGTTTCAGCCGGGCGGCGGCGAGTTCAATGGCGAGCGGCAGGCCGTCGACACGCCGGCAGATCTCGCCAATGAGCGGAAGATCATCATCGGTCAGTGCAACGTCAGGGATTATCTCTTGCGCCCGCTCGACAAACAAAGCCACCGCTCCATAACGGAGTAGTGCCTCCCTCTCAAGAAGAGTCGTGGGAGCGGGCAGGGCGAGCGGCTGGACGACATACTCGCGTTCGCCTCGCACACGGAGCACCTCGCGGCTCGTTACCAGGAGTTTCAGACGCGGACTGGCGGCCAGTACCTCGCCCAGGGATGGAGCTGCTTCGATCACCTGCTCGAAGTTGTCCAGTACGAGCAGCAGATGTTGCTTATGCAGGGCCGCTTTCACCTGCTCGAGGGGCGATCTCGCTCCGCTCTC
>CADDYT010000182.1 GCA_902810755.1 Chloroflexota bacterium
AAAATCACAGTCTCGTCACAGGTCAGAGATTGTAATAAAAGTCACAGGTATCCTCGTGCTGTAAGGTTATGCTTGGAACAGTAAAGATGCAGTTTCTCTATTCACCTTTCTTTACAGAGGAGGATGAACTTATATGGACAAGCAGCTACTTGAACCTCCGTCTGGTACTTCCAGGCAGACGGAGACAGCGACAAATCAGCCGCCGTTCCCGCAGACCGTTGGCGAAAATCGTGGGCAGTTAAACACGCATCGCTACCGGTATGAAGAAGCTCTCCCTCCGCCGGCTTTTCCACAGAAGCGACGCGGGATGACCGAGGGACAGGCTATCACCGCCGTTGCCGCCGGAGTAATTGCCTTCCTGCTGGTACTGGGCATCATTTTCTCACAGATGCCGTCGACGAAGACGAGCAGCACAACCGGCACGACCGGCAACACTACGTCAAGCCAGCCAGCGGCGACCGTCACCGTTCCCGATCACCAGACCTATAATGCGCACGCGCCTGTCGCCCCACAGGGAAGCAAGGTTAACGTGACGCTGACCGTCAAGGAGCTTCTCATCTCCATTGCTCCCGGCATTGCCTACCATGCCTGGACCTTTAACGGCACCGTTCCCGGCCCGGTCATTCGCGTGCGCCAGGGCCAGATCATCCACTTCACGCTGATTAACGATGGCACGATGCCGCACTCGATTGACTTCCACGCCGCCCAGACGCCCTGGAACGTCAACTATCAGGAAGTTGCTCCCGGCAAGAGCTTCTCGTTTGACTGGCAGGCTAACTATCCCGGCGTCTTCATGTACCACTGCGGCGCGCCGACCGTCATCTATCACATGGCCAACGGCATGTACGGGGCCATTATCGTCGATCCAGCGCAGGGCTGGGCGCCCGCTCAGGAGTACGTGCTGGTGCAGAGCGAGTTCTACACCTCGCAACTGCCCGATGGTTCGTATGCCGCCGACCCGGCCAAACTCGATTCCGGCATTCCCGACTATGTCGTTTTCAACGGCTACGTCAACCAGTATAAGACGGCCCCGTTGACGGCGAAGGCGGGGCAGCGCATCCGCATCTTCATCGTCAACGCCGGGCCGACTCTCTTCTCCGCCTTCCATGTGATCGGGGCCATCTTCAGCGACACCTATGCCGATGGCAACCCGGCCAACCATCAGGTCGGCAACCAGACTGTCACCATTCCACCCGGCGGCGGCATGGTGGTCGAACTGACGATCCCGCAGCCGGGCCTCTATCCCTTCGTCACCCACTCCTTCGCCAGCGTGGGCAAGGGCGCGCTCGGCGTCATCAAAGTCACGCCTTAGCGACCCTTGTGGAGTGTTCCCGACTTGTGTCATGCGGAGGGGGAGCGAAGCGTCTGTGGCAATGAGACCGAGCCGCTGGTTGCCACAGACGCTTCGCTCCCCCTCCGCATGACCTGTTGGGGCCTGTTTTCAATAGTGCATAGCAACCGCACCTGCCACCCCCATAAGCGTTAACTGAGGGCTGTCCCAGGCCACCCGCCAGGGGTGGCCCTACTATAAACTCATCCCCTCCGCCTTCGGCAGCAAATCGACTCACGCTGCCCCCTTCCCAGGCCACCCGCCAGGGGTGGCCCTACTATAGACGAGCATCTCGTAGGGCCAGGGAAGCCATTGTATATGTGGGGCCATCCCCATAAACGTTAACTGAAGGCCACCTCTGGCGGCTGGCCTGCTTCGCGCTCGCACCGGCTTCAGTTAACGCTTCTGCCTGCCACCCCTATCCTCTTCCTTTCCCTTCCAGAATCATCCTCCGAAAATGCAACTGAGCGGCGTATATATAGCGCATGGCAAATGGCGCAGGTTATGGTCTGGAAGGTTTTTGGGCAGTAAGCGGAGGGAAATCCTATGTTTTTATCACGATCGATTGAACAGTTCTCGACCGCCGGTACTGTTCTGTCCGCTGATACCTCGCTTAAGCTCCTGCTGGAACGAGGGCTGGCCTGGATCGAAGAGGGAGGCTTCGGCGAAGGCATCGCGCTGCTCACCCTGGCCCGCGAACTGATTTCCCCCGCGCGGAGAGACCTGATAGACCTGCTGGACACGTTCTTGCGACACTATACGGCCTATGGACGCGCTCAGGCGGAGCTACAGGAGGCGGGCAGACGCTTTGCCGGGGCCGACGAGGAACTGCACACGCAGGCTGCATTCCTCAAAACGGAGTTGCCGCTCTTGATCGCGGAACTGGATGGTCCGCTTCTGTCCCCGCCGGTCAACGTCAGGAAACTGACACACCTCGTGCCGGTAACAGATACATCCTCACACACGCCCGGTCTGTCCGTTGCTCCGGCCCTGCAGCCGCTCAACGGCAAGCGCACGGCTGTTACCGCCCCCACGCTGGCGGTGACCTGTTTTGGCCGCTTCAGCATCAGGCATAACGGGCAGGCTCTGACGCTTTGTCCCAATCGCAGCGGCCAGACCATCTTACGCTACCTTGCGGTTCAACCGGAGCATCGCGCTTCTGCGGATACGCTGATGGAGATACTGTGGCCCGATGATGAGCCGGAGGTGGCGCGCCATAAGTTGCAGGTGGCCGTCAGCGCCCTGCGCCGCTCGCTCATCAACAGCTCTGGCGCTGAGTTGAACGGCTATATCCAGTGCAAAGATCGCGTCTACCAGCTCAACTCTGATGTCTCGCTCAGTTCCGACGTCGATGAGTTCTTGCGGCTCTACCATACCGGTCGGCAGGCGGGAGGCGCTGAGATGGCCGCGCAGTATGAGCAAGCCTGCCAGCTCTATAGCGGCCCCTTCCTGGTTGAGGACATCTACGCCGACTGGTCGTCGCGGCAGCGCGATTACCTGTGCCGCGTTTACCTGGCGATGTGCGGCGCGCTGGCCGAACACTTCCTGGGCAGCAGCCAGTTTGAGGAAGCGGTAAAGTGGGTCGGCGCCATCTTGCAGGAGAATCGCACGGATGAGGAGGCGCACCGGCAGTTGATGCGCGCCTACGCTGCCGAAGGGAGGCGCAGCGAAGCCGTGCGGCAATACCAGCGTTGCGAACGTATCCTGCGCGAAGAGTTGAGCGTCGCCCCCGCGCCAGAAACGGCAGCATTGCTGCAAAGCATCCTCACTGCCAGAGACATGCCGCAGAAATAAAACGCGAATAGAGCGAAAATAGAGTGAAAATAGAGCGGCGCATGGTATGGTAACAGATGAGAATACCCTGGCCGTTCCTGCTCAGCCGGGAGAGGTAGCGGGACAGCAGAGCGCGTTGCCGGTGACGCTGGCTTGCCTGCCTGACCGGTGAGATGAGACAAATTTGAAAACGGAGGAATATCCATGCCAGTCAACCCGACTTTTCCTGGCGTGTACATTGAGGAAATTCCGAGCGGTGTGCGCACCATTACCGGAGTCGCCACCTCGATCACTGCATTCGTTGGCCGCGCTTTGCGTGGGCCAACATCGGACAACACAGACAAGAACAACCGGGCGATCACGATTAACAGTTACGCGGATTTTGAGCGTATCTACGGCGGTTTGTGGGCAGGCAGCACGCTGGGCTATGCTGTGCGAGATTTCTTCCTGAACGGCGGCAGCCAGGCCGTTATTGTCAGGCTCTTCCATCCAACTTTTGCCTCTGATGCTGAGAGGACTGCGGCACAGGCAGCAGCGGACGCTGTGGCGAACGCGGCGACCGGCAGTGATGCGGCTGCGGCAGCGAAGGCAGCCGATGACGCGGCGGCAAAGGAGCAGCAAAGCAAAGACCCGGACGTAGCGAAAAAAGTCGCCAGCGCCGTTGCGCAGGCAGCCGATGCCGCTGCAGTTCTTCCCGGTGCCAGCCCGGAAACCGTGCAAAGTGCGGCGAAACGCGCTGTTGTACAGAATATGGCCCCTGATACCACTGCCTTTAGCTTTGCCTGTAAAGACCCCGTGAATAGCGTTGGCCAGAACCCCGGCATCAATCTTGTGGCCGCATATCCAGGCTCATGGGGCCAGTACCTGCGCGCCACCGTCGATTTCAATACTTCGCCCGATATGGCAGCCGCGCTGGGGGTCAATCCCGGCGATCTCTTTAACCTCACAGTACACGAAGAGACTACCGGTGGTCGCGCGGAACAATTTCTCAATCTTACGCTCAAGGACAGCGTGCGCCGTATCGATACCGTGCTTGCCTCCGACTCAAAGCTGGTGCGCTGGGATAGCTCGGTCAAGCTCTCGGACGCGCAGGCAAATTTCGCGGGCGCTTACGCTGCATATATAGCGGCGCAACAGGCTTTAAGTCAGAAGCCGAACGACCCCACAGCGCAGAAGAACTGGAAAACTGTCCAGCAGAATTTTGAAGATGGTGTGACGGTCGCCGAAGGGGCCTTGAGCGATGCGAAGCAGGCGCTGGTGCAGGCGAAGAAGAGCAATAGCGGCGTTGCTGCTGCCCAGCAGGCGGTACTGGCGGCTCAGCAAGCTCTGGAAGACGCGCAAGATGCCGTGCTGGCGTCGGATGGTGATAATCTCACTGAAGATGATTTCGTCGGACAGGGGAGAGATGCTGCCCAGACAGGTCTCTTTGCCCTGGAACAGGTTGATCTCTTCAACATCCTCTGTATTCCTCCTTACCTGCCCGGTACAAACGGGATGGATGTTGACCCCGACCTGATAAGCCAGGCGGCGACCTATTGCGAGCAGCGCCGGGCCATGCTGCTGGTTGACCCGCCGAGTGGCTGGGTAGACAAAGATACGGCGAAGGCGCAGTTTCTGGATGCGAACAACGACGTGATCGGGACGCGCAGCCAGAACGCGGCGTTGTTCTTCCCCCGGCTGAAAGAGGTTGACCCCCTGCGCAATAACCAGATCGGAACGTTTGTACCGTGTGGCGCTGTGGCCGGTATCTTCGCTCGCACCGATACGCAGCGCGGCGTGTGGAAAGCTCCTGCCGGTCTGGATGCCACGCTGGTTGGCGTGCCGCAACTCGCGATCAACCTCACCAACGCGGAGAATGGGGAGTTGAATCCGCTTGGCATCAACTGTCTGCGCGCTTTCCCGGCGAGCGGGCGTGTCGTCTGGGGTGCGCGCACTTTGCAGGGCAACGATAACCTGGCCTCCGAGTGGAAATACATCCCCGTGCGCCGTACCGCCCTCTACATTGAGGAGAGCCTTTATCGAGGGACACAATGGGTAGTTTTTGAGCCGAACGATGAGCCGTTGTGGGCGCAGATTCGCCTCAATGTCGGGGCCTTTATGCAGAACCTGTTCCGGCAAGGGGCCTTCCAGGGGCAGACTCCACAGGATGCCTACTTCGTCAAGTGCGATAAGGAGACAACGACGCAGAATGATATCAACCTGGGCATTGTCAATATCGTTGTCGGCTTCGCCCCGCTCAAGCCAGCCGAATTTGTGATTATCAAATTGCAACAGATGGCCGGTCAGGTCCAGTCATAAGGAGTAAGCCATATGGCAGAGTTTACTGTAAATGCACCGCATCGCTTTGACCCCTACAAGAATTTCAAGTTTCGCGTCAAATGGGATGGGAAGTATGTCGCCGGGGTCAGCAAGGTGAGCGGGTTGAAGCGCACAACCGAGGTGGTCAAGCATCGCAGCGGCGGTGATCCAAGCACCAGCTTCAAGTCGCCCGGTCGCACCGAATACGACGCCATCACGCTGGAACGCGGCGTCACGCACGATACCGAGTTCGAGAAGTGGGCGAACAAGGTGTGGAACTTCAAGGCGGGCCTGGGTCTGGAGGTCTCGCTGGGCGATTTCCGCAAGGATATCATCCTTGAGGTCTACAACGAGGCCGGCCAGCTTGTCCTCGCCTATAAAATCTATCGCTGCTGGGTCTCCGAATGGCAGATTTTGCCCGATCTGGACGCCAACGCCAACGCCGTCGCCATCCAGCATATCAAGCTGGAAAACGAGGGCTGGGAGCGCGACCAGGAGGTACCGGAGCCACCGGAGCCGACCTTTACGAATCCGCCAGTCTAATTTCAATCCCAAACGGGAGGCTGGTAAAGGGTCCGCTTCCTGCCGCTTCTTCCCGGCGAGAAGTGTACCATCGAACCCGAAATAGTCAAGCACAAAGGTACTAAGCTATGCCGCGCCCGCTGTCCGCACAGGAGATGCTTGTCATCTGGGAAAGAGGGCTGCACCAGCATCCGGTGGAGCGCGCCCTGACCATGCTGAGCGTGGCGCTGCCAGAGTTCGCCCTGGATGCCCTGCTTGCCCTCACCATCGGTCGGCGCGACGCCTACCTGCTGACGTTGCACGAGATCACGTTCGGGGCGCGACTGGAAAGCGTAGTCGAATGCCCGGCCTGCCAGGAACGGCTGGAATTTACGCTCAACGTGGCCGATATTCGCACCGCGCCCGAACGTGAAGTCGGCAACACGGGTGAGACTGGCGAGCAGCAGGCGACGATTGACGGCTATGAGATGAGTTTTCGTTTGCCCAACAGCCGTGATCTGATCACCATTGCCCGTCTCCTCGATGTCGGGCAGGCGCGCTCCACGCTGGTGCAGCGGTGCCTCATCGAGGCAAAGCGTGACGGTGAATCGGTCGCGGTCGCTGACCTGCCGGAGCCGGTGATCGCGGGTCTGGCGGAGCAGATGGCGCGGCTCGACCCGCAGGCAGAGGTGCAACTGAACCTGGCTTGCCCGGCCTGCGGGCATCGCTGGTCACTCTTATTCGATATCGTTTCGTTTCTCTGGGCTGAGATTGGCGGGCAGGCCAGACGCCTGTTGCGCGATGTACATACGCTCGCCCGCGCCTATGGCTGGCGTGAGGCCGATATCCTGTCGATGAGCGCCGTTCGCAGGCAATACTATCTGGAGATGGTAACGTAATGGCAGATTTTCTGACTCGACTGGCCGGGCGCACGCTGGGCGTGGCGCCGACCGTACAACCGATGATTGCCCCCCTCTATGCTCCCGGCCCGGCCCTGCTCGCCGGTCAGGAGGTCCTGTCCGCCTTCACAGAGGAAGTTTCCGGCGGCTTGCCTGCCCGACCATCGCTCTGGCCTGCCGAACCGCGAGAGATGAATCTTCCGCTAAGCGAACCGTTGCCAGCAGCGATGCAGGAACAGGAAAGCCGGGCAAATCTCTCTGCCGTTTCCCTTTCTTTCTCGCCGCAACAGGGTACAGTCTTTCCATCGACAGGTGAGATATGGGCAAGTACAGCGCACCCTGCTGTATCGGCGATAGCCGACGTTAACGTTGCAGGCCGTCGGGATACCTCATCGATATCCGCGAACGGCGAGGGAAGCCAGTCGGCTACGGCGCGGAATATCCCTGTATCTTCTCCAAACACGCCATTGTCCGCGCCGGATAGGACGAGGTCGCTACAGATAGGGGAAGTGCAGGAGCTGCCGGTAGAAGTCTCACAAAGGCAAATGGGAAGTGCGTCTTTCATTTCGCAGGTATACCAGGAAGGCGATGCGCCATCTGCGGTAGTGAATAGCCTTGAGGAGCAGCGGATAGGTGGCGTGCTGCCTCAATCGATCCTGCCAGCAGCGAGTCGTTCGCGGGCGAACTTACGATGGGCGGCGGCGGATGCTGTGGCGAACCGGCATGAACTTTCGCCAGAAGGGACAGCGCCGATGGCCACGCCAGCGCCGACGATTCAGGTCACGATCGGGCGCATTGAGGTGCGAGCAACACAGCCGCCCCCGGCGCAGCGACAGACCCCGCGACCGGGGCCGCGCATGGTGAGCCTGGAGGAGTATCTGGATCGACAGGCGAAAGGAGGGCAATGATGAGTAATGCGCTTGCCATCGCCGCCGTCACTGCCACCCTGCGCAACCTGCTGGAAAGCGTCAATCAGGGAACCGGGCTGAATGGCAGCAATGTGAGCATCACCACAAAGCCGCCGGATAAGGCGCGGGACGGCACCAGCACCGACAACCAGATCAATCTCTTCCTTTATCAGGTGCTGCCCAATGCCGCCTGGCGCAACATGGATATTCCGCAGCGCGTCAGAGCTGGCGAGACGGCGATCCCGCCTCTGGCCCTCAATCTCTATTATATGCTCACCGCCTATGGCGAAGGTGACGACGATAGCCTCGGCCATCGCCTGCTCGGCCACGCCATGAGCATCTTCTACGATCACCCGCTGCTCGGCGCTCAGGAGATCAAGGATGCCCTGCCCCCTGATATCGATAGCGACCTGGAAAATCAGATCGAGCGCGTGCGCATCACACTGCAGCCGCTGACGGTCGAAGAGATTTTCCGCCTCTGGTCCGGCTTCCTGACGCAATATCGCATCTCGGTCTCCTATGAGATATCCGTCGTGTTGATCGAAAGCGCGCGTGCGGTCAGAACACCGCTGCCGGTGCTGACTCGCGGCAAGAACGATAAGGGTATTACGTCGCAGGGAAGCATGCTGCCGCCCTTTACCACGCTCACCGGTCTGAGCCTGCCCACGAAGATACAATCGGCAATCCGGGTTGGCGAGCGACTGACCATTGAGGGGTTTCATCTGGATGCGAAGAACGCGCAGGTATCGCTGGCCCAGACGCGCTTCGGCTTCACCTGGCCGCTTGCGCCCGACGCGGGAACAACGGCGCAGAAGATGACCGTGACCATCCCGGCCACACCACCAGCTTTGCCAGATCCGACCGCGCCGACAACGTGGCCGGTTGGCTTCTACAGCGTCTCGCTGAGTTTTACCAACGATGATGGTTTCGCGGCGATCAGCAACGAACTGCCGCTCGCGCTGGCCCCGACCATCAGTAACATACAGCTCCAGGGCGATCACACCGGCGCGACGGTCACGCTGGACTGCAACCCCGGTGTGCTACCGGGCCAGCGAGTCGCTCTCTTGATCGGCGACCGGGAAGTGCCGTTTGTCTTCCCGCCGCCCCCTGCCGTGCCGCCCCAGTCTCCGCAGGCCATTACCGGCCTGTCGTTCGATGTAGGAGCTATCGATGCAGGCACCTATTTCGTGCGCCTGCGTGTCGATGGCGTTGATACCCTGCTAGTCACGCAGGATGCGCAAACCGGTTTACCGACTTTCGATAAAAACCAGCAGGTGGTTATCCCATGAATGAACAGGAACGCTGGCAAGAACAGAATACGCGCTATCTCTCAACCGCGTTGACGTGGCTGCGGCTCCGTCTGGAGCGGCTGGCGCAAGCATGGCCTGACAGGCAGACACCCATCACGCCGCTGTCGGCTGCGCCGGTACCTGCCGTTGCCCCGGCTGCGGCTCCGAAACGCGGCTTCCTGGGCCGCCCGTCGCCGCGCCCAGCTCCGACGTTACCACCGGCTCCCACGCCTGCGCCCGCGTCCGTCTCCGTGCCTGCGTCGAAAGCTGAGCCTGTTACCGACGAGCAGATCAAGCAGCAGGCCGACGCGCTGGCCGATCTTGCGCAGCAGAGCAACGGCGAGGCGCCGCCTGCACTGGTACTCTTGAGCAGGCGTTTCGGACTTTCTGATTTCGAGCGCGACACCCTGCTGCTCTGCATTGCGATGGAACTGGATACGCACACTGCCAGCCTGTGCGCCCGCGCTCAGGACAATCCAAACCAGCCTTATCCCACCTTCGCGCTGGCCCACGCGCTCTTCGACAACCCCTCGTGGGATATTCTCTCGCCCCGCCGCCCGCTGCGCTACTGGCGGCTGATCGACATTCACCAGCCGGGAGCGCAGCCGCTCACCACCAGCGCGCTGAGCGCGGATGAGCGCATCGTCAATTATGTCAATGGCTTAAACTATCTTGATGACCGGCTGGCCTCGTTCGTCGCCCCGTTTGACGTGGACGCGGATCAATTCACGCTGCCGCCCTCGCAGCAGGCCGTTGTGCAGGACATCCTGCGCGCCTGGCGGCATGCCATCAAGACGGGCGATTCACTGCCGCTTATTCAACTGGCGGGGCCGGACGCGGCTAGCAAACATCTGGTGGCCGCGCAGGCCGTTGCCGGGCTGGGCCAGCATCTGCTCTATCGTCTGCCGCTGGAAACGCTGCCGACGCAGGCCGCCGAACTGGAAACCCTGGCCCGTCTCTGGCAGCGCGAGAGCCTCTTGCTGCCCCTGGCTCTCTATCTGGATGGGCAGGAGATGGATGGCAACGCGCCGGACGATGGGCGCGGCGTGATACACGCGCTCAATCGTTTCCTGGCCCACAGCGAAGGTCTCTTCTTCCTCGGCGTGCGCGAACCCTGGCCGCGCCTGAACCATACCCATCTCGCCCTGGACGTTGGCAAACCAACGCCTGCTGAGCAGAAGGACGCATGGAAAGAGGCGCTACAAGGAGTTGAAGACAGAATCACCGCCATGCTCGCCAGCCAGTTCAACCTCAACCTGCATGTCATCCATCGCACGGCGCAGGCGGAACTGGATGAGGAGGCCGGAGACAGAGATACGCTCTCGGAACGGCTCTGGCTCGCCTGCCGCCTCGCCTCGCGGCCGCGTATGGACAACCTGGCGCAGCGACTGGATACGAAGGCCACCTGGAACGACCTCGTGCTGCCCGATGAGCAACTGCGCCTGTTGCACCAGATCGCCGATCAGGTCGGGCTGCGCCACACCGTCTATGAGGACTGGGGCTTTGCCGAACAGATGAACCGGGGGCTGGGCATCAGCGTGCTGTTCGCCGGGCCGCCGGGATCAGGCAAGACGATGACGGCGGAAGTCATCGCCAACGATCTGAAACTCAACCTCTACCGCATCGACCTTTCGGCGGTGGTAAACAAATATATCGGCGAGACCGAGAAAAACCTGCGCCGCCTCTTCGATGCCGCCGAAGACGGAGGGGCCATTCTCTTCTTCGACGAAGCCGACGCCCTCTTCGGCAAACGCAGCGAGGTCAAGGAGAGCCTTGATCGCTTCGCCAATATCGAGATCGATTATCTTTTGCAGCGCATGGAGGCGTATCGCGGCCTGGCGATTCTGGCGACCAACATGAAGAGCGCGCTGGACACGGCCTTCCTGCGCCGCCTGCGCTTCGTCGTCAACTTCCCCTTCCCGGGGCCAGCCGAGCGCAAGCGCATCTGGCAGCAGGTTTTCCCTGACGACGTTCCCCGGCAGGCGCTGGACTACGACTGGCTGGCGCGCCTCAACCTGAGCGGCGGCAGCATCCACAATATCGCGCTCAACGCCGCCTTCCTCGCTGCCCACGACGACCCGGACACAGGCGTCACCATGCAGCAGATTCTCATAGCGGCGCG